>VGXR01000004.1 GCA_016873255.1 Planctomycetota bacterium
GTGGTGGCGGTGATCGCGGCGCTCGTCGGCATCCTGCTGCCGGCGCTCGGCATCCTGCGGCGCAACGGGCAGCTGGTTTCCAGCCAGAGCAATCTGCGCTCGATCGGAGCGCTGATGACTGCGTACTCGCTCGACAACCGCGACCACATCGTTCCCAGCCAGTTCGACTACGCGGGGCAGTTCGCGAAGACCATCGTGCGCACGGCATCGCCTGCGGGCACCACGCCCAACACCGGCGAGCTGCGCAAGGGCTCGTGGACGGACATCCTCTGGACCACGGGGAAGTTCGGCCCGCTGGTGCCCGTGGGCAACCCCAACGACCCGGGCGGCGAGCCCGCCGAGGTGCCGAGCCCCACCTGGGACTATCGCTACGACTCGCCCGACTACTGGGCGTACACGAACCCGGGCATGGTTGACACGGACCCGTTCCGTTCGAAGGTCGGCATCCAGAAGGCCATGCCCACCGACGCCGACACGGACGCGCGGCCGTTCGGCGCGGGCGCGTCGATCCGTGAGCAGGGGCAGCCCGGCTACTTCGCGGCGAACGACTTCTTCAGCGCGGTGCCCAACGCCGCCGGCAGCAGCAACTGGTACACGAACGCGATGATCAAGTACCCCGGCATGTCGTTGTACGCCGTCGACAGCCGTGCGGGCGAGACCATCCCGCTTCCGGACCCGAGCAACCCGCAGACGCAGAACATCTGGCTCCCCGCATCGCCCGAGTGCGAGGTGGAGTTCCGCTACGTCGGCGACGTGTGCTGCATGCTGTACCTCGACGCCCACGTGGCCACCATGGGCAAGTGGCTGAACCTGCAGGACCTCCGCAACAACCGCCAGACGCGCGTGGAGCGCCTCGACCAGCAGAACTGAGCGTGGGTCAGGGGCGGCGTCTTTATTGGCCTTTGCCCGTTCCTTGCGAACCTGGCGCGGCGCAGACTCGGAATTCACGGGAATCCGAGCGGGCGCCATGTGGCCGGACGCTTGAATCCGGGGCGGGGTTTCGGTAGTCTTTCCGGTTCGCCGCTCGTGCAACGGGCGGCGTTGTCATCGTTGGCCACCGTAGCTCAGTGGTAGAGCACACCCTTGGTAAGGGTGAGGTCGAGGGTTCAAGCCCCTTCGGTGGCTTAGGTCTGGCAGGCGCGGCCGCACCTGTCACCTTCTTCCAGAACGCGCGGCCAGCACACCAGCGCCCCGCGCGCATCAACACCCTTCTTTCGGAGCACTGAACAGCCATGGCAAAGGGAACGTTCACCCGCACCAAGCCCCACGTCAACGTCGGCACGATCGGCCACGTCGACCACGGCAAGACCACGCTGACCGCCGCGATCACCGCCGTGCAGGCCGCGAAGGGCCTGAGCGCGCCGGTGGCCTATGACCAGGTCGCCAAGGCGTCCGAGTCCGAGGGCCGCCGCGACCCGACCAAGATCGTGACGATCGCCACCTCGCACGTCGAGTACGAGACCCCGAACCGCCACTACGCGCACGTCGACTGCCCCGGCCACGCCGACTACGTGAAGAACATGATCACCGGCGCCGCGCAGATGGACGGCGCGATCCTGGTGGTCTCGGCCGCCGACGGCCCGATGCCGCAGACGCGCGAGCACATCCTCCTGGCCCGCCAGGTCGGCGTGCCCAAGATCGTGGTCTTCCTGAACAAGATCGACCTCGTCGACGACGCCGAGCTCCTCGACCTCATCGAGGTCGAGGTGCGCGACCTGCTGTCCAAGTACGGCTTCCCCGGCGACGAGACCCCGGTGGTGCGCGGCGCGGCCTTCCCGGCCCTGTCCAACCCCGGCGACGCGAAGGCCTCGGAGTGCATCACCAAGCTGATGGAGGCCATCGACACCTACATCCCCGAGCCGCAGCGCGAGGTCGACAAGCCGTTCCTCATGAGCGTCGAGGACGTGTTCAGCATCAAGGGCCGCGGCACCGTGTGCACCGGCCGCATCGAGCGCGGCGTGGTCAAGGTCGGCGACGAGGTCGAGATCGTCGGCCTCCGCCCGAACCAGAAGACCACCATCACCGGCGTCGAGATGTTCCAGAAGACGCTCGACCAGGGCATCGCCGGCGACAACGTCGGCTGCCTGATGCGCGGCATCGAGAAGGACGACATCGAGCGCGGACAGGTGCTGTGCAAGCCCGGCTCGATCAAGCCCCACACCAAGTTCGAGTCGCAGGTGTACGTGCTCACGAAGGAGGAGGGTGGCCGCCACACTCCGTTCTTCAAGGGCTACAAGCCGCAGTTCTACTTCCGCACCACCGACATCACCGGCCAGATCGCGGAGCTCAAGGGCGCCGAGATGTGCATGCCCGGCGACAACATCACCATGGTCGTGGACCTCGGTGACAAGGGCGTGGCCATGGAAGAGGGCGTCCGCTTCGCCGTGCGCGAGGGTGGCCGCACCGTGGGCTCGGGCGTCGTGACCAAGATCCTGGCCTGACATTGACCGACATGCCGTCCGGGCCCGCCGCGCAGTTCCGCGCGGCGGGCCCCGGACCGGCTGACCCGAGGTACGAACGATGGCAAAGCGCGCTCTCGACCGCGAATATGTGTGGCTCCAGTGCACGGAGACCGGCGACCTGAACTACCGGACCGAGATCCGGGTGAAGGGCGGCATCTCCGAGAAGGTGAAGGAGGGCTTCATGAAGTACAGCCCCCGTCTCCGCAAGCACACGCTGCACAAGATCAAGCGCAAGTGACCGTCGCGCGGCGCGGCCCCCGGCCGTTCCCCGCGGCGCTACGCATGGACGCCAGTAGCTCAATTGGCAGAGCAGCGGATTCCAAATCCGCAGGTTGAGTGTTCGATTCACTCCTGGCGTGTTCGAAACGGAAGGACTGCAGACCATGGCATCAGAGGCCATCTACAAGAGCGGGCAGGGGTACTGGACGCGGATGATCTCCGCGTCGGCCTTCGGCCTGCTCATCGCCCAGGGCACGTACTGGACGTGGTCGAAGCTCGGCTCGGGCGGCGGCGACGTCGCCGGGTACGTGGCCATCGGCGCCGCGCTGGTGTTCTTCGCGGGCCTGGGCTCGCTGGTGTTCTGGCTGCTCGGGCGCAACCCGCGCTCGGTGGACTTCCTGATCGCCACCGAGGCCGAGATGCGCAAGGTGAACTGGTCCACGCGGCGCGAGATCACCAACTCGACCGGCGTGGTGATCGTCACGATGCTCGCCATCGCGATGTTCTGCTTCGTGTGCGACCGTGCGTTCGCGTGGGGATTCCTGCAGGTCGGCGTGCTCGACAGCAGCGTCCTGGAGTCGGAGTGACGGCGCCGTCCGGCGCGCGGAGGATCGAACGATGGACCTGAGCAACGAGACCCACGAGCACGAGCACGCGGACGCCCACGAGGGCGCCCACGAGGGCGCCATGACCCGTACCGACGGCGGCAAGACGCTGGCCCGCGGCCGCGACGCGCTGCAGAAGATCGCCGGCCCGCGCCTGAGCGACTTCGGCGTCGAGACCGGCAAGGCGCTCGAGCCCTCGCGTCGCGGCAAGAAGGCCGCGGAGCCCGTGGTGGCGGTGCCGCCGCAGGACGAGTCGGAACTCCCGATGTTCCGTCCGGGCTTCAACTGGTTCGTGCTGCGCGTGGCCTCCAACAAGGAGGACTCGGTCCGCAACACGCTGCTGCGCAAGGTGCAGATCGAGGGACTGGAGCAGTCCGTCGGCCGCATCATGGTGCCGACCGAGAAGACCAAGACGCTCAAGGCCGGCAAGCAGAAGATCACCGAGACCAAGCTCTATCCGGGCTACGTGTTCGTGGAGATGCGCCTCGAGGCCGATGGCCGCATCCCGCAGGACGTGTTCTTCCTGATCAAGGAGACCACGGGCGTCGGCGACTTCGTCGGCACCGCGGGACGTCCCACCCCGATGGGCCCGGCCGAGGTCGAGAAGATGCTGTTCGACAGCCGCCCCGCGGAGCAGGCCCCGCAGGTCAAGATGGACTTCGCCGCCGGCGACGCCGTCACGATCAAGGAAGGCCCGTTCCAGAACTACGAGGGCACCGTCGACAGCACCGTGCCGGACAAGGGCATCGTGCGCGTGCTGGTGACGATCTTCGGTCGGCAGGTGCCGGTCGACGTCGAGTACTGGCAGGTGGCGAAGGCCGGCTCGTAAATCCGCTCCTGGTTCCTTTGGCACCAGTTGTTTTCTCTAGGGAAATCGCCGTGGGTGCTCTGACGTCGGGCGGTTGACGGGTTGCGGTGGTTCCGGCGGTGGCCGCGCCCCTTCGTTGCGCCGGGACCCCCGTCTCGCGCACGGCCTTGCTCCACCAGGTTCCGCTGCGGCCTCGATATGCATGCGTTCGTCCGGGATGCACCCGGGAGTAGTCGGTACCGCAGCTGCCGGACTTCTCGCCTGCATACGGCGCTGCGCCGGGGGTTCCCGTGCTCACTGCGGGGCGCTCGCCGAGTGACGGAAGGCGCCCCCCATTCGACCGCCTGTTGAAGCTCGACAGCCGGCGCCCGACCGCCTGCTGATGAACGACAGCTGGCGCCCGACCGCCTCCCGACGTTCGGCGCCCCGAGCCGACAGCGAACGGTGGTGGCCTCATCAAGCGAGTTGTTGCACGCCCCGGCCGCGCGCTCCTCGCCGCAGATGCACCCGTTGCGTGCAACTTGTCCGAGCGACTGAGGCCACCGCCGGTCGCCGAGGCGCCCAGGCACTCACTACGCCGAGCGACCGCCCCCACCGCCGGTCGCCGAGGCGTCCAGGTGCACACCGCACCGCGCAACCGACCCCACCGCCTTTCGCAGAGGCACCTCGGCACCCTGGACCCCACATCTCACTTCCCGCACCGCGTTTCTCTGGAGAAAGAAATTGGTGCCAAAGTAACCAGGAACGGATTTACCTACACTTCGCGGCATGGCTTCGCACTCCATGGATCGGATCGTGCCGGCTCGCATCGCTTCGTGGGCAACGGGTGCCGCGCTGGTGGCCTCGCTTGCGGCGTGCTCGGCGCCGCGCACGTGGCCGTCGATGGGCGGGGCGCCCGGGATCTCGACGGACACGCCGCCGCTTCCGCAGGTGGTGATCAGCGCGGTGAAGTTCGCGCACGAGCAGATCGCCAAGGACAGCCCGCTGGTCTACAACCTGCCCTCGGAGATGAACGTCGCGGCGTTCTCGACATTCGAGCGAGGGCTTGCGCCGGGCAAGCCGATGTGCCCCGGTGACACGAACGTCTGGACGGTCCGCCAGGCCCGCATCGACGGCAGCAAGGCGCAGGTCGACATCGAGTACCCCTCGCGCGACGGCTTCTACCAGACCGTCACGGTGCACCTCGGCGGCGCATCCGGCGGCTTCGACTACAAGCCGAGCTACCTGCAGTACTGGAAGGTGCCCGTGAAGGACCCGGTCTGCACGCAGCCGATCGAGGTGGTCGAGCGCATGTGCGGCAAGGCCGCGGCCGACGAGCTGCGGGCGCGCCGCGCCGCCTCGGCCCCTGCGCCGGCCGCCGCGGGGACCGCACCCGCGTCCGCCGCGCAGCCCCCGCGTGCCGCGCCGGCCGCGGGCGGCGAGGAGCCCTCGAAGTGACGGCTGCCGGTCTCGCCGCCGCACGCGAGATCGCGAAGGACATCAAGCTCTCGCACTCGGTGTTCGCACTGCCGTTCGCGCTCCTCGGCGCGGCGATGGCCGTGGGCACCGAGCGCCCCGCGCCGCGCGACGTGGCCGTGCTCGCTGCGCTCGTGGTGGGCTGCATGGTGAGCGCTCGCACCGCGGCCATGGTGGCGAACCGCCTGCTTGACCGCGACATCGACGCACGCAACCCGCGGACCGCCGGACGCGCGCTTCCTGCCGGGCGCATCTCGTTGGCGCAGGCGCGCGCGGCGTTCGTGCTTGCCTCGGCTGCGTTCGTGGCGCTCTGCGCTGCGTTCGTGCCGCTCTTCGGGAACCGTTGGCCGCTGTGGCTCTCCTTGCCCGTCCTTGCCTGGATCTCGGCCTACGGGCTGCTGAAGCGCTTCAGCATGCTGTGCCACGTGTGGCTGGGCGCGAGCCTTGCCATGAGCCCGCTCGCCGCGGCCATCGCCGTGCGTCCGGAGGCGCTCGCGGAACCCGCGCCGTGGTTCCTCGCCGGCGCCGTGATCCTGTGGGTTGCCGGCTTCGACGTGCTCTACGCGATGCAGGACACCCAGGTGGACGTCCGCGAGGGCCTGCACAGCATGCCGTCGCGCCTTGGGGACGCGCGCGCCGCGTGGGTCTCGCGCGCGATGCACGCGGGGAGCGTTGCGTGCCTCGTGGCGTGCTGGCGCGCGGACCCTCGGCTCGGGCCCGCGTTCGGCGCGGCTGTGCTGGTGGCGGCCGCGGTGATCTGCATGGAGCACGTGCTCCTGGCCACGGGCGGCGCGCCGCGCTTCGCGCGGCACTTCACGCTGCTCAACGGCGTCGTGTCGATCGTGCTGGGGGCCACCGGCATCGTGGCGGTGGCGATGCGGCATGGGTGACGGCGACGAGCGCTCGCGGCTGCCGGCGCGCGTGCGCCCGGCGGAGGACCTGGGCGAGTCGCTGCGCGATGCGCTGCTCGCCGAGATCGACACGGCCCTCCTCGAGTGCGATGACCTCGCCAGCTGGGAGCAGCCGCGCCGCCGCCGCGCGGTGCATGAGCTGCGCCGTGCGCTGAAGCGCTTCCGGGCGGGCGCCAGCCTGTGCAAGGGCGCGGTGGATGCCGTGGAGGTGCGCGCGGTGCAGGAGGAGGTGCGCGCCACCGCCGAGCGCCTCTCCGCCACGCGCGACCGCGACGTGCTCATCGAGACCATCACCGACGTGTGCGAGGTGCTTCCGCCGGCGCTCCGCCGCAGCACCGGTGCCATCGCGGTGGCGGTGCTCGCGCCCGACAAGGCCACCACGGCATCCGCCGACTGGCACCAGGCCGCGGCCATCATCCGGGGACAGCTCGAGGGCCTGCGCGCGCGCATGCTCGCGGCGGACCTGCGCGCGGTCGGGCCGGATTCGATCGCCTCGGCCATCGCGCGCCGCTGGCGCCGCGCCCGCCGGCAGGCGGCGGTGCCGTGGAACGCGGGCCACCTCGACGCGCTGCACGAGGTCCGCAAGGAATGCCAGCGGCTCGCGCTGCAGCTCGTGCTCGTGTCGCGCCTCGGTCCGCGGCGCCGCATCGAGCGCCTCGCCTCGAGCCTCGGGCGCGTGGTGTCGGCCATCGGCGAGGACCGCGACCTCGGCCTGCTCGAGGGACTGCTCTCGGAGCGGCGCGCGGAGTTCCCCGACCCGCGGCAGGTGGACGATCTCCTCCGCGAGGTGCGTTCGCGTCGGCAGCAGCTCCTGCGCGCGGCGCGCCGGCGCGCGCGCAAGGTGCTCGAGCCCAAGGCGGGCGAGGTGCGTCGCCTGGTGTCGACGGGCCGCGGCCGCCGCCGTCGCTGAGTGCGTGCGCCGCGGGGGCGCGTGTACCCTGTTCCCCCCATGAGCGGCAACGAGAAGCAGAAGGGCGCGCCCCAGGGCGGCGCCGCCAAGACGGCCATCACCCCCACCCGCGAGGAGAACTACTCCGAGTGGTACCAGCAGGTGGTGCGCGCGGGCGACCTTGCCGAGAACAGCCCGGTCCGCGGCTGCATGGTGATCAAGCCGTGGGGCTACGCGATCTGGGAGAACGTGCAGCGCGTGCTCGACGGCATGTTCAAGGCCACCGGGCACCGCAACGCCTACTTCCCGCTCTTCATCCCGCTGAGCTTCCTCGAGAAGGAGGCGCAGCACGTCGACGGGTTCGCGAAGGAGTGCGCGGTGGTCACGCACCACCGCCTGAAGGCCGGCCCCGACGGGAAGCTCGTCCCCGACGGCGAGCTCGAGGAGCCGCTCATCGTCCGCCCGACGAGCGAGACGATCATCGGCGCCACGTTCGCCAAGTGGGTGCAGAGCTACCGAGACCTCCCGCTCCTCATCAACCAGTGGGCGAACGTGGTGCGCTGGGAGATGCGCACGCGCCTCTTCCTGCGCACCGCCGAGTTCCTCTGGCAGGAGGGCCACACCGCGCACGCCACGCGCGAGGAGGCGGAGGAGGAGACGATGCGGATGCTCGGCGTCTACGCCGACTTCGCCGAGAACTGGATGGCCATGCCCGTGCTGCAGGGGCGCAAGACCGAGGGCGAGCGGTTTCCCGGCGCAGAGGAGACGTACTGCATCGAGGCCATGATGCAGGACCGCAAGGCGCTGCAGGCCGGGACCAGCCACTTCCTGGGGCAGAACTTCTCCAAGGCCAGCGAGATCCAGTTCCTCGATGCCGACGGGCAGCAGAAGTACGCATGGACCACGAGCTGGGGCGTCAGCACCCGGCTGATCGGCGCGATGATCATGACGCATTCGGACGACGACGGCCTCTGCGTGCCGCCGCGCCTGGCGCCGACGCACGTGGTGATCCTGCCGGTGGCGCACAAGCCCGAGACCGCGCAGCAGGTGCTCGACCACTGCCGGAAGCTGGCCGAGGACCTGCGTGCGCAGCAGTTCGCGGGCCGGCCGATCGAGGTCGAGGTGGACGCGCGCGACCTGCGCGGCGGCGACAAGATGTGGCAGTGGGTGAAGAAGGGCGTGCCCGTGCGCATCGAGGTGGGGCCGCGCGACATCGAGCAGGGCTCGGTGTTCGTGGGGCGCCGCGACCGCGGCACGAAGGACAAGCAGTCGATGCCGCGCGACGAGTTCGTTCGCGGCGCGGCCGCGCTGCTGCAGGAGATCCAGGACGGCATGCTCGCCAAGGCGCGGGCGTTCCGAGATGCGCACACGCGCACCATCGACACGACCGCGGAGTTCGAGGCGTTCTTCACCCCCACGCGCACGGGCGACGAGAACGCGTCGCCAGAGATCCATGGCGGCTTTGCGCTGGCGCACTTCTGCGGCGACGCCGCGGTGGAGGCCGAGGTGAAGGACCGCCTTGGCGTCACGATCCGGTGCATTCCGCTCGAGGCATCCTCAGAGACCGGAAAGTGCGTGATTACTGGACGTCCAAGTACGGGCCGCGTGGTCTGGGCAAAGTCGTACTGACGCGCGCCGTCGGACCCCGCTGCGTCCCATAGGGCCATTTTCATCGTCCGAGAGTCGGAATCCCGATCCGACGTGATCCCTTTTGGTGGCGCAATGCGCTTCACAGGGCACGGTTCACTTGCCAGGCGCTGCCGCCCGGCGATCGGTTCTTGAAGTCTTGAGAGAGGAAAAGGTCATGCGCGTTATTGCGTCATCAGTCGCTGCGTTCGTCGCCGTCGCATCCGCACAAGGGGGGCTCGTCAATCCGCTGATTCCGGCGTGGGCAGGGAGCGTCAACTCCCAGTTCGCCGCGTGGGAGTCGTTCACGCAGGCCAGCGGCGGCGCCAACCTGCCCGACCAGGCCGGCAGCTCGCCGTTCTCGCTCATGAACTTCGCACCGGGCTCGTTCATCACGGGCACGGGCAACATCTACAGCATCAACGCGCCGCTCTACATCATGATCATGGGCGGCACGCTCGCAAACGCAAACAGCCCGGTCCAGGTGGTGATGAACGTCGCCACCGCCGGTACCCTCATCTCGGCCGGCAGCGTCCGCCTGTCGCTCTTCGACAACGCGGGCAACAGCCTCTCGCTCGCGCCGGCGCTCTCGGAGATCCGCGCCGACGCCCCCGCGCAGCCGCAGGGCAACATCCGCACCATGGCGTACACGTGGAACACCGCGTCCGTGCCGTTCGCGGCCACGGGCTTCCGCGTGGAGTTTGCCGCCGCCTCCGGCAGCATGTCGCTCGATGCGGTGCGCCTGGACCTGAACTACGTGCCCGCGCCCGGCGCGATTGCGCTCATCGGACTCGCGGCCTTCACGGCCCGCCGCCGCCGCTGAGACCGTCCGCGCGCCACCCAAGCCACGCCCCCGCCCGACCGCATGCATTGCGGCGGGTGGTTTTGCTTTGGGACCGCGTGATCCGGGACTCCCGGGGCCACGGCAGGTATCACATCCGCGAGGAGCCAACCATGCTGCTGCGACAGATCGAGGACCCGAAGCTCGCTCAGTACGCCTACCTGATCGGCTGCCAGCGCACGGGCGAGGCCATCGTGTTCGACCCCGAGCGCGACGTGGACCGCTACGAGGCCATCGCGGCGGCCAACGGCCTGCGCATCGTGGCCGTCGCCGAGACCCACATCCATGCCGACTTCCTGAGCGGCGCGCGCGAGCTGGCCGAGCGCACGGGGGCGCGCGTCTACGCGAGCGGGCAGGGTGGAAGCGAGTGGCAGTCGAGGTGGCTGGGCCCCTACAAGCACACGCTGCTCGCGGACGGCACGGAGTTCCGCGTGGGAAACATCGGCTTCCGTGCGGTGCACACGCCGGGCCACACGCCCGAGCACATGAGCTTCCTGGTGACCGACCACGGCGGCGGCGCCACCGAGCCCATGGGCATGATCACCGGCGACTTCGTGTTCGTCGGCGACCTCGGGCGGCCGGACCTCCTCGAGAGCGCGGCGGGGGTGGAAGGCATCGCCGAGCCGAGCGCGCACGCCCTGTGGCGCAGCGCTGCGCGCTTCGTGAAGCTGCCCGGCCATGTGCAGGTGTGGCCGGCGCACGGTGCCGGAAGTGCCTGCGGAAAGGCGCTCGGCGCGATCCCGCAGTCGACCGTGGGCTACGAGGTGGCAAACAGCCCGGCGCTGAAGCTGGTGGGCGACGAGGCTGCGTTCGTGAAGGACATCCTGAGCGGCCAGCCGGAGCCGCCCCTCTACTTCGCGCGCATGAAGGCGATGAACCGCGACGGCGTGCCGGTGCTCGGTTCCATGCCCGCGCCGCCGGTGGTGACGGACGCCGCGGCGCACGCGGCCGAGTGGGAGCGGGCGGGCACCGTGGTGGTGGACACGCGGCCGTGGGCGGCGTTCCGCGACGGGCACCTGCCGGGATCGATCCAGGCTCCCGTTGGCAAGATGCTGCCGATGGTGGTGGGTTCGTACCTCAAGCCCGAGGAGCGCATCGTGCTGGTGTGCGAACCGGGGCGCGCGGACGAGATCATCCGCGACCTGGTGCGCATCGGCTACGACCGGTTCGAGGCCGTGGTTCCGCCGGCGGCCGTGGCCTCGGCACCGCGCCTGGCCACGGCGCCCGAGGTGAGCGTGCATGAGGCCGATGCGCATCGACGCCAGGCATTCGTGCTCGACGTACGCGGCGCGTCGGAGCATGCGGCCGGGTGCCTCGAGGGTTCGACCAACATCGCGTACACGCGGCTTGCGCCTCGGCTCGCGGTGCTTCCGCGCGGGCAGCGGATCCTGGTGCACTGCGCGCTCGGCGGCCGCAGCGCCGCGGCCACCAGCATGCTGCGCCGGGCAGGGTTCGACGCCGTGAACGTGGCCGGCGGGTTCGAGGCCTGGAAGAAGGCGGGGTTGCCGACGGCGCGGAAATGAAGCGGCGCCCGGCGTCTTTCGACGGGGCGCCGCTCCTCGTGGGGGCCTGGGGTCCGCGTGTCAGCTGCAGCAGGACTTGCTGGAGCAGGCAGCCCGGGACTTGTTCGCAGTCTTCGGCGCCGCGGTTGCACGGCCCCACGGCATTTTGGAAAGCACCGTGGCCATGGGGCAGATTCCGGTGAGGCCAGCGATGAAGAGGCCCATGCCGACGAAGCCGGTGCCGGCGAGGAACCATGGATTGACCAGCGCGGCCAGCGCGGTGAACGTCGCGAGCATCGCGCCCGCGGCCATCATCACCTCGCGGACCAAGGGCACCGGAGCCTTGGCGGGGGCGGTGGCTTTGTCCGTGGTTCCCATTGAACCCGAGGGTGCCCGTTCCGGGGCGGCTCGCGGCGCGCCGTAACATCAGAATGGTCCGGGAGGAACGGGGCCATTTTCCATGCTCGGTCGACGCAATCTCCTGACGGTCGCGCGCATCGCGGATGCGGGTGCGTACCTCGACGCGGGCGCGCTCGGGGAGGTGCTGCTGCCGCGGCGGTACGTGACCGGCGCGATGCGGCCGGGTGCGCAGGTGGACGCGTTCCTCTACCGGGATTCGGAGGATCGGCTGGTGGCCACCACCGAGCGCCCGCTTGCGATGGTGGGCGAGTTTGCCTGCATGGAGGTGCGCGACATCAGCGAGCGCGCCGGTGCGTTCCTGGGATGGGGGCTGCCAAAGGACCTGCTGCTTCCGTTCCGCGAGCAGGGCAAGCCGGTGAAGCTGGGGCAGCGCGTGGTGGTGGCGGTGATCATCGACGGCCGCACCGACCGCATCATCGCCAGCGCGAAGGTGGACGACCACCTGCGCGGCGGCGTGCCGATGTACCGCGCCGGGCAGGAGGTGGACGCGCTGGTGTTCGCGAAGTCGCCGCTCGGGTTCGGCGTGGTGGTGGAGAACGCGCACCGCGGACTGCTGTTCACGGACGGTGCGCCGCGCGAGGTGCGCTACGGCGAGCGCCTGCGCGCCTTCGTTCGCGCCGTGCGCGATGACGGCAAGGTGGACCTCGGGTTCGATCCCGCGGGCTACGCGCGCGTGGCGCCGCTGGGGGAACGCATCATGGAGGCGCTCGCCGCCGCCGGGGGCACGCTCCCGGTCGGCGACCATTCGACGCCGGCGGACATCCGCGTGCGCTTCGGCGCCAGCAAGAAGGCGTTCAAGCAGGCGATCGGCGCGCTGTACCGCGAGCGGCGGATCGAGCTGTCCGACGGCGGGATCCGCCAAGGTCCGCGATAAGGGAGTGCGGGGTTACCCCGGACACCATTTCACACCCGCGGGAAGAGCGCGCACTTGGCCAGTGCGGTGCCGGGCGCGATTCCGCCCCAGGCGGTGCGCTGCGCGAACGGCAGGTCGGCCGAGGTGCCCAGCGCCGCGCGCAGTTCCGCCATCTTCTGCGGCAGGAACGGCTCGAGCATGACGCCCGCGATGCGCACGGCCTCGGCGCACTGCGCGAGGATGCTCGCGAGCTCGCCGGCGCGCGCGGGGTCCTTCGCCACCTTGAACGGCTCGGTGCGGTTGATGAATGCGTCCACCTCGCGCAGGAGCGTCATCGGCGCATGGGCCGCGGCGGCGAGGTCGAGCTCGTCGATCGCCTTCGACCACTCGGCCGCGAGCGCCGCGCACCGCGCCGGCCACTCGCCGCCGCGCTGCGCGTCGGCGGGCATCCTGCCCTCGAAGTACTTGCCGATCATGGCCGTCACCCGGCTCGGGCAGTTGCCGACCACGTTCACCAGCTCGCTGGTGTAGGTGTCGTGGAAGTGCTGCGCGCGGAAGTCGGAGTCGCTTGCCTGCAGCGGGCCCTGCGTGGCCATGTACCAGCGCCAGGCATCGAGCCCGTACTTGGCGAAGTAGCCCTCGATGGTGGGGAGGTCGACGAAGTTGCCCATCGACTTCGACATCTTCTGCCCGTCGGCGATCCAGAAGCTGTGCGCGTGGATGCGCCGCGGCATGGGCAGTTCCAGCGCCATCAGGAGCGCCGGCCAGATGACCGCGTGGAACCACAGGATCTCCTTGCCGATCACGTGGTACTGCGCGGGCCAGAACCCGGCGCGCTGCTTGGCGAGCTCGCCGCCCGGCTCGCCGAGGCCGAGCGCCGTCACGTAGTTGAAGAGCGCATCGATCCACACGTAGATCACGTGCTTCTCGTCTCCCGGGAACGGGATGCCCCACGTGAAGTTGGTGCGCGTGATGGGCACGTCCTGGAGCCCATCGCGCAGCCGGCCAAGCACCTCGTTCTGCCGGGCAGCCGGCTGCACGAAGCCCGGGTTGGCGGCGAAGAACTGCTCCAGCCTGCCCTGCAACGCGCTGAGGCGGAAGTAGTAGTTCTGCTCGGTGGCGCGCGCGAGCGGTCGGCCGCTGATGGGGCTCCGGTAGTCGAGTTCCTTGGCCTTGGTCTCGGTGTAGTACTCCTCCTGGCCCTCGTCGTACCAGCCCTCGAAGGTGCCGAGGTACACGCTGCCGGAGTCCAGGAGCCGCTTCACGAACGCCTGCACCTGCCGCTCGTGGCGCGGCTCGGTGGTGCGGATGAAGTCGTCGTTCGACAGCCCGAACACCTGCAGCACGCGGCGGAACTCCGCGGCGTTCTCGTCGGCGAGCGCCTGCGGCGTGACGCCCTTGGCGGCGGCGCTCTTCTCGACCTTCACGCCGTGCTCGTCGGTGCCGGTGAGGAAGAAGACGTCCTCGCCGCGCAGCCGCATGGCGCGCGCCCACACGTCGCACACCGTGGTGGTGTAGGCGTGGCCGATGTGCGGCCGGTCGTTGACGTAGTAGATGGGCGTGGTGATGTAGGCGGCCATGCGGGCGCGTGAGGCTACTTGAGGAGCGGCGCCACCACGGCCACGTCCTGCTCGCGCTCGGCGAGCACCAGCCAGAGCACGCGCCCGTCGGCGAGCGCCCACGCCACGCGCGCGGGACCGCGGCCGGAGGGCTCGAGGCGCCCGAGCCATTCGTGGCCCGGCGCGATGGGCGCCGCGCGGCCGAAGCCGTCGAGGCGCACCGCATGCCCGGCGTCCGGGAGCATGGTGATGCTCAGGCGCGTGGGCCGCTCGGGCGATCGGTAGAGGAGCATCGTGCCCGTCAGCCCGGGCGCCAGCTCGACGTTGCGCACGTCGTCGAGCGACCACGCCGTGGACGCCAGGTCCGGAGCGGTGCGCGTGCCCACGGTCGCGGCGGTGAGTTCCGCGAGGGCTTCGATGGCGCGCCCGCGCTCACGCCCGGCCGCGGCGTCTTCCTCGGCGCGCGACTCATGGATGGCGGCGATGGCGGCCAGGTCACCGAGCGGCAGGTCCTGCTGCGGCGAGCCGTGCCGGTCGCGCAGCCGCGGCGCCGTCATGCCCACCGCCACCGCGAACGCCACCGCGGCCAGCGTGAGGGCGGTGGCGAGCGGGCTGATGGTGCGCGGGGCCGTTTGCTGCATCGGGAATCGGCGCGTCGATGCTACGCTTTCGCCATGCGCCTGACGCTGATCCCGGCTTCGATCGCGGCCTCCGTGGCCCTGTGCCAGCCCACCTGCCACGCGCAGACCGCGCTTGGCGGCGGCGACGCGCTGTCGCGCGACACGCGCCACTCCGACCCCAAGCGCACCTCCAACTACGGCGTGCTCGATGCCAACACGCGCGTCGGCGGGTCCGGCGACAACGGCCAGGCGGCCAAGGTCGACTACTACTCGCGCAACCTCATCGTGACGGGCGACGTTGGCGGCGGCCGTGAGTTCCGCGGCAGCGTGGGCTACCGCGAGCAGTCGGAGTTCACGGGCCAGACCGGCTCCGACGACAACCGCTTCTGGCGCGCGTACAGCGTCTACTCCAGCCCGTACATGGCGCAGGCCAACTACGACCCGCTGAAGGCCAGCCAGCAGTTCGGGGCCATCATGTACACGCGTACCTACGCCAACGCCTCGGCGCGCGACATCCTGACCGACCAGCAGCCGCTCGACGCGCGCATCGCCTTCGACCGCTTCAGCGCCGACGGCGCCAAGAAGATGAAGCGGCAGGCCGACATCATCGACCCCGCGAACGTGCGCGACGTGAGCGAGCGCCTGAACTGGCGCGTCACGCAGGCCATCTCCGAGTCCACGGGCCGATCGCGCCGCAACGAGGTCGAGCTCGACGACACGCTCGCGGGCCTGGGGCTCTCCACGTACGACCGGCAGCGCCTGAAGCAGGACATCCTGCAGGGCCGCACGCAGCGCGACATGGTGGTGGGCCAGCCGCTCTCGGAGACGGCGCTCCTTCCCGGCTCCAACCTCGCCGATGCCGCGCGCGTGCAGCCGATCCTGGTGCCCGAGTACACGTCGATCTACGATGCGCTGCGCGCGCGCGCGGCCGACAAGGTGCCCGAGCCGACCACCGACGAGCAGCGCAAGGCGCGCGCCGAGTCCATCAACCGGACGCTGGGGACCGACATGGACTGGCTGCGTGGCCAGCTGATCCGCAGCGGCGTGGAGCAGGGGCCCCGCGGCGGCACCGGCCCGCGTCGCGAGACCGGCGCCGAGCGGCCCGGCGAGGGCACCGAGGTCCCCGGCACGGAGCCCGGCCAGCAGGGCGGCGCGGGCGCGAAGGGAAGCGGCGAGGCGAAGGACGGCAAGGACGAGCCCAAGGCGCCGAGCATCGACGACCTCGCGTACGTGCTTCGCCACGGGCGCAAGCTGCAGTCGCTGGTGCCGGAGGATTCCTCGGCCATCAAGGACATGATGGAACTCGGCGCCGTGGCGATGGGCCGCGGCGACTTCTTCCGCGCCGAGGAGCGCTACGCGTCGGTGCTGGCGGTGGTGCCCGGCAGCGCGGCTGCGCTCGCGGGCGTGGCCAACGCGCAGATCGGTGCCGGCCTCCCCGTCAGCGCGGCCCTCTCGCTGCACAAGCTGTTCGCGTCGCACCCCGAGATGATCGACACGCACCTGGGCGCGGAGGTGCTCCCGCCGCCCGCGCGGCTCGACGCCGCGCTCGGCATGTCGCGCGAGCGCATCGCCGCGGGCGCTGCCCCCGGCGCGCCCGGGCAGGTGAGCGCGGACCGCTACGACTTCGGCCTGGTGGTCGGCTACATCGGCTACCAGACCGATCGCCCCGACGTCATCCGAGAGGGACTTGCCGCCATGCGCGCGGTGCGTCCCGACGACGCGCTGGTTCAGCTCCTTCAGCGGGTCTGGCTGCCGGAAGCCACCGAACCGACGCGGCCCTCCAGCCCCAGCGACCGGTAGATCTGCCGCGTCGCGTCGCTCTTGTTGAGCGTGTAGAAGTGGATCCCTTCCACGCCGCTGTCCATGAGGTCGCGTGCCTGCTCCGCGGCCCAGTGGACGCCGGCGCGCGCCACGGCATCGGCGCTGTCCTCGCAGCGCTTGAGGTGCCGCAGCAGCGCGGCGGGGAACCGGGTGCCCGCGGCGAGGTCGGCCATGCGCTTCATGCCCGCGAGAGACGTGATCGGCATGATGCCCGCGATGATGGGCACCTTGATGCCGGCGAGCCGGCAGCGGTCGCGCCAGTCGAAGAACGCGCGGTTGTCGAAGAAGAGCTGGGTGATGACGAAGTCCGCGCCCGCGTCCACCTTGGCGCGCAGGTGGTCCATCTGCACCAGCGTGTTGGGCGTCTCGGGGTGGCCTTCCGGGAACCCGGCGACGCCGATCCCGAACCCGCGCGCGTCACGGTGGCGGCCGCCCGAGCCGAAGGCCCGGACGGTGCGCACGAGGTCGGCAGCGTGGCGGAAGTGGCCGGGCTCCGATGACGCCTGCCCGCGCGGCGCGTCGCCGCGGAGCGCGAGGATGTTCGAGACGCCGCGCCCCGCGTAGCGCTCGAGGATGCCCTCGATCTCGGCGACGGTGTGGCCCACGCACGTGAGGTGCGGGATGGGGTCGAGCGTCCCCGCTTCCGCAAGGCGCGCCACCAGCGCGTCGGTGCGGTCGCGCGTGCTGCCGCCGGCGCCGTAGGTCACGCTGACGAACGAGGGCTTGAGCGCCTCGAACTCGTGGAGCGACGCCGTGAAGTCCGCCCACGCGGTTTCCGTCTTCGGGGGGAAGAACTCGAAGCTGGCGGTCATGCCGTCCCGCGCGAGGGCGTCGGTGAAATGCATGTCGCGCAGTCTAGGCCGCGGTCGTGGGGGGCTACACTCGTGTCGTGGCTGTGCGCGCTCGCGTCTCCTCACCCACGGCCCACCGGCTCAGCCTCTACCTGCGCGAGTTGGAGCGACTGGCCGCCTCGGGGCGTGCCACGGTGTCGAGCCGGCAGCTGGGGGTCGCCGCGGGCGCCGCGGAGGCGCAGGTGCGCAAGGACCTGGGCGTGATCGGCACCGCCGGGCTGCCGGGCGTGGGATACGTGGTGGAGTCGCTTGGCGATGCCATCCGCGCCGCCATCGGCGTGCACCGCAGCTGGCGGGCGGTGCTGGTGGGAGCCGGCAACATCGGCCGGGCGCTGGCCGCGTACCGGAGCTTCCGCGAGGAGGGCTTCGAGATCGCTGCCGTGTTCGATGCCGATCCGTCGGTGGCCGGCCGGCGCATCTCGGGCACCAAGGTACAGCCGATGGATGCGCTCGCCGAGTGCGTGCGAAGGCAGGAGATCGAGATCGGGATCATCGCGGTGCCGCCCGAGTCCGCGCAGGAGGTGGCGGACCGCCTGGTGGCCGCGGGCGTGCAAGGCATCCTCAACTTCGCGCCGCGCCGGGTGCGGGTGCCCGACCGCGTGCCCGCCATCGGCGTCGACTTCCGTGCGGCGCTGGAGCGGTTGGTGCTGGAGGTCTCGCAGCGCGACGAAGGGCCGGTGCCCGCGCGTCGCCGGGGGAGGTCGGCATGACGGCGGTCGGTGGATGGCGACGGTGGTCCGTGCTGCTGCTGCTTGCGGCCCCGGCCGCCTGCACGGCGACCGTGGTTCCCCCCGACGGGCTGAGCGATGCGCGGAGCCGCGCCATGGAACTCGAGCGCCGCGTGGCAGCGCTGGAGGCGCGCAATGCCGAGTTGGCCGCGCAGCTTGCCGCCGCGCGCGACGTGGAGGCCGCGCCGCCCGGTGCTGCGGGGCCCGATGCCGAGGTGCTCGAGGCCACGCCGCGGCTGGTCTCGCTCTCGGGCGGCGGGGCGTCGAGCGAATGGAGCGGCGATGCCGCGGGCGACGCGCGTCCCGCGGTGGTGCACGTGGCGGTGGAGCCCCGCGACGGGATGTCGCGGGTGATCCAGGTGTCGGGCGCGTGCGAGGTGAACGTGGCGTTCGTGGACCCGGCGGGCGAGGTGCGATCGCTCGGGCGGCGTGCCTACCGGCCGAAGGAGCTCCGTGCCGCGTGGCGGTCGGGGTTCATGGGCATGCACTACGCGCTCGAGGTGCCGGTGCAGGTGCCGGCGGGCATGGCACGTGGGCCGTGGAGCGTGTCGGTGTCGGTCACCGACGGCTGGACCGGGCGCGTCGTGCGGTGGGCGGGCACCGTGGCGCCGCCCGCTGCTTCACCGCACTGAGCCGGGCTACCATGGGCGCATGATGGGTCCGAGCCCCACCGCCTGCCGCGCGTCGCGGCGTTTACCGGCCGCCCGCGCAGCCGTGCTGCTGGCTGCGGTGGGGGCCGTGGCCTGCGCCGCAGCCGGGTGCCAGAAGCCGCTCTTCCCCGAGAACGCTCCTCGGACGCAGTTCGAGCGGTTCGACACCATGCGGTCGGGCGCCGCCCCGAAGGAAGAGCTGGACGTGTTCGGCACGCCGCAGCCGGCGCTGCGCGCGCGGCTTACGCCCACGACGCAGGACTGACGCAGGACGGACCGATCTCGGCTTGAGGCGGAGGCCGCCGCGTGCCGATGATCAGGCCGGAGGTGGGTGCCACGGCCGGCGCCTTGGATTGAAGTGAGCACGGACGCCGCCACCCAACAACCGCAGTCACTGCCCGCCCGCCCCCGCATGCCGCGCGCCGTGGTGGTCTGGACGGCATTCGCCGCCTCGTCAGCGGTGGCCGTGGGCGCCCTCTGGCTGGCGGCCCCCGCGCGTCGCGTCGACGCCGGGCTGGAGCGCACGCCGAGCGAGGCGTCTGCTGGCGCGCTGGTGGGCGCCGGGCTCGCTGCGGCGCCGCGGATCGCCCCGCGCGACGCCACGATCGACCGCACTCGCTGGAGGGCCATCGTCATCCACGACAGCCGGTCGCCGGCCGGTGACTTGGCATCCATCGAGCGCCGGCACCTCGATGCCGGGCTTGCGGGGCTCGGCTACCACTTCGTGATCGGCAATGGGCAGGGGATGGACGACGGCGGCGTCGCCGTGGGCTACCGGTGGGAGCGCCAGCTGCCCGGCGCGCACGCCAGCGCCTCGATGCGCGCCCCGCGCGCAACCCGGGCCAATCCGGTTGCGCTTGACGCGGCGGCGATCAATCGTTCCGCCGTGGCGGTGTGCCTGGTGGGCAACGGCGACCGGCGCCCGTTCACCGAGCGCCAGGTGCGGGAACTGGCGGCGCTGGTGCGTGCGCTGCAGACGGAGTTTGGCATCGGATCGGCGGACGTCCTGCTGCGGTCCGAGCTCGCCGCGGACGGCTCGATGGCGCACTTCCCGGCGACGGAATTCCGCTCGGCGCTGCTTCCTTGACCGTTCGCGCCGCGGGGCGAAAAGCGCCGGGATTTGCTGAAATGTTGCGGGTTTCGCGGCGTCTTGCTACTCTGCGGAACCTCGCCGTCCGCCCCCAAAGGGGTCACGTCCCACGGCAGTCCCCGACGCGCGCCGCCCCCCACGCCTGCGCCGGGCCTCCCTTCCGGAGGGACCGCACGAAGGGGTGTTGCCTGCCATGTCCCCCGTGATGTCGAGTTCCTCCGCCATCCCCGCCGAGCTCTTCGGCTACAAGGTCGTGGAGCGGATCGGGGAAGGGGCCGCGAGCGTGGTCTATGCGGTGATGGACCCGAAGTCGCGCCAGGTGATGGCCCTCAAGCACGTGATCCGGCGGTCGGACAAGGACCAGCGCTTCATCGACCAGGTGGAGCAGGAGCACAAGGTCGGCTCCAAGCTCGACCACGTGAACATCCGCGGCATCAAGCGGTTCATGAAGAACAACAAGTTCATGTTCGGCGCGACGCTCGACGCGGCGCTGCTGATGGAACTGGTGGACGCGTCCACGCTCGAGGGCCCGTTCCGCCCCTCGGGCGCGCAGATCGGCCACTACTTCGCGCAGGCGGCGCGCGCGCTCACGCACATGCACGAGCGCGGGTTCGTGCACGCGGACATGAAGCCCTCCAACATGATGGTCTGCGAGGACGGCACCGTGAAGGTGATCGACCTCGGGCAGGCATGCGTGGTGGGCACCGTCAAGAAGCGCGTGCAGGGGACGCCCGGCTACATCGCGCCCGAGCAGGCGCAGCGCCGCGAGATCACGCCCGTCACCGACGTCTACAACTTCGGCGCCACGCTCTACTGGGTGCTGATGCGCGACGAGATCCCGTGCATCCTGCCCTCGGGCAGCTCGCGCGTGTCGAGGACGGGCGATCCGTCGACGCTCAAGCTCCCGAAGCCGCTGCACGAGCAGGACCCGCGCGTGCCCGCCGAGTTCAGCGACCTGGTCATGCAGTGCATCCATATGGACCCCGGGGCCCGCATCCAGTCGATGCAGCTGGTGGCCGACCGCCTTGACGTTATCGCCGCGAACTGCCGCCGCACCGGCGCGGGCCGCGAGCTCGAGGGGCGCATGGGTGTCGGCAGCGCGCCGGACCGCGCCTACGACAGCGAGCCCTCGCGCGGCAGCTGACCGATGCGCGCTCCTCGCGCCATTGACCTGAACCTGCGGACTGCTGCCCGGGTCCTCGCGTGCTGCGGCGCGGCGTGGATCGCCTGCCGGGCGCCGGGCGCCGACGACGCGATCCGTTCGCCCGAGGACCTGCGCACGCTGGAAGCGAGGATCCGCGCGGTGGCGCCGAAGGTGCGCGACTGCGTGGTGGGGATCGTGGTCACCGACGACAAGGGCATGGAGGCCGGTTCCGGCAGCGGCACCATCATCAGCGCCGACGGATGGGTGCTCACCGCCGGCCACGTGGGACAATCGCCCGGGCGCAAGGTGACGGTGCTGCTTGCGGACGGGACGCCGCTTCCTGCGGTGACCGTCGGCCAGCACTTCGGCCCGGACGGCGACGTGGGGCTCATCAAGATCTATGCGGGCGCGCGCGCGCTGCCGTTTGCGCCGCTGGGCGCCGCCGCCGGGCTGGTGACGGGCGAGGTGCTGGTGGCACTCGGCCATCCGCTCGGGCCCGAGCGCAATCCGTGGCGCCCGCCGCCGCTGCGCGTCGGGCACCTGATCGCCCGCGCGGACTGGCAGTTCGCGCTGGATGCGCCGCTCAGCCCCGGTGACTCGGGCGGCGGCGTCTTCACGCTGGAGGGCGCGCTGGTGGGCGTGAACTCCGCGGCTTCCGCGCGCCCCGACATGAACCTGGCCGCGACCGTCGAGAGCGCGAAGGAGCGCATGGAGTCGCTGCGGGAGGGCCTGGCCTCGGGCGCTTACCTGGCCGATCCCTCGAAGGACCCGATGGAGGTGGCGCGCGGGGAGCGCGGCGGCGCGGGAGATGGCGACGGCGACGAAGGTGAAGGGGACGGCGGCGATGCCGAAGCCGGCGCTGCGCCGGAGGCCCCGCCCGCGATGGTCGCGGCCGGTACCGCAGCCGGAGAGCAGTCCGAGCGCCGCCTGGCAACGCTCGAGGCGCTGGTGGCGCTCAACGACCCCTTCGCCGACAGCATCGTGAACGTGATCGTGGATTCGCGCGATGCGTGCCTGGGGACCTTCGTCGACGACGAAGGGCGCGTGGTGACGAAGGCCAGCGAGCTCGGCCATGCCGCGCGACGCATCGACGTGCTCCTTGCCGACGGTCTGTCCGTTCCGGGACGCGTGCTTGCGGTGGACCGCGCGCTGGACCTGGCCATCCTGGACACCGGCGTGACGGACGTGGTGCCGGTGGTGTTCGACGGCGACCACGAGCCCGCGCTCGGCGATGCCGTGGTCACCGCGGGTCGCGGCATGGCGCCGCTGGCACTCGGTTTCCGCTCGCTCGGGCCGTACGCCTCCGGGCGGTCGGATGCCGCCAGCCGGGCGCTCCTCGGCGTGGCGCTGCGCCCGCCGACCGAGACCGAGCGCACGCAGATCCCGGGCGGCGTGGGCCAGGTGGTGGCGAAGCTCATGCCCGCGAGCGGCGCGGCGCGCGCGGGCATCGCCGAGGGCGACGCGATCATCGCGATCGATGGCGCTCCGCTCGAGTCGGCGGAATCGGCCGCGGTGCCGCTCGGCATGCGCGCACCGGGCGACGAGGTCCGGGTGCAGTGGTCGCATGCAGGAGAGCGCAGGGAGTCGCAGGTGAAGCTCCTGCGGCCCCCCGGCATGGAGATGCGCCGTGCGCTGAGCACCGGCGCCGAGCTGAGCCGCCGGGCCACGGGCTTCGGAGAGGTGATCCAGCACGATGGCGTGGTTCCGGCGATGGCCATGGGCGGCCCGGTGCTCGACAGCTCGGGGCGCGTGGTGGGCCTCAACATCGCGCGCGCGGACCGGATGAAGACGTACGCGCTCTCGGCGGCGCGCGTGAAGGCGAGCGTGGACGAGATGCTCGCCAAGGTCGCGCGCGGCGAGGTGCTCCCGCCGCCTGACCCGGCCGCGGGGCTCGAGGCGGTGACATTCGGTGCCGATGGCTTCGCCACGCTGCTCCCCGCCGGTGCGCGCGTCCTCGGGCCGACGTGCGTGGTGGGCGAGGGCGGCGCCATCGAGGGGTGGGGCGACGCCGATGACCTGGCCATCTGGAGGCTGCGCGTGCCGGCGGCCGGGCGCTACGACTTCTCGCTCGACGCGGCCGGCGAGGGCGGCGGCAAGCTCGACGTCTTCGTGGCCAATGACCTGATGACCGTGGGCGTGCGCGGCGGTGCGCCGCGCGCCATGGTGCGCGTGGGCGAGACCGTGGTGGACGAGGCAGGCGACGTGGTGGTGCGCGTGCAGCCGCTCGGGCGGCCGTCGGGCGCGGTGATGACGCTCCACGGCATCCGGGTGCAGCGCACCGACCAGCTGCGCATGGCGGAGGCGGCGTGGCCGCTCCTGCGCTGGAAGGACTTCACGCGCTACAAGCGCGAGTGGGAGCGCGAGGAGCGCCGGCGCCGGCGCGAGGAAGAACGCAAGGGAGGCCAGCCGTGAGCGCGGATTCATCGGAGAAGTGGGACCGCCGTTTCCTGGCGCTCGCCGACCAGATCGCGGGCTGGTCGAAGGACCCGAGCCGCGGCGTGGGCGCGGTCATCGTGAGCGGGTCGCGGCAGATCGTGGCCACCGGGTTCAACGGACTGCCCCGGGGCGTGGCCGACCTCCCCGAGCGGCTCGAGCGGCCCGTGAAGTACGACTACGTCTGCCACGCCGAGCTGAACGCGATCATCCAGTGCGCGCGCAACGGCGTCAGCCCCGTGGGGCACTCGATCTACACCAGCTTCAGCCCCTGCGTTCAGTGCACGCTGGCGATCGTCCAGGCCGGGATCGCCCGGGTGGTGACCTACCGCTACGGCGGCGACGGCGATGCCCACTGGGAGGAGTCGTTCGCGAAGGCCAAGGCCGTGATGGCCGAGGCGGGCGTGGAGTATGCGGCGCTCGGGCGCATCGAGCCGATCTAGGATCGGTGCGCCCACGATGCCCACGGCACCCGACCCCGCGCTCTCGCACGCCTGCCCGCACCTGGAGAAGAACGACTCCAGGTGCCAGGAGCGGTTCCGCATGGCGGAGCTCGATGCGATGTACCGCTACTGCATGGGCGGCTTCTACGGATGCCCGCTGTTCCACCGGATCAACCGCGAGGAGAAGCACCCGCTGCCCGCGCAGCCGGTGACCGTCCATGGGCGAGCCATGCCGCGAGGTCCCCGCAGCGGAGGCGCCGACGCAGGCGCCTGAGCTTGACCGCGCGGTCGACTCGTTCATGTCGTTCGCGCGCGTGGAGGCGGGGCTTGCCGAGAGCACGCTGGAGGCGTACGGCCGCGACCTGTCCGTGATGTGCGCGTTCCTGGTGGGGCAGGGCGTGCGCGCGCCCGGCGAGGTGACCATGGAGCACCTGGCCGCGCACCTGCGGCATCTCTCGCGCGACCGGGGGCTCGACGCACGCACCATCGTGCGCCACCTGGCCACCATGCGGGTCCTGTTCCGCTGGCTGCACGCGAACTTCCGAATCGAGCGCGACCCGGCGCGCCTCCTCGAGCGGCCGACCACCTGGAAGCGGCTCCCGGGGACGCTGACGCCCGGGCAGATGAAGCGGCTGGTGGAGGCGCCGTGCCCGGACCACGGCGTGCTGTGGCTTCGCGACCGCGCGATGCTGGAGCTGATGTACGCCGCGGGGCTGCGCGCAAGCGAGGTGGGCACGCTGAAGGTGAGCGACTACTCGCGCGACATGGGCATCGTGAAGGTGATCGGCAAGGGCAACAAGCAGCGCATCGTGCCGATCGGCACGCCCGCGATCGCGGCGGTGGAGCGGTACATCGCCGAGCTGCGGCCGCACCTCGCGCGCCACGGCGACGGGCGCGACCGCTTCCGGCTGCTGCTCTCGGCGACCGGCCGGCCGGTGGAGCGCGTCGCCGTGTGGCAGATCGTCAAGCGCAACGCGGCGCTCGCCGGGATCCGCGACGTGCACCCGCACCTCCTGCGCCATTCGTTCGCCACGCACCTGGTGGCGGGCGGCGCGGACCTGCGCGTCATCCAGGAGCTGCTCGGCCACGCGGACATCGGCACCACGCAGGCGTACACGCACGTCGACCGCAGCCACCTGCGCGACACCGTGAAGGCGTTCCACCCGCGCGAGCGGCACGGTGCGCCCATGCCGCGCGCACGGCGCGGTGCGGCATGAGCGTGGGCTAGCATCCCGCCCGTGCCAAGCGCGGACCCCTGCGTCATCGTCATCCTCGGAGCCTCGGGCGACCTCACGCACCGCAAGCTGGTGCCGGCGCTCTACGAGATGAACCGCCGCGGCGCGATCGACCCGCGCACGCGCATCGTGGGAGTGAGCCGGCGCCCGAAGTCCGACGCGCAGTTCCGCGACGAGCTGGCCGAGGGTGCGCGCCGTGCGCTGGGGGCCGAGTTCCGCGTCGACGCGTGGCGGCCGCTCGCCGAGCGCATCCACTACATCGCGGGCGACGCGGCCACGGGGGATGCCTGGCACGAGATCGCACGCGTCGTGCACGAGCTCGACGCGAAGGCCGGCACGTGCGGCAACGTGCTCTTCTACCTGTCCGTGGCGCCGGAGCTCTACGAGCCGATCATCGCGCAGATCGACGCCGCGGGGATGGTGACCGAGGGCAAGCGCTGGTGCAGCATCGATCCCGCCAGGCGCAGCTGGCAGCGGATCGTGGTGGAGAAGCCGTTCGGGCACGACCTCGACTCGGCGCGCGCGCTGAACCGCGCGCTCGGGCGGGTGTTCGAGGAGGAGGCCGTCTACCGGATCGACCATTACCTCGGCAAGGAGGTGGTGCAGAACCTGCTCGCGTTCCGCTTCGCGAACGCGATCTTCGAGCCCGTCTGGAACGCGAGCTTCGTGGACCATGTGCAGATCACCGCGGCGGAGACGCTCGGTGTCGGCACGCGAACGGCGTTCTACGACCAGACCGGCGCGATCCGCGACATGGTGCAGAGCCACCTGCTGCAGATCCTGGCGTTCGTGGCCATGGACCCGCCCTCGAGCTGGACGCCCGCGATGATCAACGCGGAGAAGCGCAAGATCGTGGAGAGCATCCAGGTGCCCGGCGCGTCCGAGGCGGCGCGGTGCGCGGCGCTGGGGCAGTATGCGGGCGGTGCCCTCGACGGCGTGGACGAGCCGGCGTACGACCGGCTTGAGGGCGTGGCGGCGGGAAGCCGCACCGAGACCTTCGCCGCGCTGCGGTTCACGTTCGACAACTGGCGCTGGGGCGGCACGCCGTTCTACGTGCGCACGGGCAAGCGCCTTGCCGCCAAGCGCACGGAGGTGGTGGTGCAGTTCAAGGAACCGCCTGCAAACCTGTTCCGCTCGCTGACGGGCGCTCGGATCCCGGCCGACCGCATGGTGATCCAGATCGCGCCGGGCGAGAGCTTCAGCCTGCGCTTCAACAGCAAGGTGCCGGGTGCGGGCTTCTCGCTGCGGCCGGTCGAGATGGTGATGGACTACCGCAGGGAGTTCGGCAACGACGCCGTGGAGGCGTATGGGCCGCTGCTCGTGGACGCGATGCGCGGCGACCAGACGCTCTACAAGACGCGCGAGGAGACCGAGGACGCGTGGCGCGCGGTGATGCCGTTCCTCGGTCCGGCGAGCGATGCGATGCGCGCCGGCATCGCGGCCAACTACGCGCCGGGATCGTGGGGGCCGAGGTCGTCGGTCGAGCTGCTCGCGCGCGACGGCCGCGCGTGGCACGACGGCTGACGGCGCGGCTCAGGCCTGCTGCGCGGCGAACAGGTTTGCCGCGTTGAACAGCGAGTGCGCGATGACCGCCGCGGAGATCCGGCCCGAGCGCTCCAGGAGCGCGCCCCAGCCCGCCGAGAGCGTGAAGAGGGTCACGAGCCCGGCCGCGCGCGCGCCGTCGGTGAGCGCGCTCCAGTGCATCAGCGCGAAGAGCGCGGAGGTGAGCGCCACCGCGAGCCACGCGGGGAGCCCCGTGGCCTTGAGCCCCTGCTGCAGCAGGCCGCGGTAGGCGAGTTCCTCCGCGAGCGGGGCAAGCAGCACGGCGCTGGCGACGGCGCCCCACCACCATGGGTCGGCGGTGCCCGAGTCGGACATCGCCTCCAGCGTGGCATGCCCGAGCGCGGGGCGTGCACCGCCGAACCACGTCTCGACGGCGCCCGCGATGCCGCCCGCCGCCTGCGCGATCGGCCACAGCAGGGCGGCGAACGCGATGGCCAGCGCGACGGACTCGGCGTGGCCGCGCGGCTGCCGATGCACGCCGCCGCGCCCGGCCACGGACGACGCGCCGCGGGTCCGGAAGGCCGGCACGAGGAGCGCCGCGCCCACCACGGCCAGCTGCGCCGCGTGGACGCCGATGGACGATGCGACGGTGCGTGCGAGCGCTGGCGATGCGTCGTCGATCCGGAACGCGGTGGTCGCCGCGGCGGCGCCGATGGCGGTGGCGAGGAAGGCGGCGCCGAAGCAGAGCACGCTCGGCTCGGCGCGCAGCGGCCAGGCCGGACCGACGCGCGGCATGGCACGCAGCCACGGCACGCGTGCGATGGCGGCGACCGCGAGGATGGCCGCGACGGACCACGCCGCCAGCGGCCACCATGCGGTGCCCTGCGTAGACTGTGTGGCCCCGTCCTGCGCCGCGGCGATCGTTGCCGCCGCGAGCGCCGGGACCGATGCCAGCGCAGCCATGGTTCCCGTCCTCAGGCACATCGTCGAGCACAAGCGCCGGGAGGTGGCGGAGTCGAAGCGGCACGTGCCGCTCGCGGAGCTCAAGGAGCGCATCTCCGAGCTCGGCCGCCCGCGCAACTTCTTCCGCAGCGTGGTGGACGACCGGCACCCGGACGCCATGCGCGTCATCGCCGAGGTGAAGCGCAAGAGCCCGTCCGCGGGCGTGATCCGCGAGGACTTCGATCCGGTCGCCATCGCCCGAAGTTACTACGAGGCGGGCGCGGCCGCGATCAGCTGCCTCACCGACGCCGAGTTCTTCGGCGGGGACCTCGCGTACATCCATGCGATCCGCGATGCCGTGCCGCTCCCCGTGCTGCGCAAGGACTTCATCATCGACGACTACCAGGTGTGGGAGGCCCGGGCTGCCGGCGCCGACGCCATCCTCCTGATCGCCGAGTGCCTGCACGAGCGCGAGATCATCGACTTCCAGATCCTTGCCACCGAGCTGCAGATGACCACGATCCTCGAGGTCCACTCGCCGGACAGCCTTTGGCGCGTCGTGAACCACGTGGGGTTCCCGCACGCGGGCTACGGGCTGCTCGGCGTGAACAACCGGGACCTCGGGACCATGCGCACGGACTTCGGCAACGCCCTCCGCATCGCGGACATGCTGGAGGCGCCGATGCGGCGCGTCATGGTCGCCGAGAGCGGGATCCGCTCGCCGGACGACATGCGCAGGCTGCATTCGCACGGCGTGCACATCGCGCTGGTGGGTGAGAGCCTGATGCGGGAACCCGACCCCGGCGCGGCGCTGCGGGCGCTGCTGGCCTGAGCGCGCCTTGCCCGTGCCCGCGATCCCGCCTGCGCCCGACGGATTCCCCGCTCGGGGCGCGTGCTCGCCTTCCTATACTCGGGCCGTGATGACCGTCTCCCCAGGTGCTCCCGCGAAGTTCGGTTCCGATGCCCTCACCAACGGCATCCGGGTGCAGGTGCGCCCGCGCTTCATCGCCGAGACGAGCGATCCCGTCGGCGGCCGCTACAACTTCGAGTACCACGTGGTGATCACCAACGAGGGTGCCGAGCGCGTCACGCTGCGCCACCGCCACTGGCGCATCGTGGACGGAGACGGCGACGCGCACGAGGTCGACGGCGATGGCGTCGTCGGGCAGCAGCCCGAGCTCGGCCCCGGCGAGCGCTTCGAGTACCAGAGCTTCGCGCCGCTCATGACGCACTGGGGCACGATGGAGGGATCGTTCACCTTCGAGCGCGCCGACCACTCGGCGTTCGATGCGCAGGTGGCGCGCTTCTTCCTCGTCGGCCCCGAGTCCAAGCGGCGCCCCTGACGTGCCGGGCCTCGACGCAAGCCCCGCCATCGCGGTGGTCGGCGCCACCGGAGCGGTGGGCGCCGAGCTGCTCGCGCTGCTCGAGTCGCGCGGCTTCCCGGCACGCAGCGTGAGGCTGTTCGCGAGCGCGCGGAGCGTGGGCAAGGCCGTGCGGGTGATCGGCCGCGACGTGGCGGTCGAGCCGCTGGTGCCCGGGTGCTTCGAGGGGACGGATCTCGCGTTCTTCGCCGCGAATGCGGGCACCAGCCGCGAGTGGGCGCCGCAGGCGGTGCGCTCCGGCGCGTGGGTGGTGGACAAGTCGAGCGCGTTCCGGATGGATCCCGCATGTGCGCTCGTGATCCCGGAGGTGAACGGCGGCGAGCTCGACGCGCTGCGGTCGCCCGCGATCGTGGCGGTGCCGAACTGCTCGACGATCATCGCGCTGATGGCCGCGTCGCCGCTCCATCGCGAGGCGGGCGTCGCGCGCATGGTGGTGTCGACCTACCAGGCGGCGAGCGGCGCGGGCGCGGCGGCGATGGAGGAACTGGCGCAGCAGGCGCGCGACTGGGCCGCGGGCCGCCCGCTCGACACGCGGATCTTCGGGCGGCAGTGCCTGTTCAACGTGTTCAGCCACAACAGCGCGGTGGGCGACGACGGGCAGAACGACGAGGAGCGAAAGCTCGTGGACGAGACGCGCCGCATCTGGCGCGACGCGTCCGTGCAGGTGAGCGCCACCTGCGTGCGCGTGCCCGTGCTGCGCGCGCACAGCGAATCGATCAATCTCGCGTTCCGGCGGCCGATCACCGAGGCGCGCGCGCGCGAGGTGCTTGCCGCCGCCCCGGGACTGCGGGTGGTGGACGACCGCGCCGCGAACCGCTTTCCCGAGCCGATCGAGGCGTCCGGCCGCGACGAGGTGCTCGTGGGACGCATCCGCGCGGACCTGAGCCAGCCGGAGGGCATGGGCCTCAGCCTGTTCGTGAGCGGCGACCAGGTCCGCAAGGGCGCGGCGCTCAACGGCATCCAGATCGCCGAGCACCTCCTGAAATCCGTTCCTCGTTAGTTTGGCACCAATGTCCTTCTCCAGAGAACGATCGTTTCTCCGGAGGGTTTGTCCGGTGCCAAACCAACCAGGAACGGATTCAGCGATACGCGATGGCGCGGGGGAAGAAGTGGACGCCGGCGGCCGTGCGGGCGCGCTCGAGCGTCTCCTCGGCCACGGCGTTGGCGCGCTGGCAGCCCTTCTTCAGGATGTCGAGCACCAGCGCGTCGTCATCGCCGATCCGGGCGCGACGCTCCCGCATGGGCTCGAGCAGCCGATTGATCGCCGCGGCCACCTCGACCTTGACATGCCCGTCGCCGAGGTTGTCGCCCGCGGCGTAGCGCCGCTTGAGCTCCGCCACGCGGTCGGGGTCGTCGATGAACGCGTCCACGTACTGGAAGAGCGCGTTCGTGACGTCCCCCGGCTCGGTCGGGCTCTGGCGGCCGGTGAAGATCTTCTTCACCTTGTTCTCGACCTCCTTGGGCGAGTCGCTGACGAAGATCGCGTTGCCGAGGCTCTTGGACATCTTGTTCTTGCCGTCGATGCCGACGAGACGACCCACCTTGCCGACCTCCGCGCGCGGCACGGGCCACACCCCGCCGAGCCTCACGTGGTCGCCGTCCTCGGCATCGGTCGGAACGCCGCAGTACATCTGGTTGAAGCGCCGGCCCACCTCGCGCGTGAGCTCGAGGTGCGGCACCTGGTCCTCGCCCACGGGCACGCCCACCGGCCGGAACGCGAGGATGTCCGCGCACTGGCCCACCGCGTACAGCGGGAACCCGAACGAGTACGTGTCGCCGAGGCCCTTGGTCTCGATCTCCGTCTTGAGCGTCGGGTTGCGCATCACCCGGTTGAAGGGGAGGAGCATCGCGAACAGGAACGTGAGCTCGTGGATCGCCGGGACCTCGCTCTGCAGGAAGATCGTGGAGCGCTCGGGGTCGATGCCCATCGCCAGGTAGTCCTTGACGATCGACAGCGTGTCGCGGCGGATCTCGGCCGGCTTGTCCGACCGCGTCGTGAACGCGTGGTAGTTGGCAAGGATGAAGTAGCAGTCGTGCGAGTCCTGCAGCTCGACGCGGCGCTTGACGCTGCCCACCCAGTGCCCGAGGTGAAGCTGCCCGGTGGGCGTGTCTCCGGTGAGGATGCGCGGGCGTTCGGCGGTCATGGAGGGAGGAGGATACGGGCGCGCATGGCTACGATCCCTGCATGGATGCAGGCGGCAAGGACGAGATCGAGGTCGAGGGAGTCGAGGCACCCATCGCGCCCCCGGCGCTGCGCGGGCGCGTGGTGGCGCGCCACGCCGATGAGGAGCTCTACGACGCGCTCGCATCCGACCTGCTGGTGCACGCATCGAACTGCGTCCGCGAGTTCGGCGACTTCCACCTTGCCGTCTCGGGCGGGCGCACGCCGTTCCCGCTCTACGAGCGGCTGATGTACGACCCGCGCTACCGGGCGCTGCCGTGGCCGCGCACCCACCTCTGGATGGTCGACGAGCGCTGCGTGCCGTTCGAGGACGAGCGCTCGAATTTCGGCCGGATCCGCGAGGTGATCGTCGACCACTCCGGCATCCCGCCCGAGCAGGTGCACCCGATGCTGGCCGCGATGCCCGGCGCAGCCGACCGCTACGAGCGCGAGCTGCGCGAGGCGCTCGGCTGGCGACCGAAGGGCCACGACCGCCTCGACTTCGTGCTCTTGGGCATGGGCGCCGACGGGCACACGGCGAGCGTCTTCCCGGGCTCGCCCGCGCTGCACGACCTCGAGCGCCTGGCGATGGACGTTCCCGCGCCGACGACCGTCGCGCCCGCGGTGCCGCGCTGCACGCTCACCATGCGCACCGTCAACGCCGCGCGCTTCGTCGCGCCGCTGGTGATGGGCGCGGACAAGGCCGCGACGCTCGCGCGCGTCGCCGCCGGCGCATCGCTCGACGACCTGCCCGTCGCGGGCCTGCGCCCCGTCGCGGGCGAGCTGCGCTGGTACCTCGACGCCGCCGCGTGCGGCTGACCGCGTGATTCTCGGTCACGCGCCCCGATCCCGGCATCCCCCGGCAAACGCCCCTAATCTCCCGGGTCGTCTTGCACGATAGGGGATCCCGATGGCCTACCGACGCCCGCTGCCTCTCTTCATCGCCTCGCCCTCGGCGGCCCGGTGGGTGCCGCTTGCCACCCTGACGCTGGCGGGCTGGCTCTCGCAGGGCGCGCGCGCGCAGACGGTGGTCGCCGGCGGCACCACGACGACGATCTCGGTCGCGGACCTTCTCACCGCCGGCAACCTGGAGTTCACGCAGGGCGACGGCACCGCCGGCACGCTGCAGCTCACCACCGGCGGCACGTTCAGCAATTCGTGGAGCCTCGCCGACGCGATCGCGCGCTTCGACCTCGGGGGCAACGCGCTCACCATCAGCTCGCTCAACCCTGCCGGCAACACGGCCTCCGGCACGTGCGCGATCGAGGTCATCAACGGAACGCTCACGCTCGGGAACAACAGCTTCCTCGCGGGATTCACCGGCTCGCTGACGGCAAGCGGCGGCGGCTCGCTCGTCCTTCGCCAGTCCGACTGGCTGACCGCCGCCACCGCGATCAACCTCGGCGGGACCGCCGGCACGCCGACGCTGACCTGGGACAGCAGCGCCGCGGTGACGTACGCGGGCGCGCTCAACCTCCTCGGCGGCAGTGTCTCCACGATCGCGACCACGCAGGACACCGGCGTGCTCACGCTCAACGGCGCGGTCTCGGGCACGGGCGACCTCACGCTCCAGCACACGAGCGTCACCGCGGGCCCGACGATCGTCCTGGGCCTGACGGGCGGCTTCACCGGACGCACCATCCTCGACACCGCGAACGTTCGCGTGAACACCCAGCAGTCGATCGGCTCGGACGGGCTGACGCTCAACGGTGCGACGCTGACCGCGGGCGCATCGCTCGAGATCGGCGCGGGGCAGACGCTGGTGGTCGGCTCCACGTCGACGATCGCAGGCACCGGAGCACCGGGCGCCCTCACCGCGATGACGGTGGTCGGCGAGATGCAGGGTGCCGCGGACCTCACGCTCACCGCGATGGACTTCGCGGTTAACGGCGCCGCCGCGACCTACTCCGGCGACGTCTCGCTGCGCGGCGGGTCGCGGCTCTCGGTGTCCAACGACACCTGGCTCACCACGGTGGGCACCATCGCGATGAACGCGGACGGAGCGGCCTCTGCGTTCCGGTACACGGGCGCTGCCGCCGGCGCGTTCGCCGGCACGCTCAGCCTGGGCAACGGCACCGCGACCGTCTCCTCGACCCAGGACTTCGCGCTCACCGGGACCATCGGCGGAACGGGCGACCTGCTGGTGACGCGCGCCGCCGGGTCTTCGGCGGAGATCGGCCTCGGCTTCTCCGCGGGCTCGTTCACCGGCACGACCATCGTCAGCTCCACCGAGGCGCGGCTCCTCACGGCCAACTCGGTCGGCGACGCGGGCCTGACCCTGTCGACCGGCGACCTCACCATCGACGCGGGCCTCGGTTCGCTCACGATCGGCGCGGCGCAGGCATTCACCGTCACGGGTGCCTCCTCCGTCACCGGCGACGGCGGCGCCCTGCCGCTGACGGTGGACGGCACGATGGCGGGCAACGGCACGCTGACGCTCAACGACATCACGATGACCGTGAACGGCGCGGCATCGACCTTCACGGGCGGCGTTCGCCTCGCCGCGGGCTCCGGCCTGACCGTGGCGAACGGCGCGTGGGTCGGCTCGCTCGGCGCGCTGACCTTCGATGCCGCCTCCACCGTCGCCTACACCGGTGCGACCGCGGCGACCTACGACGGCTCGCTGACGCTCACCGCCGACGCGACGATCCAGACCTCGGGCGCCGCCGCGGCCGCGCTGACCCTCACCGGCGCCGTGAGCGGCACGGGCGACCTGACGCTCGAGGCCGCCGCCGGCTCGACCGCGGGATTCACGCTCGGCCTGACCGGCTCGTTCGCGGGCTCGACCATCGTGAACGATGCGGACGTGCGCATCAACACGAACGCGTCGATCGGCCAGGGCGGGCTCGAGCTCAACGACCTCGACCTGACCGGGCTCGCCGCGACGATCGGCAGCAACCTGACCCTCGGGAATGCGCAGGCGCTGACCGTCGCCGGCACCGTCACGATGACCGGCGCCGCGAGCGGCCGGCTGGTGAACGCGCAGGGCGGCCTTCGGTCCGCCGTCGCCGCGACGCTCGCGCTCGACGGCATCGCGCTCAAGGTCGGCGACGGCGCGGCCTCGACGTTCACGGGCGACATCACGCTCACCGACGGCGCCACGCTGACGCTCGACGGCGCCGACCTCTCCGGCACCGACGTCGGCTCGATCGCGGGCGGCACCGCGGTCACGTTCGGCGGCATCGGCACGATCGGCTCGCTCGGCTCCGTGGCGACGCCGTTCGCGGGCAACCTGAACCTCGGCGACCTCGGCGCCTCGGCAACCTCCGTGCTCAACGTCGCGGGCGATGCGCGGCTCGCCGCCGCGTCGACGCTGCGCTCGTACTTCCTCGAGTCGTCGGGCGGCGCCGGCACGGCCGACCTCCTCGCGGCCACCGGCTCGTTCACCGCCGGAAGCGCGACCGCAAGCCTCGTCTTCGACCCCAACATCTTCACCGGGACCTGGATCCCCGCGGCCGGCCAGACCGAGACGTACACCATCGTCACCGCCGCCGGCGGCCTCTCCGGCACGTTCGCGACCGTGAACGTCGTGACCATCGACCCGGTGACCGGGCTCCCGACCACGCGCACGCTCGACCAGTCCGGGGAGACGCGATTCCTCGGCGGCGGCTTCTCCGTGGACTACGGGGCGGACTCGTTCTCGGTGTCGATCCTCGGCATCGGCGGGCCGGATCCGCTGCCGCCCGCCGGCACCACGGACACGAACGTGGTCGTGCCGGTCCAGGTCGGCGCCACCACCGTCAACCGCAACGCGAACGTCGGCGTCGTCAGCAACGCGCAGATCAACGCCTCGGTCGACGCGATGAACGACCTGCTCGTCGACCCCGCCGCATCGGCCGACGCGAAGTTCGTCGCCACGCAGCTCCTCCTGAACGACGCTCCTGCCTACGCGAGCGCGGTGGTCGCCTCGAGCGGACCGGCGAACCCGCAGGCGCTCCCGACCTCGCTGATGCTCGGGATGTTCGACACCGGCGACGTGTCGATGCGACGCCTCATGCAGCTGCGACCGCCCTCGAACCGCACCGTGTCCGCGGGCGCGGTCCGCGGCCAGGATCGCCCGGCCGCGCAGCAGGCACCGGGCACCGCCGGCACCGCGATCGCCTCGCCCGTTGCCGTCTCGCGGCGCCGCTCCTTCGGCGCCGAGCTCTACGGCCCCTCGCCGGACACGGGCATCCGCGGATGGGCGCGCGGCTTCGGCTGGTCGGGCTCGTTCGACAGCCAGCCCTGGGCGCAGACCTCGTACAACTCCGTGATCGGCGGCGCGATGGCGGGCGCGGACGTCTCGGTCGGCAGCGGCGGCATCCTCGGCGCGTTCGTGGGCTACATGCCCGGATCCGTCGACGTGACCGGCGGCCTCGTCGACGAGTCCATGACGCTCAACGGCGTCAACTTCGGCCTGTACGGCAGCTGGGTCCCGAACAACGGCGACTGGTACCTCGCGGGATCTGCCACGGGCGCCTGGGCGTCGATCGACCGCACTCGCACGCTGTACGTGCCTGGCGCCGTCCGCACCGCGGACTCGAGCAGCACCGCATGGTCCGTGGCCGGGATGGGCGAGACAGGCTGGAACGTCTGGCTCGGCGGCGACACCTACATCGATCCCTACGTCCGCGCCGCGTTCGGGTACTTCAACCAGGGCAGCTACACCGAGACCGGTGCTGGCAGCCTCAGCCTTTCGGTGGGCGACCAGCAGGCCTATGCGCTGCAGCCCTCCGTCGGCGCGCGATTCATGCACGGCATCCGGTCCGGCGGAAGCGTCATCACGCCCTACGTCGGGGGCGCGTTCACCGCGGTGATCCCGATGGGCGACTGGTCGGTGACGGCGACGAACTCGTTCACGTCGCTGCCGCTCATCCAGGCCTACGGCGATCCCGAGACGCAGTATGGCGGCAGCGTCGAGGCCGGCGTCGAGTGGGCGATGCCCAGCGGATTCACGGTGTTCGCCGCGTTCAACGGCATGTTCCTCTCGGAAGGGCAGGTGCTCGGCGGCTCCGCCGGCATCGTGATCCCCTTCTGACGGCCTACCGCGCCAGGAATCCCTCGAGGATGGCGCACGCCGCGAGCGCGTCGCGCAGCTCGCGCTTCTCGCGGTGCGTGCGGCCGGAACGCGCCATGCGCTCGTCGGCCTCGAAGCTGGTGAGGCGCTCGTCCTGGTAGTGCACCGGCAGGCGCGTCCGCTCCGCGATCAGCGCGCCGAACTCGCGCACCGACCGAGCCGAGCCGCCCTCCGTGCCGTCCATGTTGAGCGGCAGCCCCACCACCAGCGCATCGGGGCCGTGCCGGTCGACCGCGCGCGCGAGGGCATCGAGCAGCGCCGGCCCGCGCGGCACCTGCAGCACCTCGACCGGCTGCACGAGCCGCACGACGTCGTCCCCGGCCGCGAGGCCCGTGCGCCTGTCGCCGAGATCGATCGCGAGGTACCGCATGCGCTCAGCGCAGCGCCTCCGGCACCAGGCCCGCGATGTCCTTCACCTTCTCGGCGAGGTCCGCGCGCACCACGAGCGTGGCGTCCTTGGTGCGCACCACGATCAGGTCCTGCAGCCCGACCGTGGCGATGACGTGCGACGGGTCGTCGCTCAGCGCGAGCACGCCGCGGCTCCCTGCGTGCACCGCCACGGCGTTCGTGCGGTTGCCGTCGGTATCGGCCGGAAGCGTCTCGCCGTAGCTCGGCCAGCTGCCCACGTCCTTCCAGTCGACGGACATCGGCACCACGCACACCGAGAGCGACGGGTCCTTCGACGCGGGCTCCATCAGCGCGTAGTCGACGCTGATCTTCGGGAGCTGCGGGTACACGCGGTCGACCGTGGCCTGCGCCGACGGCGTGCCCCATGCGGCGCGGATCTCATGCATGCCTGCCGCGGTCTCGGGCCTGAAGCGCTCGAGCGCCTCGAGCACGGTGCGCGCGCTGAAGACGAACATGCCGCTGTTCCAGCCGAAGCCGCCCGAGGCCAGGTACTCCTCGGCGCGCGCGCGGTCCGGCTTCTCGACGAAGCGCCTCGCCCGGAACGCGCCCTCGAAACCCGCGATCGCGTCCCCGCGCTCGACGTAGCCGAAGCCCGTGGCCGGGAAGGTGGGCGTGATGGCGAACGTCGCGAGGCGCGATCGGTCCGCCTCGACCAACCGGAAGCCGAGGTCCATGGCGCGCTCGAACTCCGCCTGTGGCGTGATGAGGTGGTCGCTCGTGAGCACCGCGAACACCGCGTCGGGATCGTCCTTGCCGACCACGGCCGCGCCGAACGCGACGGCGTTCACGGTGTCGCGGCCCATCGGCTCGCCGAGCACGTGCGCGTCGTCGATCCACGGGATGTCCGCGCGGATCAGGTTCCGGTACTTCTCGCCGGCGCACACGTACCGGTTGCGCTCGGGCACCAGCGTGCGGATGCGCTCGGCCGCCACCGACAGGAGGCTGCGCCCGCCGATGAAGCGCAGCAGCTGCTTGGGCACGGCCTGGCGGCTCATGGGCCACAGTCGCGTGCCGGAGCCGCCTGCCATGATCATCGCGTAGCGCATGGCCGTAGGATAGGGTGCGGCAAGGAACGCCCATGATCACGCAGCTCTCCGGAACCCTGGTGGCGATCGAGGACGGCGCGGCGCACGTGCGGTGCGGCGAGCTGACCTACGAGGTGCTGGTGCCCGCCGCCGACGGCATGGCGCTGGCGGCGCGCATCGGGCAGGACGTCCGCTTCCACACGCTGCACTACCTGGAAGGCCAGGGGCAGGGCTCGAGCTTCTGGCCGCGGCTGGTCGGCTTCCAGAACCCCGCGGACCGCGCGTTCTTCGAGCTCTTCACCACCGTGAAGGGCATCGGCAACCGCAAGGCGCTGCGCTCCCTGCAGCTGCCGTTTGCGCAGGTGGCCGAGGCCATCTCCATGTGCGACCACGCGCTGCTGCAGTCCCTGCCCGAGATCGGCAAGCGAACGGCCGAGGCGATCTGCGTGGAGCTCAAGGGCAAGGTCGATCCGTTCGTGCGGGGCATCGCCGGCGCCGTGCCCGGCCAGGGCCGTGCGGGCGGCAAGGGCGCGCCCCGTGCCGCCACGCCCGAGGGCGCGCTGATGGCCGCCGCGCACGACGCGGTCGAGGTGCTTGCGCAGCTCGGCCACCCCAAGGCGGTGGCGCGCGAGATGGTCGAGCGCGCGCTGTCGCGCAGCGACGTCCCCGAGAAGCCGACGCCGGAGGCGATCGTGGAGCTGGCGCTGCGCTGAGCGAAGGCGGTTGAGGCGCGGAGATCCTGCAAGCCCGGCACGCTTGAGTCGATCAGATCACCGCGCGGCATCGGCCACCGGCCACCCGCTCGCCTTCGCGATCGCCTCGCGCAGCCGCGCGACGATGGCCGAGGGCTCCCGCACGCCCTCGGCGGCGAAGTCGATCGTGGCCACGCAGCGAACCACCGCCGGCGTGCGCCGCGGCACGAACGGGTCGAGGAGCGCATTGCCCACCGAGGGCGTGCCGTGGATCCACAGCACCACCACGGGCGCCTTGGTGAGCGCGACGAGCGTGCCCGTGCCCTCGGCGAACGGCGCGAGCACGCACGGCGGCCGCTCGATGGCGCCCTCGGGGAACACGCCCACCACGCCGCCCGACCGCACGTGGCGCACGGCCTCGCGAAGCATGCCGGCATCGGCCGCGGTGTAGGTGACCGGCAGCACCTCGAGCCGGCGCCACAGCCAGTCCATGGCCGGGTGCATCTGCTCCTTGGCCATCATGAAGCGCACGCGCCGCTGCGCCGCGAACTGCATGAGCGGCGGGTCGAGGCCGCTCGCATGGTTGGCCACGATCACGAACCCGCCCTCGGGCGGGCGGAATCCCTCGAACCCCTCCCAGCGCGTCCGGTGGATGAAGCGCGCGAGCGGCCGCGCCACGGCCTCGACGCAGCCGACCACGCCGCCCCAGGCAAGGCGCTCGCCGCTGCGGGCGCGCACGGCGAAGCCGATCGCGACGAGGGCGAGGAGCGCAATGAGCAGCGTGGCGGCCGCCGCCGCGAGCGCAATCCCGATGGCGGCAAGGACCTGCATCGGCACGTCGAGGAGCATACGAACGGCTGCATTTCGCTGCGATTTCCGCTATCCTCCCGCAAGTTTGGCCCGACCTCGCCGCAATGCCCGCGGCCGGGCCCGACGCGCGCACCGGACCCGCCCCACCGCGGGGAGCCACACGATGCCACGCCGCAACGACATCCGCACGATCCTGATCGTCGGCTCCGGCCCCATCGTCATCGGCCAGGGCTGCGAGTTCGACTACTCCGGCACGCAGGCCTGCAAGGCGCTGCGCGAGGAGGGGTACCGAGTGGTGCTGGTCAACTCCAACCCGGCCACCATCATGACGGACCCGGCGTTCAGCGACCGGACCTACATCGAGCCGATCACGCCCGAGGCGGTCGAGAAGATCATCGTGCGCGAGCGGGAGCTGGGCACTCCCATCGACGCGCTGCTCCCCACGCTCGGCGGCCAGACCGCGCTCAACTGCGCGTGCGCGCTCTGGGACAAGGGCATCCTGCAGAAGCACGGCGTCGAGATGATCGGTGCCGACCGCGAGGTGATCCACCGCGCCGAGGACCGCGAGGCGTTCCGGCGCATCGTGGAGCGCCTGGGCCTGAGGCAGCCGCTCAGCCGCACCGTGACCACGCTGGACGAGGCGCGCGAGTTCCTGCAGGAGTGCGGCCTCCCCGCGATCATCCGCCCGGCGTTCACGCTCGGCGGCACCGGCGGCGGCATCGCCTACAACCTCGAGGAGTTCGAGGAGATCATCCGCCGCGGCCTGTCCGCGAGCATGATCGGCCAGGTGCTGATCGACAAGAGCGTGCTCGGCTGGAAGGAGTACGAGCTCGAGGTCGTCCGCGACCGCAAGGACAACTGCATCGTCGTCTGCGGCATCGAGAACATCGACCCGATGGGCGTGCACACCGGCGACAGCGTGACCGTGGCGCCGATCATGACGCTCTCCGACAAGGAGTACCAGCGCATGCGCGATGCCGCGTTCGCCATCATGCGCGCGGTCGGCGTGCAGACGGGCGGCAGCAACGTGCAGTTCGGCGTCTGCCCGGAGACGGGCGAGATGGTCGTCATCGAGATGAACCCGCGCGTCTCGCGCAGCTCCGCGCTCGCGTCGAAGGCCACCGGCTTCCCGATCGCGCGCATCGCAGCGAAGCTGGCGGTGGGCTACTCGCTCGACGAGCTCACCAACGACATCACCGGCACCACGAGCGCGTGCTTCGAGCCCTCCATCGACTACGTGGTGGTGAAGGTGCCGCGCTGGACGTTCGAGAAGTTCCCCGAGGCCGACGAGACGCTCACCACGCAGATGAAGTCCGTCGGCGAGGCGATGGCCATCGGGCGCACCTTCAAGGAGGCGTTCCAGAAGGCGATCCGCAGCATGGAGGTGAAGCGCTTCGGCTTCGGCCTCGACGCCAACGACCGCTGGCTGCGGCACCTGCGCGCGGCCGCGGCGCCCGCGGGCACGGCCACGAGCAGCGAGGCGCGCGTGGCCCGGCCCACCGAGGCGGCGAGCGCCGACTGGCCGATCCCCGAGGAGACGCTGCTGCGCAAGCTCGCGGTGCCCAGCCAGGGCCGCCTGTACTTCGTGCGCTACGCGCTGAAGATGGGCTGGTCGGTCGACCGCGTGCACGAGTTGACCCGCATCGACCGCTGGTTCCTGAGGCAGTTCGCGGAGCTCGCCGCGTTCGAGGACCGGATCACGGCGGTGAAGCGCCCCGAGGACTGCCCGCGCGAGCTCATGTTCGAGGCCAAGCGCATGGGCTACAGCGATGCGCAGCTGGCGAACGCGTGGCTCGGGGCGATCAGCTCGCGGAACATCCTCGCGGTGCGCGCGGTGCGCAAGGGCATGGGCATCGAGCCCGTCTACAAGCTCGTCGACACGTGCGCGGCCGAGTTCGAGGCGGCCACGCCCTACTACTACAGCACCTACGAGGAGCCGTTCACGGTGGCCGGCAGGACCGTCACCGACGACGAGGTCCGCATCAGCGCCACGCCCAAGGTGATCATCCTCGGCGGCGGCCCCAACCGCGTGGGGCAGGGCATCGAGTTCGACTACTGCTGCTGCCAGGCGGCGTTCGCGGCCGACGAGATGGGCCTCGAGAGCGTGATGATCAACTCCAACCCGGAGACGGTCAGCACCGACTTCGACACCAGCGACCTGCTGTTCTTCGAGCCGCTGACGCTCGAGGACGTGCTCAACGTGGTGGAGCGCCTCAACGGCGGCGGCATCGAGAAGGCCGACCGCTCGGGAGGCGTCGTCGGCTGCATCGTGCAGTTCGGCGGGCAGACGCCCCTGAACCTGGCGCACGGGCTGGTGGCGGCCGGCGTGCCGATCATCGGCACCGGCGTCGAGAGCATCGACCTCGCCGAGGACCGCGACCGGTTCAAGGCGGTGCTCGACGAGCTGAGGCTGAACCAGCCGCCGTCTGGCATCGCGCGCAGCCTCGACGAGGCGGTCGCGGAGGCATCGCGCGTGGGCTACCCGGTGCTGGTGCGCCCGAGCTACGTGCTCGGCGGCCGCGGCATGGAGACGTGCTTCGACGAGGCCGCGCTGCGCCGCTACATGACCACCGCGGTCAACGTGAGCGACCTCGCCAACGCACCGGTGCTGATCGACCGGTTCCTCTCCGACGCCATCGAGGTGGACGTCGACGTGGTGGCCGACTTCGAGCCGCACGAGTCGAGCCGCCCGCGCCAGGTGGCGCAGTCGAGTGCGCGCCCGCGCGCCGTCGTGTGCGGCGTGATGGAGCACATCGAGGAGGCAGGCATCCACTCGGGCGACAGCACGTGCACGGTGCCGCCCTACAGCCTGCCGCCGAGCCTCGTGAACCGCATCCGCGAGCAGGCGCGTGCGCTCGCCGAGCGGCTGCGCGTGCGCGGGCTGATGAACGTGCAGATGGCGGTGAAGGACGAGACTGTCTACATCCTCGAGGTGAACCCGCGCGCCTCGCGCACGGCGCCGTTCGTCAGCAAGGCGAAGGGCATCCCGTGGGCGAACGTGGCCGCCAAGGTGATGATGGGCGCGTCGCTTGAGGAGCTCGGCGCGAAGGAGGTGCCCGACGTCGGCTTCTACGCGGTGAAGGAGAGCGTCTTCCCGTTCTCCAAGTTCCCCGGCGTGGACGTGGTGCTCGGCCCCGAGATGCGCTCCACCGGCGAGGTGATGGGCGCGGACCGCAGCCTTCCCGTGGCGTTCGCCAAGGCGCAGATGGCCGCGGGCGTGCACCTGCCCGTGCAGGGCCAGGTGTTCCTGAGCGTGCGCGACTCCGACAAGCAGCAGGCGGTGGAGGTGGCGCGCAGCCTCGCGAGCATGGGATTCACCGTGCTCTGCTCCGAGGGCACCGCGCGCATCCTGCGCAGCTTCAGCGTGGCGTGCACGCCGGTGCCGAAGATCGCCACCGGGCAGCGCCCCAACGTGCTCGACCTCATGGCGAACGGCGAGGTGCAGCTCGTCATCAACACGCCGACGCGCAAGGGCGGCTCCACGGACGAGGGACGCATCCGCGCCCAGGCCGTGCGCGCCAATGTGCCGATCATCACCACCATCGCCGGCGCGCGCGCCGCGGTGCAGGCCATCCAGGCGCTGCGCGGCGGCTCGTGGCAGGTGACGGCCATCCAGGACTACTTCCCGCACCTCGCGCGGCCCGCGGCGGTCGCCCGGGAAGCGGTCGGCGTCTGATGGCCCGGTCGGTCCCGCGGCGCTACCACGACAGCCGGAAGGAGCCGTGGAACCTTCGGTCGGTGAACTCCCAGTGGGCCGTGGATCGAGGGCGGGAGTCGTGGACGATCGGGGGCGTCGTGGTCACGATCAGTTCCAGCGGGGTGTCGATGGGGAGCCTGGACTCCGCGGTCATGGCCATGCGCGTGCCCCAGACGGAGACATCCTTGACTCCCCTGCCGAGGTGGTGCAGCAAGGCGATGATCGCGGCATCCCCGGCGATGCGGACCGCAAGCGGCATGGCAATGAGGCCGAGCGGGCTGGTGGCCTGCACGATGAAGCGATAATGGCGATCCTCCAGCTCCTCGACGGAAAGGAACGAGAAGCCGTCCTGTGCAGCGGTGAGGTGGAGGTAGAGGCTGCCGAGCTGGTCAACGGTCTTCGGGTCCAGCAACTTGCCCGTCGCGGCGGCGGACCGTGGCCACCTGTAGCCGATGGAGCCGGTCTCGAAGAACCAGTCCTCGGCGCGATGCGTGTGCTCGATGCATTCGCCTGAGTCGTCGATGGCGACATGGCCGGGCCCGAGATGGCCGTTGAAGTGGTTGGCCAGCGAGAAGCAGTATGCACCGGCATCCTGGATGAGCACGGTGTCGTCGATCTTGAGGCTGCCGAGTTGGGTCTGCGGCAGGAGCACGTCACCGGCGAAGCAATGGGGACCTCCGATGGCGTCGGGGCCGGTTGACGGGAAGGGCTCGCCGGATGGCCCCATGATCCGGTGCGGCCAGTGGAGAAGGGTCACCTTCGCCAGCTGATCGGTGCCGACGTCGAGAAGCGCCCAGCGTCGGCCTCGAATCTGCTTGATTTCCCTGACCCTTGCCAGCAGTGCCACGGCATTGCCGACGAGGGCATGCCCCGGCTCGACGAGGTAGCGGCACTCGGGCCGCAGGGTCGGCCGCAGTGCCTCGACATAGGCGGCGGCGGCGGGGAACTGCTGGCCGGGCTGGAAGCTGATGCCGAGGCCGCCGCCGATGTTGAGCATCGAGAGCGGGCTTCCCGTGCGCGCGGCCACCTCGTCGGCAAGGCGGTGGAGCAGCGCCACGGTCCGCGTGAAGGGCGCAAGATGGTCCATCTGCGTCCCGACATGGATGTGCAGCCCGTCGACAGGCAGCGGGCACCCGGCGGCAACGCCCGGAATCTCCTCGGCGGGAATGCCGAACTTCGCGGAGGAAGACGCGTGGCAGGTGAGCGACTGCCAGTCCTCGCGGTGGAGGTACTCGATCGGTTCGCTCGGGTTGACGCGCAGCAGCAGCTTGCCGCTGCCTGGGTCCGCCGCAACACGGGTCGCGAGGTCGCGCAGGATGGACTCGGAATCGGCGACGACGGTGGCGCCGGCCATGTAGAGACTGGCCAGCAGGGGCCTGTTCGGGACAGGCGAGTTGTAGACGATGGAGCGGTAGTGAACGCCCGCCATCAGCGCGAGGCGTACCTCCGTCTCGGAGGCGCAGTCGGCCGCACATCCGAGGTCTGCGAGAACGCGAAGCACGGCGAGCGAGGGATTGGACTTGACGGGGAAGGCGACATTCGCGGGGTCACCCGTCAGGGCGATGAATTCCTCTGCATTGCGCCTGAGCTGCTGGGTATTCAGAACATAGAGGGGCGTTCCGAACTGCTTGGCCAGCGTTTCCTGCGGTACTCGTTCGGACCAACTCATTGAATGCCTTTGCCCTTGGATCCCGAAGTGTACGGCGAGGCGCTTCGCCCGCGATCCGTACCGCCGCCGCCCATGCACCGCATGCCCGTGCGGACTCCTATACTCCTGCGTCCCATGCAGTCGCTGCAGACCATCACCGACTACCTGCCCGCCTGGTTCCCCCGCGGGGACTCGCTCGCGCAGCTCGTGACCAGCGCGGTGGTGCTCTTCACGGCGCTGCAAGTCATCCTGGTGTCGTGCGCCTACGCCATCTGGCTGGAGCGGCGCCTCTCGGCATGGATGCAGGACCGCGTCGGCCCCAACCGTGTCGGCCCGTGGGGCCTGCTGCAGCCGATCGCGGACGGCCTGAAGTTCTTCCTCAAGGAGGACTACACGCCCAACCACGTGGACCGCGCGCTCTTCACCGCCGCGCCGGCGCTGCTTGCCATCCCGTCGATGATCGGGTTCGTGGTCATCCCGTGGGGCGGCGTGCTCGACCTCTCAAGCATCCCGTTCCTCGGCCTCACCGGCCAGGTGCGCATCGTGGGCGCCGACGTCAACATCGGCGTCGTCTACATGCTGGCGATGGCCAGCCTGTCGGTGTACGGCGTGGCGCTCGGCAGCTGGGCGTCGAACAACAAGTTCGCGTTCCTCGGCGGCCTGCGCGCGTCGGCGCAGATCATCAGCTACGAGATCCCGATGGGCGTGTGCATGCTCGCCGTCATCCTGATGTCGGGCAGCTTCACCCCGGGCGAGATCATCGCCGGCCAGCAGCAGGGCGTGTGGAACATCATCCAGCACCCGGTGGCGGCCATCCTCTTCTACACCTGCATGCTGGCCGAGACCAACCGGCTGCCGTTCGACCTCGCCGAGTGCGAGAGCGAGCTGGTGGGCGGCTACCACACCGAGTACTCGAGCATGCGCTTCGCGCTGTTCTTCCTGGCCGAGTACTTCAACATGATCGCGAGCTCGGCGCTGTTCTGCGTCCTGTTCCTGGGCGGCTGGAGCGTGAATCCGCTGGGCGCGCTGGTGCCCGGTGACCTGCCGTTCGTCGGCGGCCTGCCGGTGGTGCTGGCGCAGATCGCGGTGATGGCCGGCAAGACCGCGGCGGTGGTGACGCTCGGCATCGCGCTGCGCTGGACGCTGCCGCGCTTCCGGTTCGATCAGCTGATGCGCCTGGCCTGGGAAGGCATGATCCCGTCCTCGCTGCTGGTGCTCACGTGCACCGCGGTGTTCATGTACTTCGGGCTGGGCCAGTGGATGTGGGCCGGCAGCCTGCTGTGCCTCGCGGTGATCTGGTTCGTCGGTCCGCGGCTTCCGAGGGGCGCAAGCCCCAATGCCAAGATCGCGATGCTCGGCAGCCGGTTCAGCCCGGCGTGATCGCCGTGACTGCGTCGGCAGTGGCCGGATAGAGAAGTGCGGGGATACCTTGGACCCTATTTCAGGCGGCGCATCTGGCCGACCCACGCGCCGTACTCGAGCGCGGCGCGGCGGCGCTCGCGCGCCGACGGCCACCTGGAGCGATCGGCGCCGAAGGCGGTCTCCATCCGCCACGACCAGTACTTGCCGCGCAGCCTGAAGCGCGTGGCAAGGCCGAGCAGGAAGAGGTTCCAGGCACCGCGGATGGCGTGCATGCGGGAAGGTTAGCCCGCGGCGCGCGGTTTGGCCGCGTGAAGCAGTTGCTGCACCGCGCACCCCTACACTCGGCCGCGTGGCCAAGGTGAAGACCAGCTGGGTCTGCCGTGACTGCGGCAACGTCCAGCCCAAGTGGATGGGCAAGTGCCCCGACTGCGGGGCCTGGGACGCGCTGCAGCGGTTCACGGAGCACGCCTCCGCCGCGGATGCGCCGGCGCCGGGTGCGCTGGTGCTGTCTGCGGGCGCGGGCGATGCCGCGCGCACATCGCCGGCCGTGCGCCGCGCCACGCCCATCGCGGAGGTGAAGCCGCTCGACGTCCCGCGCATCTCGACCGGCATCGCCGAGTTCGACCGCGTGCTCGGCGGCGGGCTGGTGCCGGGCAGCGTGTCGCTCCTCGGCGGCGACCCGGGGATCGGCAAGAGCACGCTCCTCCTGCAGGTCGCGGCGGCGCTCGCAGGCCGCGGGCACCGGGTGCTCTACGCCACCAGCGAGGAGAGCGCCGCGCAGGTGAAGCTGCGCGCCGACCGGCTCGAGGGCAGCGCCGACGTGCGCCGCGGCGAGCACCTCCTGCTCCTCGCGGAACCGAACCTCGCCGTGGTGGCCGAGGAGGCCCGCCGCACGCGCCCGGACGTCCTGGTGCTCGATTCCATCCAGCTTGCCTACCGCGGCGACATCGATGCCGTGCCCGGCAGCCTGCAGCAGCTGCGCCGATGCTGCCTGGACCTGGTGACGCTTGCCAAGACCACGGGAACCGCCGTGGCCGTGGTGGGCCACGTCACCAAGGAAGGCGACCTCGCCGGCCCCAAGCTCCTCGAGCACCTGGTGGACGTGGTGCTTGCCTTCGAGGGCGACCGCCACCACGCCTACCGCGTGGTGCGCGCGGTGAAGAACCGCTTCGGCAGCACGCAGGAACTGGGCCTCTTCGAGATGACCGGCGGCGGGCTTGCCGAGGTGGAGGAGGCGTCGCTCGCGCCCGACGCGGCCGCGGGGGCACGCGCCGCACGGCGGGCGGGCACGATCTTTGCGCCGGTGCTTGCCGGGTCGCGCGTGCTGGTGGCCGAGATCCAGGCACTCACGGCCACCGGATTCCTCGGGGCCGCCAAGCGCCGCGCGAGCGGGCTCGACGGCGCCCGGCTGGCCATGCTCATCGCGGTGCTCGAGAAGCACGGCGGGCTGCGCCTTGCCGACCAGGATGTCTACGCATCGGTGCTCGGGGGCGTGCGCGTCACCGAACCGGCGGCCGACCTACCGGTGGCCCTCGCGGTGGCGGGGGCCTTCTATGGACGCGCACCGAGCCCTGCCACCGCGGCTCTCGGCGAGATTGCCCTCTCCGGCGAGGTGCGCGCCGTCCGACAACTCGACCTTCGCGTCCAGTCGGCAGTCCGGCGCGGTGCCCGCACGCTGCTGGTGCCTGCCTCGCAGTCTGCCGCCGCCGTGGCCTGCGTCGGCGCGGGTTCCGGGGTGCAGGTGTTGCCCGTCGGGTCGGTGGGCGACGGCATTGCGCATCTCTCCTGAGCGGATCCTGATGAGAAGCTGAGCAATCTGTTCTTGCTCCAGCCGGCCGCTCACCCTCGAGGACGGCTTTGTCCAGAAGGCCTTCGGCGGCGGCGACGCCGCGGCGGCGCGAGGCGTCGACGGCGTACTCTCCCTCGGGTCCATCGTGCAGGGCGGTTTCTTCGTCACCGACTCGGTCGAGCTGTTCGCGCGCTGGGAAGGGATCTGGGTGTCCTCCGACAACGACGGCATCGTCGTCGGCGTGTTCGTGCCCAATGCCCTCGTGCAGCAGCGGATCAACGCCGTGACGCTCGGAGCGTGCTGGTGCTTCGCGAAGAACGCCGCCAAGTTCGCCGTCGACGGCGGCTGGGCCATGAGCCCGGTCCGCTTCACGCAGGGGCTGTTCGGCGAGTCGATCAACGGCGCCGATTGGCGGGCAAGCCCCAGCGGCGAGGGCGCCGGCGAGGTCGTGGTGCGGGCACAGCTCCAGGTGCTCTTCTGAGGACCGGCCCGCGTTCACGGGGTGGAGGTGCCCGTGGTGGCAGGCAATCTTTGCCGATCGAACGGCCGATTCCGCGGGGCCAGTCGCGGGAGTTTCCGTAAGTCATTGTGCGGTCATGTTTTGCGGCAGCAGTTCAATGTGCCGTTTATGGCCCGCGCGCGGGAGTCACGGCCTTTTTGCCTGCTCACTCCACGCACCCCTTGACCTTGCTATCATCTGCCCTTCAACCGAACGGCCGCAGTTGGCCGATAGGGGTTGAATCCCATGTCCGCCCACCGCGTTGGTGGGCACCAAGGCTTGGGACTTCTCACTGGGACCGCGGGTAGAACGTCAGAGCCCCGGCCCGAAACAAGGAGCGAACGACATGAGTCTGACCAAGTTTGTTGGGCTCCTCGCGGGCTCGACCCTCACGCTGACCGGCGTGAGCTACGGAGCCGTCGAGGCGAACAACGACACCGCCGCCCAGATCAATGAGCTCAAGGCCGAAATCGCGGCCCTCAAGGCTCAGCAGGGTGGGGAGCAGTGGTTGACCGAAGCCCGCGCGGACGCGATCCGCGGCGTCGTCCAGGACGTCCTGGCCGACAGCAGCACCCGTTCCAGCTTCCAGCAGGCTGGCGCGACAGCTGGCTACAACAACGGCTTCTTCCTGTCGAGCGCCGACGGCAACTACACGCTGAAGATCAACGCCCTCGAGCAGGTGCGCTTCGTGTGGAACAACACCTATGCGGACAATTCGCCCGGCACGGGCGCGGTTCAAAACAAGTGGGGCTTCGAGAACCGTCGCACCCAGGCCTTCTTCTCGGGCAATGTCGTTGACCCGAGCTGGAAGTACCTGGTCGGCATGGCGTTCGACGCCCAGCCGGATCCGTACGTTCAGACCGCCGAGCAATTCCAGCTCTTCTACGCCAACGTGAGCAAGTCGTTCGGCAACGGCTTCTCGGTCACCGTCGGCCAGCAGAACGTGCCCTGGACGGTCGAGAGCCAGCTCTTCAACGCCGGCAGCACCCAGATGGGTGATTACTCGATCTTCGAGTACGTCTTCGGCGCAGGCCAGCAGGTCGGCGCGCTCGCCTCGTACGAGCAGGACGCGTGGCGCGTGAAGGGCGGCTGGTTCAACGCTATCCAGGAGTCCAATATTGGCCCCCCGACGCCCCCCGTCACGTGGAACAGCATCGACAACCAGAGCATCGCCGTTGCGGCGCGCGCTGAGATCAAGGTCGCCGGCACCTGGGAGCAGTTCTCCAAGGAGTCGAGCTTCAAGGGCGAGGAGTTCGGCCTGCTCGTCGGCGGCGGCGTGATCTGGCAGAACGGCCGAGCCCAGAACGGCCCAAACACCAAGGGCGCCAACCCGGTCGGCCTGACGGCTGATGCCCGCGCGATGTTCGGCGGCTTCAACCTGATCGGCCAGTTCGTGTGGCAGGACGGCTACCCCGGGACCACCCTTGGTACCACTAATGACAGCGTGTACGGCCTGAACGTCCAGGGCGGCGCGTTCGTCTCCGACGACCTCGAGTTCTTCGGCGCGTGGTGCTGGTCGGACGTTGGTCCGTCTGGTAACCGCTCGGTGGAGAACTTCCTCCAGGCTGGCGCGAACTGGTACTTCGCGAAGAACAACGTGAAGATGACCGTCATGGGCATCGTCCCCATGAACAAGGGCGCGACGACTGCGGACAACCTCCGCGGCTTCGAGTCTGGTATCGGCCTGTCCGGTCCGGGTCCGAACGCCAGCAACAACTTCTCGCTCGTCGTCCAGCTCCAGGTCATGTTCTGATCCTCGGATCAGCCTGACCCGCAGCACAGACCACGTCAAGCGAACCTTCCATCGGACCCGGCCTCGGCCGGGTCCGATGTGCTTTTGCTCGGCTCGTTAGCCTTGGGCGCGTGCTTGCCCTTGCGCCCGCGGTGCTGGATGTCTCTGCCGAGCTCGCGCAGCTGCGCGCCGAGCTGGCGTCCATTCGCCGCGCGCGCGACGACGCGTGGGTGGAAGAGGCTCGCGCCGCCGAGGTGCGTGCGCTGGTGGCCGATGTGCTTGCCGACAGCGGCTCGCGCGCATCGTGGGCGGGCACCGGCGGCGGGGCGTCGTCCGCGGTGGTCACAGGCTACGACGATGCGCGCGGGTTCTTCATCGGGCTCGACGGCGCGGGCGACTCGATCCGTGCATTCGGGTTCGGGCAGGTCCGGTTCGTGTGGAACCAGGGCTACGACGCCGCGCAGCGCACGCCGGCCTCGGAGAGCGTGTGGGGCGCCGAGGTGCGGCGCATGCAGCTCTTCGTCACCGGAAACCTCGGCGGGCCCGACCTCACGTGGCTAATCGGCTTCAGCATCGGCGCGTGGAGCGACCCGGTGGAGATGCAGCTCGTGCGCGCCGACCCGGCCTCGATCGACGGCACCCCGCCGCAGATCAGCTACCTCACCGTGACCAAGCAGCTCGGTGCCGGCTGGTACCTGCAGGCCGGGTCCGTCTTCACCCCGTTCACCTACGAAAGCCACCTCTTCTCCACGGCCCAGACGCAGATGGGCGAGTGCTCGATGCTGGAGTGGCTGTTCACCGCCGACTTCACCACCGGTGCCTCGGTGGGCTTCAAAGGCGACCACGTGCGCTGGCAGGCCGTGGCCGGCAACCAGGTCGGCGGTTCGCCCGGCGCCTGGGACCAGGACACCAACCAGAGCGTGGCCGTCAGCGGGCGCGTCAACTGGCGCCTGTGCGGCACGTGGGACCAGTACGCGCTGGAGACCAGCTTCCCCGGGCAGCCCTTCGGTGCGTTCATCGGCGTCGGCGGGCGCCTGCAGAACGGGCGCGCCATCAACCCCGCGGTGCTCGGCGGCGTGAACCCGCGCGCCGTCACGGCGGACCTGGCGCTGATGTTCGGCGGCGCCAACCTCATCGTGCAGGGCGTGGTCGCCGACCAGTGGGTGTCCCGCGACACCACCAGCTGGGGCGCACTGGTGCAGGGCGGCGTGTTCGTGGCGCCCGCCGTGGAGGTGTTCGCGAGCGGTGCGGCCGCCGATGTCGGCGGCAGCGAGGGGCGGCTCAACGTTGGCGCCAACTGGTACATCGCGCGGCAAGCGCTCAAGCTCACGGCGATGGCGGTGGTGCCGCTCTGGGGCAACCCTGCGGGACCGGCCGCCGATGTGCTTCCGCCGCAGGGGCTCGGCGGAGGAGCTGACCCGAACAACAACGTGTCGCTCGTGATGCAGCTGCAGGCCGAGTTCTGACGGAATTCGACCGGACTTCCCGGACCCCGGCTGAAGGGGGGGTGGTGCCCCGGCCGATGAACCCCCTGCGATAGGATTCGCCCGACCCATGCCCCGACGCCCGGGACAACTCGCCGCCGCCCTCGCCGCCGCCGCCATGGCGGGCGTGGCCGTGGCGCAGGATGCGGTGGCCACGGGCGGTGTCCTCGACCAGCCCGCGCCCAGCGTCGATGACCTGATGAAGCGGCTCGAGAGCCTCGAGGACCGCAACCGCGAGCTGGAGGCACGCGTCACCGACCTCTCCCGCCAGCAGGGCGAGGAGTGGCTCGGCGAGCAGCGCGCCAGCCAGATCCGCGACATCGTGCGCGACGTGCTTGCCGACAGCGAGCAGCGCTCGAGCCTGCGCGACGGCGGCATGACCGCCGGCTGGAACGACGGCTTCTTCATGGCCAGCGCCGATGGCCGGTTCCGGATGAACATCGGCGGGTTCGTGCAGAGCCGGTTCATCTGGAGCTCGATCCATGCGGGCTCGTACAACGTGGCGGACCCGCAGCAGCAGTACGTGTTCGACCGCGAGGTCAACCGCTACGGGTTCGACATCCCGGACATGCAGCTGTGGGCCGACGGCCACGTGTTCAGCCGCGACTTCCAGTACATGGTGAAGGCGCGCTTCTACCAGCAGATCACCACCAACGTGAACAAGGGCGCCAACGGCTCGGCCGTGGGCGGTGCGGCGGACTTCCAGGACTTCGAGCTGATGGATGCGTGGATCCGCATCAATCTCGACGACAACTGGTCGTTCCGCGCGGGGCAGTTCCGCAGCCCTTTCTCGCGCGGGTTCCTGGTGCTCGAGCAGTACCAGATGTCCGCGTCGCGGTCGGTGGTGGACTTCCACTACGCGCTCGGCTACACCCAGGGCATCGAGGCCGAGTACATGAACGACGAGTTCCGCATGCGGAGCTCGCTGAACAGCGGCGCGCCCGACGTGCTCCTCGGCGACACCAACGCGGCGTACGGCGCGCAGGCCTTCGTGATCTACCCGTCCGGCACGTACGGCGGGCAGAACAGCCCGTGGTGGTCGCAGAACGCAAACATCAGCTTCACGGGCCGCGTCGACTGGAAGCCGGCCGGCAGCTGGGAGCAGTTCCGCAGCTACACCAGCCCCGCGGGCGAGACCTTCGCGTTCCTGACGGGCTTCGGGTTCCACTACCAGGAGTCGCAGGGCTACCAGCCCAACGACGGCACCCCGGGGCAGGCCAACCCGAACAACCAGTGGATCTCCGCGACGCTCGATGCGCAGGCCAACTTCGGCGGCGCCTCCGTGTACGGCGCGCTGTTCTACAACTACCTGAACGCCACGGGCTCCACCATCCCGGCCTTCGGCGGCGCGGGCCCCGCGCTGCAGCGCGACCTGGGCAACCTGAACATCTTCGCGGCGCAGCTCGAGGGCGGTGTCTACCTGATGCCCAAGGTCGAGCTGTTCGGGCGCTACGAGTTTGCCTACATCTCCGGCTACGACGCCGCCGAGGTGACGGCTACCAACGATCAGCTGGGCGACGTGGCGCCGATGAACCTGCTCACCGCGGGCATCAACTGGTACCTCGACGGGCAGGACCTGAAGTGGACCACCGACCTGGGCTGGTCGATCACCGACCTGCACCCGTGGTTCGCCGACCTGAACGCGGGCTGGCGCCCCTCGCGCGCCAACGAGATCGTGTTCAGGACGCAGCTGCAGCTGATGTTCTGATCGTTTCCGCAGGAATCGGTGCGCCGCCGGGGTTCCCTATCATGCGGGGTCCATGGCCGCTGTCCATCGCGTCGAGGTCCGTCCGAGGCAGGGGCAGCGGGACACGCGCGCCGATGCGGCGCTGCGGCAGGCTTCCGCGCTGGGACTCCCGGTGCCATCGGCCGCGCAGCATGCAAGCGTCTACCTGCTCGAGGGCGAACTGACCGAGGCGGACGTGCGGCGCATCGCCGGCGAGCTGCTCGCCGACCCCGTGACGCAGGTGGCCGAGGTGCAGCGGCGCGGCGAGGCCCGCCCGCGTCTGGACGCGCTGGTCGAGGTGCATCCGCTCCCGGGCGTGACCGACCCCGCGGCCGAGAGCGTGGAGATGGCCGTCGAGGCGCTGCTCGGCGTGAAGGTGCGGGTGCGCACCGGCGACCGGTACGACCTGGCGGGCGTCGATGCCCGCGCCGCGGCGGCGCTCGGCGAGCGCGGCGTGGCGAACCCCGTCATCCACGGCATCCACGCCGAGCCATGGCACCCGGAGCGGTTCCCGTCCGGGCGCCGCTACGAGCTCCGCATCGTCGAGGTGCCGATCCGCGACCTCGCCGACGCGCAGCTCGAGCGGCTGAGCCGAGACGCGCACCTCTTCCTGTCGCTCGACGAGATGCGCGCGGTGCAGGCCGAGTACCGGCGCCTCGGGCGCGAGCCGCGCGAGATCGAGCTGGAGACCATCGCGCAGACCTGGAGCGAGCACTGCGTCCACAAGACGCTGAAGAGCACCGTGCGCTACCGCGAGGCGAACCTCGCGCCCGGGCAGAAGTCGCTCGTGGGCGATTCCGCGCGCGGGCGACCCAACCACGAGCCCGCCGCCGACGGCAGCGTGACCGTGCGCAACCTGCTCAAGAGCACCGTGGCCGCGGGTACCTTCGCGCTGATCGACGAGAAGCGCGCGGACCGCATCGACTGGTGCCTCTCCGTGTTCGTCGACAACTCCGGCGTGATCGCCTTCGACGAGCACCACGCCGTGTGCTTCAAGTGCGAGACGCACAACCGCCCCAGCGCCATCGAGCCCTACGGCGGCGCGGCCACCGGGATCGGCGGCTGCATCCGCGACATCATGGGCACCGGCCTCGGCGCCAAGCCCGTGGCGGCGACCGACGTCTTCTGCGTCGCGCCGCTCGATGGCACCGATGTGCCCGCGGGCTGCCTCCCTCCGCGGCGCATCCTCGGCCAGGTGGTGGCCGGCGTGCGCGACTACGGCAACCGGATGGGCATCCCCACGGTGAACGGTGCCGTGTGGTTCGATCCGCGCTACGTTGGCAACCCGCTCGTCTACTGCGGCGTGGTGGGCACCATGCCGCGCACCATGGTGAAGGGCCGCGTGGAGCGCGGCGACCGCATCGTGGCGATGGGCGGCCGCACGGGGCGCGACGGCATCCACGGCGCCACGTTCTCGAGCGCCGAGGTGGAGCACGGCCACAGCAGCGAGTTCAGCCACGCGGTGCAGATCGGGAACGCGATCACCGAGAAGACCATGCTCGATGCGCTGCTCGCCGCGCGCGACCAGCCCGACGGTCCGCTCTACCGCGCGCTGACCGACTGCGGCGCGGGCGGCTTCTCGAGCGCCGTGGGCGAGATGGGCAAGGACATCGGCGCCACCGTGCACCTCGAGCGCGCGCCCGTGAAGTACGACGGCCTCAGCCCCACGGAGGTGTGGATCTCCGAGGCGCAGGAGCGCATGGTGCTTGCGGTGCCGGAGGAGAGGCTGCCGAGGCTGCGCGCGGCGTGCGCGGCGCACGGCGTGGAGATGTGCGAGCTCGGCGTGTTCGGCACCGACGACGGCGCCATCCGCCTGCTCTGGCACGGGACCGAGGTGGGCGCGCTCGACACGCACTTCCTGCACGAGGGCGTGCCCATGCCCACGCGCGAGGCAACCTGGGACGCGGCATGGAGCGCGTCGCAGCAGCCGCCCGCGGGCGACGGACGCGGCGTCGGCCCGCGGCTCGTGGACACGGCGTGCACGCTCCTTGCGCACCCGAACCTGGCGAGCAAGGAGTGGATCATCCGCCAGTACGACCACGAGGTGCAGGGCGGCAGCGTCGTGAAGCCGCTGGTCGGCGTCGGCAGCGGCGGCCCCTCGGACGCCGCCGTCATCCACCCGGTGCCGGGCTCGGCGCGCGCGCTGGCGATCGGCAATGGCCTGGCCACCGGCTGGTGCGGCGATCCGTACGCGATGACCCTCGCGGCGATCGACGAGTGCATCCGCAACCTGGTGTGCGTGGGCGCGGATCCGTCGCGCATCGCCATCCTCGACAACTTCTGCTGGCCGTCGTGCGACGAGCCGCGCAACATGGGTGCCCTGGTGCGCGCGGCCGAGGCGTGCCTCGACGGCGCGCTTGCCTACCGCGCCCCGTTCATCAGCGGCAAGGACAGCCTGAAGAACCAGTTCCGCACGCAGGGCGGCCGGACGATCATGATCCCGCCGACGCTCCTGGTGTCGGGCTTCGGCATCGTGCCCGACGCCGTGCATGCGTGCACCATGGACCTGAAGGCCCCCGGCAACCTGCTGGTGCTGGTGGGCACGACGGGCGCGCGCATGGGCGGGAGCCACCGCGCCATGCTCGGTGCCTGCGCGCATGCCGACCGGCGGCTCCCCGAGGTCGACCCTGCGCTCGGGGCCCGGACCGCGCGTGCCGTGGCCGCATGCATCGCCAAGGGCGCCGTGCGCAGCGCGCATGACCCGAGCGAGGGCGGGCTGCTGCCGGCGGTCGCGGAGATGTGCATCGGCGGCGCGCTGGGCGCGCACGTGGACCTGTCGGCGGTCCCCGCCGCGGCGGGCGGCGTGGGCGACGAGTGCCGAGCGTTCGCGGAGGACCCGCACCGCTACCTGCTGGAGGTGGAGCCGGGACGGCTCTCCGTGGTGCAGGCGCACCTCGACGGAATCCCGCACGCGGTGATCGGCACCGTGACCGAGGCTGCGTTCCTCGAGGTGGTGGGGACGGCAACGCCGCGCGAGAGCGTGGCCGTCGAGGCGCTTCGGGCGGCGTGGAGCACGCCGACGGGAGGATGATCATGCACGGACCCAGGGCGCTCGTCATCACCGCGGCCGGCATCAACTGCGAGCTCGAGCTCGCGCTCTCCTTCAAGGCGGCGGGTGCCGAGCCTGACTGCGTGCTGCTGGGCGAGCTCCTGCGCGACCCGTCGCGCGTGGACCGCTACCAGCTGGTGGGCCTGCCCGGCGGTTTCAGCTTCGGCGACGACGTGGCCGCGGGACGCATCATGGGCGCGCTGATGCGCCGCACGCTGTATCCGGCGCTTGCCGCGGCGGTGGAGCGCGGCGTGCCGATCATCTGCCCGTGCAACGGCTTCCAGATCGCGGTGCAGGCGGGGCTGCTGCCCGGCCCGTCGGCCGGCGACGCGTGGCCCGCCGAGGCCGCCGCGCCCACGGTGGCGCTGGCGCAGAACGCCGAGGGCCGCTTCCGCGACGCGTGGACGCGCGTCGAGATCCCCGCGGACACGCGCTGCGTGTGGACGCAGGGCCTGGAGCTCGACGACTCGACCGGCCTCCTGCCGAGCGCGCACGGAGAGGGCCGGCTGGTGGCCGACGAAGGGCTGCTCGACGCCCTTGAGGCCAACGGCCAGGTGGCCGTGCGCTACCACGCCGCCGACCACTTCAACGGCAGCATGCGGCGCATCGCCGGCATCTGCGACCCGAGCGGGCTGGTGTTCGGTCTGATGCCGCACCCGGAGCGATACATCCGCTGGACGCAGCACCCGCGCTGGACGCGGCTGACCGAGCACCAGCGCCACGGCGAGCCGCTGGGGCTGCGCATGTTCAGGAACGCGGTGGAACGCGTCCTGGTGAACGCCTGAGACCCGAGGAACGACCATGAGCACCACCACCGCCACCCTCCGCTGCGGCGTCGTCGGCGTCGGCAAGATGGGACGCCACCACGCACGCCTCTGGACGCAGGTGGCAGGCTGCGACCTCGTGGGCGTGGTCGACTCCAGCGCCGAGCGCCGGCAGCAGGTGACCGACCAGTACGGCGGCAAGGGCCATGCGGACGTGGAGTCGCTCATCGAGGCCGGCGTGGACGTGGTGACCATCGCCACCCCGACGGTCGCGCACCGCGCCGCCGCGGAGAAGCTTCTCGCCGCCGGGGTGCACTGCCTGATCGAGAAGCCGCTCGCGCCGACGCCCGCCGAGGCGCGCGCCATCGCCGATGCCGCCGCGAGGAGCGGCGCCATGCTTCAGGTCGGGCACGTGGTGCGCTATGACCCGGTGATGGTGGCGGTGCGCAAGCTCGGGCTGGTGCCGCGCTTCGTGGAGGTCGACCGCGTCAGCCCCATGACCTTCCGGAGCGTCGACGTGGGCGTGGTCCTCGACATGATGATCCACGACATCGACGTGCTGCTGATGCTCTTCGGTGCCGAGCCAGTCGAGGTGAAGGCGAGTGCGGTGAGCGTGCTCGGCGAGGCCGAGGACGTGTGCAACGCGCGGCTCGAGTTCCCGCGCATGGCCGACGGCTACACGCCCGTGGCCAACGTCACCGCGAGCCGCCTCGCCATGAAGACCGAGCGCAAGATCCGCGTGATGAGCGACGACACCTACGTGAGCGCCGACTTCGTGGACCGCAAGGGCACGGTGGCGCGCAAGGGGCCGAACATCGCGAAGATCGCCGAGGTGCGCGAGCTGCTGAAGCAGGGCGCCGACCTCAGCCACCTGAACTTCCTCGACCTGCTGCAGGTGGAGCCGCTCGGCGTGGAGGCCGGCGAGCCCCTGCGGCTGCAGGCCGAGGACTTCGTCGACGCCATCCGCACCGGGCGGCGCCCGTTCGTCGATGCCGAGGACGGGTTTGCCGCGGTGCGCACCGCGGACCGCATCGTCGCCGCGGCGCGCGCCGCGGGCTCGCGCATGGTGTGAGCGTTCACGAGGCGACCGACCCATGAGCGACGACCGCGACCCCACGACCCTCCGCTGGACCGACGAGGTGCCGCCCGAGGTCGATGTCGCCGTCGTCGGCGGCGGGTTCAGCGGCCTGATGTCGCTCGTGCACCTGTGCCGCGCGCTCCCGGGCGGCCGGTTCGCGCTGCTCGAGCGGCGCCCGCTGCCGTTCCCGGGCATCGCGTACGGCGGGTGCGATGCGCGCCACCTGCTCAATGTCCCGGCCGGGAGGATGGGTGCGTTTCCGGATGACCCATCGGCGTTTCATCGCTGGCTGGAGGGCCGCGCGCCCGGGCGGTTCGGGGCGCACGAGTTCGTGCCCCGGGCGATGTTCGGCGAGTACCTGCTCGAGACCGTCGGCCGCGAGCTCCGCGCCGCGAGCGCACGCGTGTGCCTGGTGCGCGATGCGGTCGTGCACCTGGAGCGCCTGCCGTCGGCGATGGAGCTGCTCCTCGCCTCGGGCCGGTCCATGGTGGCGCATGCGGTGATCATGGCGCCGGGGCTTCCGCCCGCGCGCGCGCCGTGGAGCCGCGTGGACCACCGCGTGCCGCGCCGTGCGCTGGTGGCCAATCCCTGGGAGCCCGGCGCGTTCCGGGTGGAGCCTTCCGCTGCCGAGGTGCTTGTCGTCGGCAGCGGGCTCACCGCGATCGACGTGGTGCAGGGACTGCGGCGTGCCGGTCACCGCGGGACGATCCGCATGGTGTCGCGCAAGGGGCGCCTGCCGCTCGCGCATGCGCTGCCGGGGGATGCACCGCCGCAGGTGCCGCTCGAGCGGTTCACCGGCGGGCCCGCGCGCGTCCTGCGCGCGCTCCGCGAGCTGGCGCACGAGCAGATGCGCGCCGGCAGGTCGTGGCAGGCAGGGCTCGATGCGATCCGGCCCCACGTCACGGCCGTGTGGCGGTCGTGGACGCCGGTGCAGCGCCGCAGGTTCCTCCGGCACGCCCGGCCGCTGTGGGAGATCCACCGCCACCGCGCGCCTGCGGCCGTGCTGCAGGACATGACCAATGAGATGAAGGCCGGCTCCCTGACGATCGAGTGCGGCGACATCGCGGCCATGCACCCCGGGCCAGGTGGGTCGGTCGAGGCGCTCGTCCGTGGCGCCGATGGCTTGGAGCGCGTGCACCGCGTTGCGCGGGTGTTCAACTGCATCGGGCCGGGCATGAGCGTCCGTGACACGGTGGATCCGCTGATCGGCTCGATGCTGCGCTCGGGCCTGGCCGTCGCGGACGAGGTGGGGCTTGGGCTCCGCACCGATGCGGCCGGTCGCCTCCTCGGCGCCGACGAGTGGCCCGACGAACGGCTGTTCCTGGTCGGCGCGTTCCGCCGCGGCGAGCTCTGGGAGTCGACCGCCGTTCCGGAGCTGCGCGCGCAGGCCGCGGTGGCGGCCGGCGCGGCGGCGGAGCTCGTCGCGCGGGAACTGCCCGGCGCCAAGGTCGCCCGTGTCGCGACTCGCGCGGGCCGAAGCGAACCCGCGGGCTGCGACTGATGCTCGTCGGCAGCCACCTGAGCATCGCGGGCGGCATGCACCTTGCGGTGCAGGCGGCCGTGCGGCTGGGGCTGGACTGCCTGCAGGTGTTCACCAAGAACCAGCGGCAGTGGAAGGTGAAGCCGCTCGCGCAGGCGGACGTGGACGCGTTCCGCGCCGCGGTGCGCGAGGCCGGCTGGCACCGCGACCCGGAGCGCCGGCTGGTGAGCCACAACAGCTACCTCGTGAACCTGGCATCGCCGGACGGGCGGGCGCGCGCCCGCAGCCGGGCGCTGCAGCTCGAGGAAACGGAGCGCTGCGAGGCGCTCGGCATCCCGTGGTGCGTGATGCACCCGGGCGCGCACCTCGGCACGGCACGCGACGCGGCGGACGAGGCCGCGGGCATCAGGCGGCTTGCCGCGGAGCTCGATGCGATCCACCGCTCCACGGCCGGGTACCGGACGGTGACGTGCATCGAGAACACCGTCGGGAGCGGCACCAACCTCGGCGGCCCGCTCGAGCACCTCGCGGCGATCCGCGGCGCGGTGCGCGACCCGGGGCGCACCGCGATCTGCTTTGATACGTGCCATGGCACCGCGTTCGGGCACGACATGTCCACCCCGGAGAAGGCGCGCGCATTCTGGAAGGCGTTCGATGCAGCGGTCGGGACGGAGCACGTGAAGGTGCTGCACTGCAACGATTCCAAGGGCGCGCTCGGCTCGCGCCTCGACCGCCACGAGCACCTCGGTGCGGGCGCGTGCGGTCGCGCGTGCTTCGCGGCCATCGCGCACATGCGCGTGCTGGCGAAGGTGCCGGCGATCATGGAGACGCCGAAGGAGGGCAGGCTCCGCGGGCGCGACCCCGACCGCGCGAACGCGGCATGGCTGCGCGCGCTGGCGCTGGCGGCGTGCGCGTGCGTGTCCGCGGCGTTCCTCGGCGGGTGCAGGCCATGGGCGAAGCCGGAGTCGGAGGTGCTTGCCGAGCGGTCGGGCGTGGCGGTGGCGCCGACCCCCGAGGAGGCCGAGCGGCTCCGGCGCGCGCAGGACGTGGCGCGGCGCGGCGAGTACCAGGAGGCGCTCGGTGAGTTCCGGTCGATGCTCGCGGAGAACCCGCGGTTGGCGGCCGCGCAGGTGGGTGCCGGCGCGGTGACGCTCGAGCAGGGCGACCTGCGCGCGGCGCAGCGGGCCTACGAGGCGGCGGTGCGCGCGGACCCGCGCAACACGGAGGCGCTGGTGGGGCTGGCGCGCACGCACGCCGCGGCGGGCCGCGACGAGGATGCCCTGAAGAACTACCGTGCGGCGCTGGCCGTCAAGGCGGATGACATGCGCGCGGTGGCGGGCATCGCCGATGCGCTCGAGCGCACGGGCAACCAGCCGGCGGCCATCCCGTTCCTCGAGCGCCTGTGTGCGGACGCGGGTGCGGACGCGGACGCATGGACGCGGCTCGGGCGCGCCTACCTCGCGGGCGGGCGCATCGTCGATGCGAGCGCCGCCTTCGAGGAGGCGGTGGCGCTGGGGGAGGTGTCCGAGGCGACCATGGACGGGCTGGTGTCGGCGTACGGGGCCGAGGCCCGCTGGAGCGAGGCGGCGAGCGCGGCCGGCGAGTTCGCGCGGCGCTGGCCGTCGTCCGCGGCCAGCGAGCGGGCGGCGTGGCTTGCGTTCCGGGCAGGCGACTACGAACGTGCGCTCCTGGCCTACCGCGACGCGGCCGAGCGGGACCCCCGCAGCACCAAGGCGTGGAACGGCGTGGGCGTCTGCGCGCTCAATGCCTGGCTCCTGAGCGACCGCCTCGACGGCGCGGCGCGCGAGGAGGCGCGGCGTGCGTTCGAGCGCAGCCTCGAGGTGAACGCCTCGCAGCCGCAGGTGCAGAAATTGCTGCGGACCTACGCACCCTGAGTCAGCGGGATTCAGGGGATTGCGCGCGGGTTCCCCTTGCGCGGCCCGCCGCGCATACGATTTTCGCCATGCCCGACCCGAAGCTCCTCGAGTGCTTTCCATCGCCCACGGCCACGCCGTTCGTCATCGAGCACGTGAACGAGGAGTTCACCTCCGTGTGCCCGAAGACCGGGCACCCGGACTTCGCGCGGATCATCGTCCGCTACCAGCCCGGCGACAGGTGCGTGGAGCTCAAGAGCCTGAAGCTCTACCACCAGAGCTTCCGCAACGAGGGGATCTTCTACGAGGCGGTGACCAACCGCATGCGCGACGACCTGGCCGCGGCCATGAAGCCCGCATGGATGCAGGTGATCACCGAGTGGAAGGGTCGCGGCGGCATCCACAGCCGCATCACCGCGACGCACGGCCCCGTGCCCGCGGAGTGGTCGCGCGGCTGAGGCGCGCTAGATCCCCACGGCCTTCCGCTGGTCCTCGGAGAGGATGCTGCGCAGGCGGCGCAGCGTGCGCGCGTTGAGCTCGGCGCGCTCGAAGCGGCCGTCGGAGACCTGGATGTTGATGTCCTTCGGGCGTTCCATGCCGAGCCCCTTCGCGCCGCCGGGCTTGGTGGCCACCACCGCCATCGCGATGCGGCTGCACACGGACCCGTGGCGCGCCGCGTGCTCGCCGCGGAGCGCGTCGACCTGCTGCCGCTGCTGGGGACTCAGCGTGGCGAGCACGAGTGCCGCGTCGAGCTTGGCCATGGCGTCGCGCGCGTCGGCGTAGACCTTCGGGGCCGCTGCGCGCAGCCATGCCGCGTCGAACGCCGGGCGCGAGGCCTCGGGCAGCGCAGCGAGCACGGCGGCGCGGCCGGCGAGCGCGGCCTCGTTGATGGCGACAAGCGCGGCGGACGCCTGCTGCATGAGGTCGTCGCGGCGCTTCACGTCGTCCTCGTCCATGGCGATGGCCACGGCGCCCTCGGGGATGCCGGGCGCGTCGCCGCCGAGGTCCATCGCCTGCGAACGCATGCGCGCCTCGTCGGCGGCCATCTGCGGTGCGACGCTGCGCTCCGTGGCGAGCCAGCGCTCGCAGGCGCCGCGCATCGACGGCGCCCACGCGACCCACGCCTGCAGCGCGAGCTCGCGGTCGATGCCCGCGAGTCCCGACGCGGCGATGCAGCCTCCGAGGTCCACGGAGCAGACGCCGGTCGGGCCGAGGTCGTTCATCAGGCCCGTCGCGTGGCGCGTGCAGCGCGCGCGCTCGGCGGCGCGCTCGTCGCGCGCGGCATCGGCGATGGAAGGCGCGGTGCCGGCGAGCGTGGCCATGTCGCGGACGAGCGCGTCCTCGGCCTCGGCGAGGCGCGCGAGGAAGTCGTCCACGCGCGCCGCGGCCGTGGCGGCGTCTTCGAGCGCGACGAAGTCCGTGCCGTTGCGTGCGGCGCCGGAGTCGCCGAAGCCCTGCCGCAGCGCGGCGACCCTCGATTCGTGGTCGACCATCAGTGCCACGAGCCCCGGGTTCGCCGGGTCCAGGCCGAGCACGCGGGCCATGGCGTCGATGCGATCCTTGCCGAGCCGCGACGGGATGCCGACGGTCGCCTTGCCATCGGCCTGCGGGTCCCCCATGCTGATGCCGGAGAAATCGAGGTTGCCGCCCATCCCGTCGCCGAAGCGGTCGCCGAAGGTGATGGGTCCGTCCTCGCCTGCGACCATGATCATTCCGCCGCCCACGAGGTCGTCCGCGTCGGCGGTGAAGACCATGGTGTCTTCCCCTTCGCCGCCGGGCCCGTCGGCGGGAACGCCGTCCTCGACCGACGTGATCACCGTGGCGATGGAAACGGCGGCGCCCATCTGCACGTTGGCGCCGCCCTCGACCGCTTCGGCGAGGCTGATGTTCACTCCCTCCGGCGTGGTGCCGCCGTCCGCCGGAAGCCCGGGCGGAACGCCGAAGAGGGTGTCGCGTGCGGGCATCTTGGCCATGCCGAGGTGGAAGTCCTTGCGCGACGGGTCGGCGCCCGCGAGCGCCTTCCACGCATCGCGGTCCGCGGCGGAGCGCTCCTCGCGCAGTTCGCGCAGCTGCAGCTTGGCGCGCGCGGCGCCCTCGTCGGGGGGCGCTCCCAGGTTGAGGATGGGCGAATTGCCGCGCAGCGCATCCTCGGCGGCCGTCATGCGCAGGGTGAGCGACCACCAGCGCGGCTGCCATGCGTCGCGGATGGCCTCGATGGCGGTGCGCGCCGCGGCATCGAGCTCCTTGCGGAGCAGCTGGTCGATGGCGGTCGCCGGCGACAGCGGGTCCATGGCGGTGCGAGGCCACACGCGGCGGAGCACCTGCTCTCGCACCTTGGCAAGCTCGGCGGGGGAGAGGTGCGTGGCCACAAGCCCGAGCGCGTCGCGGTGCGCGGCGGCGAGCTGCGTCACCGTCTCGCGCTGCGCAGCCTGCGCCTCGGCCATGCGGCGGACCGACTCCAGTGACACCCCGCCCTCGGGCGCGTCCTCGGCCGGGGCCGGCTGCCTGGCCTTTGCGCCGCGGCGCGGCTGCGCGATCGAGTCATCGAGCATGCGCTGCAGCAGCGACCCGATGCGCTGGCGATAGGCGCCGAGCTGCGCAAGCGCCGGGGCCGCACGCTCCGCGGCGACGTCGGCCTTGCGCATCGCGCCCTCCACGTCCACCTGTGCGGCGCCATCGACGCCGGAGCCGCCGAGCATCGCCCGGATCGCGCGGCGCTTGGCCGCGAGCCGCTCGCGCTCGAGGTCCTCGCGCTGGTCGGCGCGGATCACGGGCACCATCGCGCGGAACAGGTTGTCGAGCTGGTTGAGGACCTCCTGCGCGAGCGCCTTGCGCGCCTGTTCGCGCTCGGCCATCGACTGGTCATCGGTGGGATTGGTGCCGGTGCGGGCGCGGACGGCGTCGGCGCGCCGCTTCGCCTCGAACATCCGGTCCTGGGCGTCGTCGAAGGAGGTTCCGGCGATCTGGCGCTGGGCGGCATCGAGGCGCACGGCATCGCAGATGGCGTCGAAGTCCTTGCTGGAGAGGACGGGGTTGGCCTCGGCGGCGCCGCCGAACTCGAGCCCGAACTGCGCGCGCGCGCCGGCCGCGGGGGAGAGGAGTGCGAGCACGGCGGCGACGACCAGGGTGACAGGGCGCATGCGCGGAAAATAGTCCCGTTCCTCCCGGACCATTTTCGGGATTCACCCCGGTTTCCGGTCCAGCCAGGCGCGGATCTCGCGGTACCAGCGGAGCGTGGCGGCGGCGGCCATGGTGTCGTGGGTCTCGTCCGGGACGATCTCCACGTAGCCCGGACCGTCCGGCAGCAGCTGGCCGCGGGCGGCGAGCGCGCGCGCGCCCCCGTCGAGGGCGTCCTTCAGCCCCTGCACCGCGCGGTCGAGGGAGAAGCCGTCCCGGCCGCCGCAGACCAGCCGCACCCGCTCGCGGAAGAGGGGCACCCACCGGCCGGGGTCGTCGCGCACGAGCGCCGCGATGTCGAAGCGCGCCCACGAGCCCTGCACCACGGAGCGGTCGATGGTGCCCGTGACGGCATCGAACATCGGCCGGGGCAGCCGTGTGGCGGGGTCGAGCGGGCTCCACATGGCGCTCCACGAGTCCCACTGCTCGCCGCTGTCGCGGGCGGGGCCGAGCACCCGCTCCACGCCGACCTCGTCACGGACGGTCATGAGCGCCTTCTCGAACTTGCCCATGATGGAGCGACGGTAGGAGGTGCGCTCGCGCCCCTCGGCGTCGCAGAAGACGCTGGTGTCCGCGTAGAGGTCCGACTGCTGGAAGCGCGAGAAGTCGACCGGGTCGGGCGAGCTTGCGAAGCACGCGCCGAACGTGCCCGGGTGCTGCATCTGCAGCCAGACCGCGCTCCACCCGCCGCTTGAATGCCCGGTGATCGCGCGCGCCTGCGGGCGCGGCAGGAGCCGGAACTCCCGCTCGAGCGCCGGGACCAGTTCCTCCACCAGCGCCGTGCCCCACGGGCCGTTGGCGGCGCTGTCCACGAACCCGTGGTGGCCGAGCGGGCACTCCGGGTCGAGGACGATCCACGCGGCCTCGGGCATGAGGGGCCCGGTGTCCGGCGAGGCGAGCATCTGCGCGATCGGTTCCGCCGCGGTCCAGCGGCCGCCGAAGCCGGGCACCAGGTACACGGCGGGGAAGATGCGCCGGCGGTGGTCCGGGTCGGCCCAGCCCCTCGGCAGCGCGACGCCTGCGCGCATGGTGATGTCTCGCCCGAGCGCCCTGCTCAGCGTGGCACTGCGCAGCTCGAACCAGCGCAGGTTGGGCCGCTCCTGCCGCGACGGCTCCTCGATGCGCTCGCGGAGCTCCAGCGCGCAGGCGTCCGGGCGCGCCGGATCGAGCTCGATCCGGCCTTCCGCGGTGAGCAGGTTTCCGACGGCGAGGTGGCCGCGCTCGGTGGTCGATCGGTCGAAGACCGCCTGCACCCGGTACGTCCCGCGGAGCGTGCCGAGGGCCGCGGGGAATGCCAGCGAGGTGTCGTCGATCACCACGGGCTTGCCGGGCTCGAGCGATTCCACGGCGCACGAGAAGAGCGGCTGGGGTGCGTCGTAGAACGGCGCGTCCACGGGCCTTGCACCGCGGTCCGCGCCGTCGGCGGAGAGGAGGAACGCGATCATCCTGCCGCGGCGCGGTCCCTCGCCGAGCATCCCGGCCGCCGAGGTCGGGAGGGTGACCGTGATGCGATCGGCGGACGCGGCGGACGAGGCGGGCGTGCCCCCCGCGGCGGGTGCCTGCGCCGGGGCCGCACCCGCGATGGCCATCGCGAGCGCGGCAAGCGCGGCGGAGGCATGGCGGGTTCGCGCGGCAGTGGTCGCCATGGCCGCATCGTAGAATCCTGTGATGCACGGATCGCATCCCCTGCGCGCAGTCCTGGCCGTGGTCCTCGTTGCCTCGCTCGTGCCCTTCGGGGCCGGTTGCGCCGGCGGCAGTTCCGTCGAGCGCGGGATCGACCATGCGCACCAGAGCATCGCCGCCTCGTTCTACGGATCGGTGGTCGAGGAACGGCTGTACGAGCTCGACGTGGACGGCATCATCGACGTCGACCTCGAGTCGTTCGCCGGCGACGTCGTGATCCGCGGCGGTCGCGAGACCAAGGGCAAGGCGATCCTCACCGCGACCGTGCTCGCCGGCCACGGCCGCGACCGGCAGGCCGAGGCCGAGGCTTCGCTCGACGAGGTGGCGGTCAAGGCCGAGATCCGCCGCGGCGGGGACGTCCCGGTTCTCGCCGTCCGCTGCACGACCGAGCATGACGAGCCGTGGCTCCTGCGCGCGAACCTCGACATCGAGCTGCCCGAGCTCCGCCGCGTCCGCGTGAAGACCCGCGGCGGCAAGGTGTACGTCTTCGAGAACCGCGGCGCCTGCCACGTGCACACCGCCGACGGCGACGTCCGCATGTTCACGCCGTGGGCGATCTCGGAGGACGTGACGCTCGTCACCAGGGGCGGCGAGATCGTCTTCCGCGCGTTCACGGGCACCTGCGGCACGTTCGACGTGGAGTGCGTCAACGGCGACGTGAAGGCGCGGGTGGAGGCAGGCGACTGGCGCATCCTGGACCGCCGCAACGACCACGACACGCTTCACGCCACGCTGGGCACGTGCACCAACAGGATCACCATCCGCAACGTCGACGCGAAGGTCCGCGTCAGCGTGGTGAAGGACCCGATGGACTACGGTTCGATCTTCGCCTCGCCCTGAGCGCGGCATGAGGGAGAGGCCGCGATGGCGATCGTCAACGAGCACTACCTGAAGCTGGCCTCCGGCTACTTCTTCCCCGAGATCTCGCGCCGCGTCGCCGCGTTCGCCGAGGCGAACCCCGCGCTCGCGCCGCGCATCATCCGCTGCGGCGTGGGCGACGTGACCGAGCCGCTGCCCGCCGTCGCGGTGGAGGCGCTGCGCAGCGGCGCGGAGGACCTCGGGCGGCGCGAGGCGTTCCGCGGCTACGGGCCCGCCACCGGCTACGCGAGCGTCCGCGAGGCGATCGCGCGCGTCGACTTCCGCGAGCGCGGCATCGCCATCGGCGCGGACGAGGTCTTCCTCTCCGACGGCAGCAAGCCCGACGCGAGCGCGTTCGTCGAGATCCTCGCGAGCGGCACGCCCGCCGCCGGCGGCAACCGGATCGCGGTCTGCGACCCGGTGTACCCGGTGTACGTCGACAACAACGTGATGGCCGGCAACACCGGCCCCGCGCTCGAGGGCGGCGGCTACGAAGGGCTCACCTACCTGCCCGCGACCCCGGCGAACGGGTTCGTGCCCGAGCCGCCGCGCGAGCCGGTGGACATTGCGTTCCTCTGCTTCCCGAACAACCCGACGGGCGCGGTGGCCACGCGTTCGCAGCTTGCGCGCTGGGTGGACTGGGCGCTGGCGCACGATGCGCTCCTCTGCTTCGACGCCGCCTACGAGGCGTACGTGCGCGATCCGGCGCTGCCGCGTTCGATCTTCGAGATTCGGGGCGCCGAGCGCTGCGCGATGGAGTTCCGCAGCTTCTCGAAGAACGGCGGGTTCACCGGGGTGCGCGCCGGCTACACGGTGGTGCCGAAGGCGCTCGAGGGACGCACGCGCTCGGGCACACGCGTGTCGCTGCACCAGCTTTGGTCGCGGCGCTGGGCCACCTGCTCCAACGGCGTGAGCTGGCCGGTGCAGAAGGCGATGGAGGCGCTCTGCTCGCCGCAGGGCCAGGCCGAGATGCGGGCGCTGGTTGACTTCTACATGGGCAATGCGGCGATCCTGCGCGAGGCGTGCCGGGCGCAGGGGCTGCGCGTGTGGGGCGGCGAGCACGCGCCATACGTGTGGGTCGAGTGCCCGCGCGGCCTGGGCAGCTGGGACACGTTCGACCTGCTGCTTGCCGAGGCACAGTTGGTGGTGACCCCGGGCGCGGGCTTCGGTCGCCACGGCGAGGGCTTCTTCCGGATCAGCGCGTTCAATTCACGCGCGAGCGTCGAGGAGGCGGGTCGCCGGGTCTCCGTGCTCGTGAATGCACTGGCGCAGAAATGAGGCGCAGAAATGAGGCGCAGAAATGAACCCGGGAGCACGGCCCACGCCTGGTGCCGTGCCCCCGAGGTTCGGGCTCCAATGTTCCCCAGTGGAGCCCTTGGACACCGGTGTCCGAAGCCGGTGCCCGCCCTTTTCTGAACTCATTGCAGGTGCGCCGCCGAAGCGGGCCCTGCGCTCCGCCCCGAGTTGGGGGACCAGTGCGATGCACTGGGCCTCGGGCGTGGGCGATTCGCGGAGAAAGGGATAACCGCGAGTGACCGGGATGTCGCCCTCTTGAACCGGGTGCCGCGGCTGGGGGAGCCGGCGGTCAACCACGATGATGATGCCCTGTATTCGGACGGCATCAAGCAATCGTTCAGCGGGAATGCCTTGTCATTCATGGGTACGGGTTTCTCTGGAGAAGTCCAGCAGGGGAAGCGTGCGGGTGCGGAGGATTGGGTGCAAGTACATGCGACTACGAGGGTTACCGGGTCTGGGAGCATGGGTGCCGCGGGTTCATCACCGTGCCAATCGGCGTGCCGCGTTGGGGCCGTCCGTACGATCCCGCGCCATGGAGCCAATCGGCAACCTGCCAACCCCGCCGGGCGCACCCGTGGTGGGGGTCATCATGGGGTCGCAATCCGACTGGGACACCATGCAGCACGCGGCACGGGTGCTCTCGGACCTGGGCATTCCGCACGAGTGCCGCGTGGTGAGCGCGCACCGGACTCCCGACCTGCTGTTTGAGTACGCCGCTGCGGCGCGTGGGCGCGGGCTGCGGGCGATCATCGCGGGGGCCGGGGGTGCCGCGCACCTTCCCGGGATGTGCGCGAGCAAGACGCCGGTGCCGGTGCTCGGCGTGCCCGTCCTGAGCAAGGCGCTGAGCGGACTCGACAGCCTGCTGTCCATCGCGCAGATGCCTGCGGGCGTGCCGGTGGCGACCTTCGCCGTGGGCGCGCCGGGTGCCACCAACGCGGCGCTCTTCGCGGCATCGATGCTCGCCTCCGACGATGCCGGCGTGCGCGCGAGGCTCGATGCGTTCCGCGCGGCGCAGACGGCGAAGGTGCTCGCGCAGCCGGACCCGCGCGCGGCGCTCGTGCCGGGCGGAGGACACTGATGCTCGTGGGGGTCGTCGGGGGCGGCCAGCTCGGCCGCATGATCGCGCTCGCGGGCATCCCGCTCGGGCATTCGTTCCGGTTCCTCGACCCCGACCCGCGTTGCCCGGCAGCTGCCGTGGGCAGCGTGGTTGCGGGCGGCTTCGACGACCCGGCCGCGCTCGAGCGCTTCGCGGAAGGGCTCGACGTGGCGACCTTCGAGTTCGAGAACGTGCCCGCGGCGACGGTGGAGCGCCTGCAGTCCCTGGTGCCGACCGCGCCCGGCGCGCGCAGCCTGGCCGTGGCGCAGGACCGCATCCGCGAGAAGGAATTCTTCCGCGACTGCGGAATCCGCGTGCAGGCGTTCGAGGCGGTGTCGAGCGAGACCGAGCTTGCGGCGGCGTGCGGCCGAGTGGGCACGCCTGCGGTGCTGAAGACGCTTCGGCTCGGCTACGACGGCAAGGGCCAGGCGGTGCTGCGCAGCGCGCGCGACGTGCCGGCGGCGTGGCGCGCCGTCGGCGGCGTGCCGTGCATCCTCGAGGCGTTCGTGGAATTCGGGTGCGAGGTGAGCGTGATCGCGGTGCGCGCGCGCGACGGCGACGCGCGCACGTGGGCGACCTGCCAGAATGTGCATCGCGGCGGCATCCTGCGCCGCACGGTGGCGCCCGCGGTCGACGTCGGCGCGGATGCCGAGCGCGAGGCGCTCGACGCCGCACGGCGCGTTGCGGAGGCGCTCGGCCATGTGGGCGTGCTCGCGGTCGAGTTCTTCGTGTCCGCGGGCGGCGTGGTGGCCAACGAGATGGCACCGCGCGTCCACAACAGCGGCCACTGGACGATCGAGGGCGCGGTGACCAGCCAGTTCGAGAACCACGTGCGGGCCGTGTGCGACGAGCCGCTCGGGTCCACCGACCTGCGCGGGCCGAGCGGCATGGTCAACCTGATCGGGTCGGTGCCGCGGCGCGCGGACCTGCTGGCCGTGCCGGGCGCTCGGCTCCACGACTACGGCAAGGAACCGAGGCCCGGGCGCAAGGTCGGGCACGTGAACTGCTGCGCGGCCGACGCCCGCGTCCGCGATGCGCAGATGCGCGTCATCGAGGGCATCGTGGGCGGGTGAAGCAGGTGCTTCATCGCGCCATGGGATGATTCCTCCCGAGATGCCATGGTCCGTCGAACGACTTCCGGATGACCCCGCGCCGATGCGCGCGCTGGCGCGCGCCGTGCTCGATGCCGCGCCCACGTCGCACGGCGTCGCGGACGCCTCCGGTGCGCTGGTCGTGGTGCCGGCGTCTCGCGCGCGGCGCGCGTTCGAGCGGCATCTCTTCGAGCTGGCACGCGAGCGCGGCGTGGCCGCGGTGGCGCCGCAGGTGGTGACCCCGGGCGCGCTGCTCACGCGGCTCGTGGTGCCCGGGGGCCGATCGCTCGGCGCGGTCGGGGAGCGTGTCTCGTGGCTTGCCGCGATCGAGCGATGCGAGGCGCGTGACGTGGCTCCGCTGTTTCCGGAGGCTTCGGAAGGCGAGGCGCCCGACGAACGGTCGCGCGAGGCGGTGGCACTGCGCATCTCCGCGCTTGCGCGCGATTGCGCTGCGGCGGGCCGAACCTTCGCCGACGTGGCAGCGCATGTCGAGCAGACGATGCCGGAGGCAGACCCCGCGCGGTGGCGCGCGCTGCTGTCCGTGGACCGCGAGCGTCGTGCGCTGCTCGACGCGGCCGGTGCCGCGGACTTCGGCATGGCCGCGGTCGCGGCGGTGCGCGGCGGTTCGCTGCACGTCGGCGGCATCCGACGCGTGCACCTGTTCCTCGCGGACCCGGAACCGGTGCAGCGGCAGGCGTTGCGCGTTCTCGCCGCGCGAGGCGTGGATGTTCGGTCGATGGTGCATGCGGACGCCGCTGCGCTGCCCGCGCCGCTCGATGGCGACGGGTGCCCGGCGCACGACGGGTGGAGCGGCGTCGGCCTCGACGTGCCGACCGAGCTCATCCTGCGTGCGGACACGCCGTCGGACCAGGCCGCGGCGGTGCTGGAGGCCATCGCACGGGTGCCCGCGCCGAGGCGGACCAACGAGATTGCGGTCGCCGTCCCGGACGCATCGGTTGCCACCGAGGTGTCGCTTCGCCTGCCGTCGTGGGGCATGCCGGTGTCGGCGCCGCCCGGTCGCAGTGCCGCCGATGGCCCGCTGGGACTGCTGCTTGCGGCCATCGCGGAGTGGCTCTCTTCGCGCCGCTGCGACGCGCTGGGCGCGCTCGTGCGCACGGCCGAGGTGGAGGAGTGGCTCGAGGCATCGGGTGCCAGTGACCCGATGCGGCTGGTGTCCGAGTTCGCCGCGTCTTCGGGGGCGCGGACCGTGCCGGTGCCGGGGGCGCACGAGTCGACCGCGAGCATCGACGAGCTCTGCGCGGCGGTCGACGGGCTGCTTGCTCCGCTTGCGGATGCGCGCGCTGCGCCCGAGGCCGCGGCCGCGTTGCGCGGGGTGCTCGGCACGCTGGTGCGCCCGAGCGGGCAGGCAGCGCGCGATGCGGGCCACGCGGCGCTGGAGGCGATCGCGGAACTCGAGGCCCTCCCCGATGCGCTTGCGAGCGGGCCGACGCCTGCCGGCTGGGTGCGCGCGGTGCGCGATGCAATGGCGGGCACGGTGCTGCCGTCGGCGGGAGCGGACGACGGCGTCGAGCTCATGGGCTGGCTCGAGGCCGGCATCGACGACGCACCGCACGCGGTGCTGACGGGGATGAACGAGGGCGTGGTGCCCGAGGGACTGACGATCGACCCATGGCTCCCGGATTCCGCGCGCGAGCGGCTCGGGATGCAGTGCGCTCGGCGCCGCCAGGCGCGCGATGCGTGGATCCTGCACGGGTTGCTGCACCGCAAGCGGTCGGTGCGCCTGGTGACCGGGCGGCTCAGCGCCGAAGGGGAGCGGTTGCGCCCGTCGCGGCTCCTGCTCGGGCAGCGGGGCAGCTCGCTCGCGGAGCGCGTGCTGTGGCTCTGCGACGAGGATTCCGCGGACGCGCAGGCGGCGCGCTGGCAGGCGGCGGCGCCGGCGAACGGGCTGTTCGGCCCGATCCTGGTGCCCGAGGGCAACGCGCCGATCGACCGCATCAGCGTGACATCGTTCCGCGACTGGTTTGCGTGCCCGGCGCTCTTCCGTCTGAAGCGCGACCCGCGCATCAAGCTGCGCGAACCCGATGGCCCCGCGACGGAGCTTGATCCGATGGGCTTCGGCTCGCTTGTCCACGCGGCGCTCGAGGAGTGGGGAAGGGATGAGTGCGCGCGGACGGCGGCGAACGAGCCGCCGACCACCGACCAGGAGCGCATCGAGCGCGACGTGCTCGCCGCGTTCGAGCGCATCCGCCGCCGGCGGTTCGTTCCCGACGTGCGCGGCACGTACGAAGTGCAGTTCGCGCTGGCCATCGAGCGCCTGCGTGCGTTCGCGCGCGTGCAGGCGGGTTGGGCCGGCCTCGGCTGGAGCGTGCTGGACGCGGAACTCGTGTTTGACACGTACAAGGGTGCGCTCCCGGCGCCGCTCATCGGCGCAAGCCGCGTGCGCCTGGTCGGCCGCATCGATCGCGTGGACGTGCATCCCGAGTACGGGCACGCGGCGCTCGACTACAAGACCTCGTCGGATGCAGAGGGCCCCGCGAAGGCGCATCGGCAGGGCGTCGACGGGCCGTGGAAGGACCTCCAGCTCCCGCTGTACCGCGTGCTGCTGCGCTCGCGTGGGATCGAGGTGTCCCCCGACAGGCTCGGCTACTTCGCGCTGCCTTCCAACCCCTCGGACGCGCAGGTGCTGCTTGCCGCGGAGTGGGACGCGTCCTTCGCCCGCGAGGCGGAGGCGGAGGCGGAGCGCATCGCCGCGCTCGTGGAGGCAGGGGACTTCTCGGGGCCGGACGAGCGCCCGAGCTGGCAGCACGACCCGTTCGCGGCGGTGTTCTGCGACGGCATGCGCGGCCTGCGCCGGGAGGTGGTGCCGTGAGCGACCGTTCCGTGGTGGTGGCCAACGCAGGCAGCGGCAAGACGTACCTCCTCGCCAACCGGATCATCCGCTGGATGCTCGAGGAGCGCCGCCGCAACGGCAGCGCGTCGCCGGACCGGATCCTCGCGGTGACATTCACGCGCAAGGCCGCGGCGGAGATCGTCGAGCGCATCCTGCGGCACCTCGCGCAGGGCGCGATCGACGAAGACGCGCGCAGGAAGTTCGCCGAGCCGGGGCAGGTCGGCGACTTCAAGGCCGCGGAGTATGCCGCGGTGCTCGAGGAGTTCGTGCGCTCGATGCACCGAGTGTCGCTCTCGACCATCGACGGGTTCTTCGCGCAGCTCGCCCGCGCGTTCGGGCCCGAGCTGGGGCTGCCGGAATCGTGGCGGATCGGCGACGAGGACGAGCTTGCCACGCAGAAGGTCGATGCCATCGGCGATGTCATCGCGCTCGACGAGGCGCGTGCGACGGAGCTGGCGCGCCGGATCGCGGACGGTCGTCCCAAGGTCGAGGTGCAGGCGGGGATCGACTCCGCGCTGGAGTCGGCGCTGGTGCTCTGGTCGCGGGCCGCTCTCGCGGGCGACCCGGCCGCTCCGTGGGCGCGGATTGCCGATCCGTCGATCGAGCTGTTCCCGGGCGCGCGGTTCGCCAGCGACGAGCGGCTGCAGGAGGCCGCCAAGCTGGTGCGCGTTGCGGCGCTGCCGACGACCAGGGACGGCAAGCCGCGCAAGCGCTGGGTGGATGCGCGCGAGCGCGTCGCCGGCCTGGTGGTCGACCGCAAGTGGCTGGAGCTGCTGAAGGACTCGCTGGTGCAGCGGGTCCGTGCCGGGGAGCGCTTCGACGGGGCGGATGCTCCGGCGGAGCTTGCGCGGCCGATGCAGGTGGCCATCGGCCACGCGCTGGCCGAGCTGCAGGCCACGCTGCGGGCGCGCCTGGCGGCGACCGCGGAGATGGCGGCGATGGTCGACGCGCGCGTGCGGTCGATGCAGCGTGCCGACGGCGTGCTCGGGTTCGGCGACATCGCCGACGCGCTTGCGCGCTCGCACGCGATCGGTGCCGAGGGCGACGGCGGCGAGCGGCTGGCCGCGATGCGGGAGCGGCTCGACCGCCAGGTGCGGGACCTTGCGCTCGACGAGTTCCAGGACACCGCGCCCGTGCAGTGGACCGTGCTCGAGCCGCTGGTCGACGAGATCCTCTCGACGGACCGGCGCCTGCTGGTGGTGGGAGACCCGAAGCAGTCGATCTACGGCTGGCGCGGCGGCACGCCGGCGCTGCTCGAGTCGGTGCGCGCGCGGCCGGGGCTCGACCAAGGCGTGACGCTCGACACGAGCTACCGCTCGAGCCCCGTGGTGCTGGCCTTCGTGGATGCCGTGTTCGAGGGGCTTCCCTCGGGCCTCGACCGGATGCCGCTTGACGAGCCTTCGGACGGCGCGTCCGCGGCGCTGCAGGCCGCGGGCCTGCCGGCAGCGGCGAATGCGGACCGCTCGCCGCTGCGTCGCGCGCTTGAGGCGTGGCCGTACGCAGCCCATCGGGCCGCGCCGCACAAGGCATCCATGCCGGGGCTGGTGCAGGCGTTCATGGCCGGAGGACCGCGCAAGGACGACATCGCCGAGCGAGTGGCGGATGTCGTGGGGGCGCGCTCGGCCGAGCGGCCGGGCGCCGAGATCGCGGTGCTGGTGTCGCGCAACAGCGAGGTCACCGCGTGCGTGTCCGCGCTGCGGGACCGCGGCCTCGATGTTTCGCACGAGGGCCGTTCGCCCGTTGGCGATTCCGCGGCGGCGATGGCGGTGCTCGCGCTCCTGCGCGTGGCAGACCGGCCCGACGACTCGATCGCGCTGTGGCTTGCGACGCGCGAGCCGGCATGCTCGCGCCTTGGGCTGGTGCCCATGGAGCGCCATGGGGGTGGCCGCGCCCTGCGGGCAGCGGCCCGCGAGCTCTCGCGCCGCGTTCGACGCGAGGTGGCGGAACATGGCCTCGGACCATGGGTCGACCGCACCGCGGCCCTCCTGCGCGATGCCTGCTCTCGCCACGACCTCGAGCGGCTCCGCCAGCTTTCGGCGCTCGCGCACGGCGCCGAGCCCGAGCTCTCCGCGGATCCGGGACGCTTCGTCCGCGCGGCCGCCGAGAGGATGTCGAAGACCGGCGAGCAGGCGCGCATCCGCGTGATGACCGTGCACATGAGCAAGGGCCTCGAGTTCGACGAAGTGGTGTTCGCGAGCATGGACGAGCCCATGGGACAGGTCGAGGGCGGCGCAGGGCAGTGGTCGGCGCTCATGCCCGACCCGGCAGGCGCGCCGGTGGCGATCGCGCCCATCGTGGCGAAGGAGTTCGTGGCGCTCTCGCCGCTGCTTGCGGCGTTCCGGGCCGAGGCGCAGGTGGCGCGGCTCGGCGACGACATCAGCGGCCTCTACGTGGCGCTCACGCGCGCCAAGGAAGCCGTCCACCTCGTCTGCGCCACGCCGCCGAAGGAGGACAACCCGAAGCTCACGGCCACCTGGCTGCTGCGGGCGGCGGCAGATGGATTCCACGCGGCGTTCACGGCGGCGGCCGCGTTGCCGGGGAGCGCCGCATTCTGGACGTTCGCGCATCCAGAGCTCGACCTCGGCCCCCTCCCGCCGCGGCCGCTCCCCGCGGAGTCGGCGCTGCCCGCGGCGGTGCTGCCCTCGGTCGAGCGCGTGGCGCGCGCTGCCGGCGTGCGCGCGCCGAGTTCGCACGAGTCCGCGGATGGGCGCTTCTTCGCGCGCGAGTTCGAGGGCGTCCCGGACGGCGAGCGCGGGACCATCGCGCATGCGTGGTTCGAGCGCATCGAGTGGTGCGACGGTGCGCTGCCGGCCGCGATCGACGAACGGGCGCTTGCGGATGCCATAGCGATCGAGATCGGTCGCCCGGCCGATGCCGCGCTGGTCCGCGAGATGCGGGCGATGGTCGGGCGTTCGCTCGCCGGCCCGATGGGCGCGGTGCTGCGGCGCGCGCGCTGCGATGCCTGGGGCTGCGATGCGCTCGAGGTCCGCGCGGAGATGCCGTTCGCCGCGGTCATCGACGGCACGCTGGTTCGCGGCCGCATGGACCGCGTGGTGCTCGGCGTGCGCGGCGGGCGCGTGGTGCGTGCGGAGGTCGTCGACTGGAAGACGGGCGCAGGCGCGCTGGACGGCCGTGCGTTCGAGGAGCGCATCGCGCCCTACCGGGAGCAGATGGACGGCTACCGGCGCGCGCTGTGCGCGATGCTCGGCCTTCCCGCGGAGGCGGTGACCGCGGTGCTCGCGTTCCCCGAGCGCGGCGAGCTGGTCGAGGTGTCGGGCGCGCTCAGAAGCTGACCGTCGCGAACACGCCGAGCAGCGGGTTCGGGTCGACCGTCGCGTCCTGCACGGCGCCCGAGGTGCTCACGAGCTGCAGCTTCTCGTAGAACGTCAGGCCGCCGATGAAGTCGACGCGCACGTTCGGCGCGAAGTCGTAGCCGACGGACGCGAACGCCGCCCAGCTCTGGTCCTGGCCGACGCCCTCGCTCGACGCCGCGCTCGACGTGGTGCCGAGCCTGAAGCGCCGCTGCTGCCAGCCGACGCCGAAGGCCACGTCGAGCTTGCTGTCGACGGGCTCCCACGCCACGTCGATCCCCACGAAGGGGCTGGCGGGCGGGCGGCGGATGGTCGAGAGCTCCCACTCCTCCGCGAACTGCCAGTGCACCACCGGGATGGGGATGATGAGCGGGTCGTCCTCGAGCTGCGTGACCCCCAGCACGCCGAGGCCCAGCATGAGGTCGCGCGTCGGCGTCCAGGCCACGCTCGCGATGCCGCCGCCGTAGATGCTGTCGCCCGCATCGGCGTTGGTCTCGCCGGCAATCGCGAAGATGCCGCCCACGGTGGCGGTCCAGTCCTTCGCGACCTTGAACGAGCCGCGCAGCTGCAGGCCGAACAGGTTGATGCTTCCCCACGGGTCCTGCACCGTGAACGGCGAGGCGCCGCTCCAGTGGTACCAGTCGAACTCGTAGCCCATCGCCAGCGTGAGCGTCAGCTCGTCGGACATCACCATGCGCGAGGAGAAGCTCGCGTAGAAGCGGTCGGCGGACATGCTGCCGCCGTTGTCGCCGGCGGACTCGGAGAACTGGTGCAGGTAGCCGCCGCCCACCTGGATGGTCGGCTGCTGCGGGATGGTGGTCACCGCTGCAGGGGGGTTCGCGGCGTCGCCCTCGCCGGCCGTGCTTGCGGACACCGGCTCGGGCCGGGCCGACGCCGATGACGGCTGCTGCCGCGTGATGTCCGGCGGCTCCACCTGCGCCACCGCGGGAAGCGCCGCGAGGAGTGCGGATGCGGCGGCCAGCGCGTTCGCGTTGCGTCGGAGCATGCGCGGAGCCTAGCGGCGGGATAGCCGCGATTCGGGCCAAAGTCCGCGTCCGCGACCGCCGATGTGGCCTTCGGGCGAGGGCTATCATCCCCGCTCCCGCGGCGCCCCGCGGGTTCCCGAACCGAGGATCGCATGCATCTCAAGCTTCCCACCGGCCAGTACCAGAACGGCGTCCCGGGCTCGGCGCCTGCCACCCCCGACACGCTTGCCGCCGCCGGCATCGGCCGCGACCTGATCCGCCCGGACCTCTACGCCAGCGTCGCCTACCAGCGCACGCGCGAGATGACGATCGACGAGCTGCTGCTCGAGAACCGGGTCGTGTTCCTGATCGGCGAGATCAACCACGCCTCGGCCGCGCGCGTGATCATGCAGATGCTGTACCTGGAGAACCAGAAGAAGGGCCAGGACATCAACTTCTACATCAACAGCCCGGGCGGCGCGGTCGACGACACGCTCGCCATCTACGACACGATGCAGTTCATCGTCAGCGAGGTGGCCACCTACTGCATCGGCCGCGCGTACTCGGGCGGCGCGGTGCTGCTGGCCGTCGGCCAGAAGGGCAAGCGCGTGATCCTGCCGCACGCCAAGGTGATGATCCACCAGCCGCACGGCGGCGTGTACGGCCAGACCTCGGACATCCAGATCCAGGCCGAGATGATCCTCAAGATGAAGCGGCAGCTCAACGAGATCCTGGCCAAGCACACCGGCCAGGACGTGGAGCGCGTCACCAAGGACGCCGAGCGCGACAAGTACTTCAGCGCCGAGGAGGCCAAGGCCTACGGCCTGGTCGACGAGGTGGCGAGCTTCCCGGAGAAGGGCAAGCGTTGATCCGCTCGCGGTCAGTGCATCCCCTCGGCGGCATTGGCCGCCACGATGACGACGACGAGGACGAGTGGGTCTCGGTGCCGCTTGTCGTCGACAAGCGCGGCAACAGCGAGGAACTGGTCGACCTCTACAGCCGGCTGCTGCGCGACCGCGTGGTGTTCGTGGGGGGCGGCGTCTCGCGACCGCTCGCGCAGGCGGTCATCGCGCAGATGCTGTTCCTGGCCAGCGAGGACCCCAAGGCCGAGGTCAGCATGTACATCAACAGCCCCGGCGGCTCCATCACCGACGGGCTGGCGATCATCGACACCATGCGCTCGATGCCGTGCGCCGTGGCCACCTACATCGTGGGCCAGGCGGCCAGCATGGGCAGCGTGATCGCCTGCTGCGGCACCAAGGGCCGCCGCTTCGCGCTGCGGCACGCCGAGAACCTCATGCACCAGGGCCGCATCGGCGGCTTCCAGGGGCAGGCCACCGACCTGGAGATCTTCACGCGCCAGATGGTGCGCATCGAGGACGTGTGCAACCGTCTCTACGCCGATGCCACCGGCCACGCGATGGAGAAGATCGCCGCCGACTGCGAGCGCGACCTCTGGCTGAACGCCGAGGAGATGCTGCAGTACGGGCTGATCGACCGAATCATCGAACGCATGCCCGTCGCGCCCCACGTGGTGCAGGGCTGAGGTACCACCCATGACACTGATCCCGATCGTCATCGAGAAGACCGGCCGCGGCGAGCGCGCCTACGACATCTACAGCCGGCTGCTGAACGACCGCATCATCTTCCTGGGCGGCGGCGTGAGCGACGTCATGGCCAACCTGGTGGTGGCGCAGCTGCTCTACCTGGCCAACGAGGACCCCAAGGCCGAGATCAGCATGTACGTCAACAGCCCGGGCGGCAGCGTGAGCGCCGGCCTCGGCATCGTGGACACCATGCGCTTCGTGCCGTGCCCGGTGGCCACGTACGTCATCGGCCAGGCCGCGAGCATGGGCAGCGTGATCGCCTGCAGCGGCACCAAGGGCCGCCGCTTCGCGCTGCCGCACGCCGAGAACCTGATGCACCAGCCGCTGATCGGCGGCGTCATCGAGGGCCAGGCCACCGACCTCGAGATCCACGCCAAGCACATCCTGCGCCTGCGCGACAAGCTGTACGCGCTCTACAGCGAGAACACCGGCCAGACGAAGGACCGCATCCACTCCGACTGCGACCGCGACAAGTGGCTCAACGCGCAGGAGATGCTCGAGTACGGCCTGATCGACAAGATCCTCGACCGCCTGCCCGGAAAGTGATGCCGGGCGTCGCAGTGCGAATTTCGGGCGCGGCTCCGGGCCGCGCCCGGTTTCACGCTCCCGGCATTATCCGCACCTGTCTTTCAGGCGCCATGGCTGTTTGCCACTCCGGCATCGGCGGCTCTCTTTCGGGGTGGGTCCCGG
>VGXR01000005.1 GCA_016873255.1 Planctomycetota bacterium
CATGGACGACCGCTTCGACCTGGTGCTGCCCACGCTGCAGCTGGCGGACGGCAACGGCATCTCCTGGATCGCCAATTCCTGCCGGGCCGTGGGCAACGACGGCAACCACTTCGACCAGGCCGTGAATGCCGGCAACAACACCTACTTCCCCGGCAACGTGGCACGGTCGAACGCTTTGGCCAATGCGCTGCACGACGCCGCCGACCACATTCCCGTGCTGATGGACTTCACCGTGCCGGCCTGGAACACGGCCGTCCTCGGCACGGTCCCCGCGCGCGTCGTGCAGGGCGCCACCGCCACCGCCGAGGTGCGCGTGGCGAACGACGCACCGGGCGACAACGCCGTGGGCGTCGACGCCCTCGACTACACGGTCGCAGGCACGGGCGTGCTCTCGGGCACTCTCTCGGGCACCGCGGTGCTGACGCCCTCGTTCACCTCGGTGAACGTGCCGATCGTCACCACGACGGTCGGGCTGCGCACCGGCACCGCGACCGTCACCAGCGCCAACGAGGCCGTGCAGAACCCGAGCATCGCGCTCCCGGTCTCTGTCCGCGTGCTCCGTGCGAGCAACCCGTCGTTCTCTTCCACCTCGGATGCCAACTCGACCACCGTGACGTTCGCCGCGACGCTCGGCGGGCCGGCGGTTGACGTGGCGGTCCCGGTCTCGAACTTCGGCTTCACGGCGGACCAGTGCACCATGGACATCGACCAGGTGCAGATCCCCGCGGGCCGCTTCTCGCTGGTCTCCGGCACCGGCACCGGCCACGGCGCCGCGCCCGCCACCGTCACCATCCGGTTCAACCCGACGGGGCTCGTTGCGGGCACCTACACCTCGACCGCGACGATCCTCACCAGCGACGAGAACATCCCCGGCGCCACGTCGGCGCAGGTGGTGGCGACGCTCTCGGCCACCGTGACGGGCGGCAACCCGGCCGACCTCAACGGCGATGGCCGCGTGGACGGCGCCGACCTCGGCCAGCTGCTTGCGGCATGGGGCATGCCCGGTCCCACCGACCTCGACGGGAGCGGCTTCACGGACGGCGCCGACCTCGGGATCCTCCTCACCAATTGGGGCTGATGATGCGACTCCTCCTCCGCGCCGGAGTGCCTGCGCTCGCCGCCGCGGCCGCGCTCGCGGCCCCGTGGGCGTGAACGGCGGCGGCACGCTGCGCCGCGCGCTCGTGCGCTTCGACCTCTCGTCCATCCCCGCGGGAAGCCGCATCCTCTCCGTCGGCTTCCGTGCGTACATGAGCCAGACGAACTCCGGCTCGCACAACTGCGCGCTGCACCGGATGCTCGAGGCCTGGGGGGGCCAGGCCGGCGGCCCGGCAGACCTCAATGGAGACGGCATCGTCGGCGGCGCCGACCTGACGGTCGTGCTCACCAACTGGTCCGCGTGAGCGATCGCGCAGCGCGGCGCGCCGCGGTCAGGCCGTGACCTTGGTCATGCTGGGCAGCGTTCCGACCGGGCGGTCGCCCGCGCCGGTCTTGAGCGCCGCGATCTTGTCCACCACCTCGATGCCCTTGGTGACCTTGCCGAAGGCCGTGTACTTGCCGTCGAGGTGCGGGACGCTGCCGAGGCAGATGAAGAACTGGCTGCCGGCCGAGTCGGGGTGCGCCGAGCGCGCCATCGAGAGGACACCCTTCACGTGCTTGCGGTCGTTGAACTCCGCATTTACCTTCCAGCCCGGTCCGCCCATGCCGTTGCCGTTGGGGCATCCGCCCTGGATCACGAAGCCCGGGATGATGCGGTGGAAGCCGGTGCCCGCGTAGAAGCCCTGGCGCGCGAGCTTCTGGAAGTTCTCCACGTGCATCGGGGCCACGTCGTTCCAGAGCTCGACCTCGATGGTGCCGTGGTCGGTCTCGATGGTCGCGGTGGGGTAGGCGGTCTTGGTGGTCATGGGCGGGAGAGGATACCCGCACCGCCGGACGCGGCCGCGCGGCGGCCGATCGCTCACGGCCCCAGGAACTTGTCGGCCTTCAATGCCCGTGCGCGGGTGATGAGGAGGTAGTTGCGTTCCTTCGCCACCACCACCTCCCCGCTCAGGAGCCACGGCGAACCGATCGCGGCCTGCCGCACCCCGCGCACGAGGGCCTCGAGCGCGAGCGACGGGAGGATCTCCATGGACGCCTCCGCGCCGTCGTGCGCGCCATCGCCCGGGCGTCCGGTGTCGAGCTGCGCACGCCACACGCCTGTCAGCGGGTCGCGCAGCACCGAAGCCCGGCGCTCCTGGAACCGGGTGGCCGGCGGCAGGAGCATGCGCCGGTCGTGCGCGCCCTCTTCGCGCTTGAGCGCGGTGCCGGTTCCGGTCGACGCGATGCCTGCGTCGAGGCGGCGTTCGAGATCGTCGGCGAACCCGTCGTCGAGCCCCGGGAAGGTGGTGGTATCGGGTTCGTGCGGGAGGCGCGTGCCGGTGCCGCGGTCGCGTGCGAGCGAGAGGGCGCCCGGCGCCTCGCCGGAGAGGTACGCGTCGATCCGGGGCGCGGTGGGCAGCTCGCCGGGAAGCGGCGGCGGCACCAGTTCGCGCGGCGCGATTCGCGCGAGCATGCCGGGCGGCGGCGGGCTGCGGAGCGCGATGATCGCGGTCGGCAGCAGGTACGCGCGGCCCTCGTACTCGTACACCTCGCCCGAGACCTCGAACCGGCTGGGACCGTCGATGCGCGGATCCGCCAGCACGGCCTTCACGTCGTCGGTGGGGTCGCACGGCATGGCGAAGAGCGCGCGGCCGGTGCTTGCGCCGCGCGTCTCGTCGAAGCGGAACACCAGGAGCCCCGGCTCGCGCAGCGAGCGCACGAAGTAGCCGGGCACGGAGTTGAGGATCACGCCTTCCTGCAGGGCCGCGCTTGACGCCCGTGCCCGCGGGCTGGCCGCGGAATCGGGCTGCGATGCCGAGAGGCCGGGGTCCGGACTCGACGCGATGCCGCCCTGTGCGAACGGGTTGGCGCGGTCGGGATCGTCGGGCTGGGACTGGGCGTGGCCGGGCGCGGACGCGAGGGCGATAAGCAGTGCGCTGACGGCGATGGAGGTCGTCGTGGTCATCCGCGGCGGCCGGAACCGTTGCCAATCGCGCCGAAGTTCCGATTCGGCACCGTCGGGCGCGTTGACGGCGGCAGGGCGGTGTGCCACTATACGAGTTCGGCCGGCCGCGTACCCAAGTGGCCTAAGGGGACGGATTGCAAATCCGTTATTCGTGGGTTCAAATCCCACCGCGGCCTTTCGCTCACCGGCGCGGCGCCCTTGCGGGCGGCGCGCCGGTTCGCTCTCTGGCCGCGGTGCGTCCCGGCCGGGGGCCGGTCCGCGGCCCGCGCTTCGCGCGTGCCTGGGCTTCGGCGCCGGGGGCGGCAAATCCCACCGCGGCCTTTCGCTCACCGGCGCGGCGCCCTTGCGGGCGGCGCGCCGGTTCGCTCTCTGGCCGCGGTGCGTCCCGGCGCGGTCCGAAAAACGCGCGGTTCGCGCATGAATCGGTTGCGATCGGGGCGAAGGCGTGTCACGCTATGGGCTCAGGCGGGGGTACTCCCCGCGGCACGATGCCGGTCACTCGCAGATCGGATTCCTCCTCGGAGCAGCAGCGGCTCGACGCCCTCGAGCGCCTGGCTGTCCTGTACACCCCCGCGGAGGAGTGCTTCGACCGCGTGACCCGGCTCGCGGCGCGGGTCTTCGCGGCGCCGATCGCCACGTTCGCGCTGCTCGGGGAGCGGGGCGTCTGGTTCAAGGCGCGCACCGGAACCGACCTCAGCGAGGTGGCGCGCGACGACGGCTTCACCACCACCGCCACGCGCAGCGCCGGCCCGCTCGTCGTCGCCGATGCGCTTGCCGACCCGAGGTTCGCGCGCTGCGGCCTCGTGGTCAACGCTCCGTACGCGCGCTTCTACGCGGGCATCGCCATCCGTTCCCCCGACGGCGCCAAGATCGGCGCGCTCGGCGTGATCGACAACGAGCCGCGCCATGTCGCCGACTCCGAGATCGTCTACCTGCGCGACCTCGCCGCGATCATCGAGGACGAGCTCCACCGCCGCCAGCTGGCGCTCGCGCAGGGCGACATGCTCCGTGAGCTCGGCGAGGCACGGCGCCGGTCGATGGTCGACCCGCTCACGAGCGTGTGGAACCGCGCGGGCCTCGACACCATCCTGACGCGCGAGCTCGAGGCATCCGCGATGCGCGGCTCGCCGCTCTCGCTCGCCATGGTGGACCTCGACCACTTCAAGGCGGTGAACGACAAGTTCGGGCATGGCGTCGGCGACACCGTGCTGTCGGAGGTCGCGCGCCGCCTGCGCGCGGCCGCGCGCCCGGTGGACTCCGTGGCGCGGTTCGGCGGCGAGGAGTTCGTTGTGATCCTTCCCGGATGCGGCGCCGACGACGCGCGCGCCGTGGCGGAACGCCTGCGCAGCAGGCTCGCGGACCACCCCGTCGTCGTGGGCCAGTCGCTGCAGCTCGACGTCACGGCGTCGATCGGCATCGCCACCGCGGAGCCCGGCGAGCCGCCGAGCGTGCTGCTCACGCGCGCGGACGTGGCGCTCTACGACGCCAAGCGCGGCGGACGCGACCGCGTGGCGGTGGCCGAGCCGTCGATGCGCGCGCACTGAGTGCCGTCCGTATCATCCGGCGATGCCCGCTGCGCAGAATGCGGCCGTGAGGAGCGTCCGGCTCATGGTCGGACTCGAGATCCACGTCGAGCTGGCCACGCGCAGCAAGATGTTCACCCGCGCGGGCAGTCCCGGGCACCCCGACTTCTACGACCGCGAGCCCAACTCGCTGGTGACGCCGACCGTCGCCGCGCTCCCCGGCACGCTGCCGGTGATGAACCGCCGCGCCGTCGAGATGAGCATGATGGTTGGCCTGGCGCTCGGCTGCTCCATCGCGCGCCGGTCGAAGTGGGACCGCAAGAACTACTACTACCCCGACCTCCCCAAGGGGTACCAGATCAGCCAGTACGACCTGCCGCTCTGCCACGACGGCGCGTTCGAGCTGCCGCTCCCGGGCGGCGCCACCAGGCGCATCGGCATCATCCGCGCGCACCTCGAGGAGGACACCGGCAAGCTCGGGCATGAGCTCCCGGGCGGGTTCAGCTACGAAGGCTCGCTCGTCGACCTCAACCGCGCGGGGACGCCGCTCCTGGAGATCGTGACGGCGCCTGACTTCGACTCGGCCGACGACGTGGTGGCGTTCGCGCAGGAGCTGCGCGGGATCTGCAGGTTCCTCGGGGTCACCGAGGGCATCATGCAGAAGGGGCACATGCGGTTCGAGCCCAACATCAACGTGATCATCGAGCTCGAGGGCGGCGGCACCGTGAAGACCCCGGTGGTCGAGGTCAAGAACCTCAACTCCTTCAAGGCGCTCAAGGGCGCGATCGAGTTCGAGGCCGCGGCGCAGGTGGACCGCTGGCGCGAGGACGGCCGAGTGATGGGCCCGGGCGCCAAGAGCACGCGCGGCTGGGACGACGTGCGTTGCGCCACCGTGCTGCAGCGCGAGAAGGAGGACGCGCACGACTACCGCTACTTCCCCGACCCCGACCTCGTGCCGGTGACGGTGGACGATGCGTGGCTCGCGCGCGTGCGGGCCGAGGTCCCCGAGCTGCCGCACGCGCGCCGGGCGCGCTTCGTCGGGTACGGGCTGGAGGCGAAGGACGCGGCGGCGCTCGTCGAGGACCGCGAGCCGTGCCTCTTCTTCGAGCAGGTGGTCGCGGAGCTCGGCGGCGGCGCGAAGGCCGGCTACGCGGCCGGCAAGTTCCTCCTCAACCAGCTCTCCAAGCGTGCCAACGAGCTCGGCTGCGGGCTGCACCGCGCGGGGCTCACGGCCGCGCAGGTCGCGGGCATCGTGTCGCTGCGCGAGTCCGGCGCGCTCGGCGCGCAGAACGTCGATGCGCTGGTTGCGGCCATCGCGGGATCGGCGCAGGACCCGAAGTCCGCCGCCGAGGCCGCGGGACTGCTGGTGGTCCGCGACGACGCGGCCCTCGACGCGTGGGTCGACCGGGCGATTGCGGCGAATGCGCAGGCCGCCGCGGACGTGCGCGCGGGCAAGATGGCGGCGATCGGTCGCATCGTGGGTGCGGTGATGAAGCTCGCGGGCGGCACGGTCGATGCCAAGACCGTGAACGAGCGGATCGTCGCACGGCTCAGGGTTGCACGGCTCGGGGAGGGCGCGTGATGCAGTCGGATTCACCCGCCGCGCGTGCGTCGCTCGGCCGCGTCCTCGTTTCCGCCGAGCAGATCCGTGCGCGCATGCCCGAGCTGGCCCGCGACATCCAGGCGTGGGTGGGCGACGGCGAGGACGAGGTGGTGCTGGTGCCCGTGATGACCGGTGCGTTCATCTTCGCTGCCGACCTGGTGCGGCACATGCCCGTGCGCATGCGCATCTCGCTGGTGACGGTGTCGAGCTATCCCGGCGCGTCGACCACGAGCCAGGGCGTGCGCCCGCTCGGCGAGCTGCCCGCCAACCTGGAGGGGCGTCGCGTGCTGGTGATCGACGACGTGCTCGATTCCGGCCGGACGCTCCGTTTCCTGCGCGAGCAGTTCGCCTCGCAGCGGCCGGCGCGGTTCGCCACGGCGGTGCTGCTGCGCAAGACCATCCCCGCTGCGCTCGAGACGCCCTGCGAGTTCGTGGGCTTCGACATCCCCGACGAGTTCGTCGTCGGCTGCGGCCTCGACTTCGACGGATGCTTCCGCAACCTTCCCGACGTGCGGGTGCTGCACCCCAAGGGCACGGGCGCGTGACCGCGGGGATCCGCCGCACCCCGGTGCGCGCGCCGTTCGCGACCACCGCGATCGAGGAATCCGGCGTGCCGCTGTTCGCGGCTTCGATGCTCGAGCCCGCGGAGATCATCGTGGGCGTGTTCCGCCCGAGCCTGCTGTGGATCGCGTTCCGGTCGCTGCGCTGGCTCCTGGCGGTGTGCTGCATCGCGGTGCTTGCCATCACGCTGGGTGCGCTGGAGCCGTGGTCCGGCACCGTGCTGCAGATGGCGACGGCGGTCGCGGTGGCGCGCGTCGTGGTCGCGACCACGGAGTGGGCCAGCAGGGTCTACGTGCTCACCGACCGGCGCGTCCTGCGCCGGCGCGGCGTGCTGGCGCCGACCGTGTACTCGGCAAACCTCAACGCGCTGCGCCGCGTCGAGCTGCTGCAGGAGGGCGCCGACCGCGCGCTGCGCACCGGCACCATCACCTTCAGCACCCGAAGCGAGGGAACGTGGGATGCCGCGTGGGTCATGGTGCCGCGCGCCCGCGAGGTGCTCGAGCTGGTGGAGTCCGCCCGCCGCAAGCGCTGAATCCGTTCCCGGCCGGTTTGGCACCAATTGACTGCTCCGGGGAATCGCGCCGTTCTCGGGAGAGAGGAACTGGTGCCAAACTAACCAGGGGCGAATCTCTCGCCGGACCTCGGGTTCGCGAGACGCGGGGCGAGTTCCTCGACGAGGCGGCGCGTCTGGGCGTCCATCTCGCGCGGCGCCTCCACCTGGATCACCGCGTAGAAGTCGCCTGGCGTTCCCTTCGCGGGTGCGATGCCCTTGCCCTTCACGCGCAGGCGCTGGCCGCTCTTCACGCCCGCGGGCACCTTCAGCTGCACCGAGCCCTGCAGCAGCGGCACGCGCACGGTGGTGCCGAGCGCGGCCTCCGCGATGTTGAGCGGCACGTCCATGAGCACGTCGTTCTCCTCGCGGCGGAACCACGGGTGCGGCGTCACGGTGATCGTGATGATCAGGTCGCCCGCCTGCCCGCCGCGCGCGCCCGCGCCGCCCTTGCCGCGCACCGCGAGCTTGGCGCCGCTGCGGATGCCGGCCGGGATGCGCACCTCGATCGCCTCCCCGTTCACGCGGAAGCTCCGCGTCCCGCCGAGCGCCGCGGTGAGGAAGTCGACGGTCTCGCTCGCGGCCGCGTCCGTGCCCTGGTGGGGCTCGTCCTCGGCATCGTCGAATCCGCCGAAGCCGCCGCGCCCACGTCCCCGCGCCCGCCCGCGCCCGCCGCCGAACATCGACCCGAACACCTCCTCGAAGGTCGACGGGTCCACGTTCTGCCAACCCTGCCCGCCGCCGCCGCCGCCAAACGGCCCCGCGCCGCCGAACGGATCGCCGCCCGCGCGTCCGCCGCCGGGCGCGCCGCCGCCGGCACCTGCGCGCACCCCGGCAATGCCGAACTGGTCGTAGAGCTTGCGCTTCTCGGGATCGGAAAGGATGTCGTAGGCGTCCTGGATCTCCTTGAAGCGCGCATCCGCTCCGGGATCCTTGTTGACGTCAGGGTGGTAGGTGCGCACCAGGCCGCGATGCGCCTTCTTGAGTTCGTCGGCGGATGCGGCCTTCGTGACGCCGAGGATCTCGTAGAGGTCGCGTTCCATCGCGGAGGCGCGAGTATAGGAGCCCCGCCCGCGCGGCCCCCGCGCGCCGCTTGCGCCGCGGCCCGTACGATTCCCGCGATGGAACACTGCAGCGGCACCCCTCGCCCCGGCACCGCGCTGTCGCTGCCGGTGCTTGCCTCGCCGAGCGCGCCCCGCCGGGCCTCGTTCGGCACCCGCCGGGGAAAGGTGCGCGCGCTGGTGCTGGCCGGCGTCTGGGCGTTCATGGTGCTCCATGTCGTGCAGTGGCTCGTGACCCCGTCGTCCACCACGCTGGCGCCCATCGAGCCCAGCGAGTCGATGGCCACGGTGAAGGACGGCGTGGTGACCGTGGGGGCCATCTTCTTCGCGCTGGCGCTCCTCTCCACGCTCCTCCTCGGGCGCTGGTTCTGCGGCTGGGGCTGCCACTGGGTGGCCATCCAGGACGCCACCGCCTGGCTCCTCGCGCGGCGGGGCATCCGCCCCAAGCCGTTCCGGTCGCGGCTCCTCCTGTGGATGCCGCTGTGCCTGGCGCTCTACATGTTCGCGTGGCCGCTCTTCTACCGGTTCGCGATCGCGCCCTGGACCCGCCCCGACCTGCGGTGGCCGGGCTTCACGATGCACGTCACCACCACCGACTTCTGGGCCACGTTCCCCGGGCTTGCCATGGGCATCCCGTTCGTGCTGGTGAGCGGCGTGCTGGTGGTGTGGCTGCTGGGGACCAAGGGCTACTGCTCCTACGCGTGCCCGTACGGCGGCTTCTTCGCGCCTGCCGACGAGATCGCCCCGATGCGCATCGTCGTGGACCACGACCGCTGCCACCAGTGCGGCCACTGCACCGCCGCGTGCACGAGCAACGTCCGCGTGCACGAGGAGATCCGCGACTTCGGCATGGTGGTCGACACCGGCTGCATGAAGTGCATGGACTGCGTCACCGCGTGCCCCAACGAGGCGCTCTCGTTCGGCCTCGGCCGGCCCGCGGTGCGCATCGACCGCGCGGGGAGCCGGTCGGCCGCCGCCGCCGAGCGGCGCTGGGACCTCTCGTGGCCCGAGGAGATCGCGCTCGCCGTCGTGGCGCTGGCGTCGCTCCTGGCCGTGCGCGGCATCTACATCGGCGTCCCGCTTCTGTTCGCCTCGGGCATCGCCGCCTGCACCACGTTCATCGCATGGAAGTCGGTGCGCGTGCTGCGCGACTCGTCTGCGTCGTTCCACGGCGCGCGGCTGCGATTCCGCGGCCGCATCTCCGGCGCGGGGATCGCGTGGCTGGCCTCGGCCGTGGTGGCGCTCGGGGGCGTCTGCTACGTCGGTGCGCTCAACGGCATCACCTGGCTCGCGGACCGCGCCGACGCCCGCGTCACGATCCCCGCCGAGGCCATCTTCCTGGCCGACGGCACCGAGCCCGATCCGGCCATGCGCGCCGACGCGGAGCGCGCGCTCGCGCTCTACTCGCTGGCGGCGCCGCCGCCCGACGGGTGGTCCGTGCTCCCGTTCGGCTGGCGGCAGGTGGACCTTCGACGTGCGTTCCTCCTGAGCGCGCTTCGCCGGTTCGGCGAGGCCGAGGCCATCATGCTCCGCTCGTGGGAGCGCGACGGTGCCGACGAGGCCGTGGCCGCGGTCATCGGCCGAGTGCTCCGCGTGCAGCCCTCGCGCCGGGACGACGCGATCGCCTGGTACGACGCCGCGCTCGCCGTCGGCCCCGCCTGGCAGCGGCTCCGCGAGGAGCAGCTCACGTGGCTCGACAACGAGGGCGAGTACGCGCGCATGGTCGCGAGCGCGCGCGACGGCCTCGCGGCCGCGCCCGAGGACCTGTTCGCCATGCGCCGCTTCTCGCTTGCGCTCACCGAGCGCGGGGCAGGGCCGCAGGACGTGGCCGAGGGCGTCGAGCTGATCCGGCGCACGCTCGTGCTCGCACCCGACAACGGCTTTGCGCATGCCGCGCTGGCCCGCGGCCTGATGCGCCTCGGCCGCATGGACGAGGCGGCCGCCGAGTTCCGCCGCGCGCTGGAGCTTGAGCCCTCGTCCGAGATGGTCCGTGCCATGGCCGACGAGTTTGAGTCCATGCTCGCCACGCAGCAGGATGCTGCGCCGCCTGCGCCAGCGCCGGCCCCGCCGCTCGGCTCGGAGCTCATGCCCGATGCCGCGCCGCGCTGAGCGCGCCCGGCACGCGCCCGGTCAGTTCGCCCCGCCCCAGTTGCCGAGCAGGATGCCCAGGTCGAGTCCGCCCACGGTTCCGTCGTCGTCGAGGTCGGCGAGGCAGTCGTAGCCGCCGGTGCCCCAGGCGCCGAGCAGCAGGCCCAGGTCGAAGCCGCCCACCTCGCCGTCGCGGTCGATGTCGCCCAGTCCCATCAGCGTGCGCGCGCGGCGCACCGCCGCGCCGGCATCGATGCGCCCCCAGCCGGTGCGGTCGTCGAAGCCGGCGTTCGACACGTCGACGCACGCGAGGCGGAGCGCTTCCTCGAGCTGCGCCGGCGCCGCGCCGGGCGCCACCGCCCGCATCAGCGCGAGCGTGCCCGCCACGTGCGGCGCCGCCATGCTGGTGCCGCTCCTGAAGTCCGACTGCGAGGTGCCCACGCAGGAATAGATCGCGACGCCAGGCGCCGCCATGTCCACCTGCGGGCCCACCGCGGTGTTGCCGGCCGGCGAGTCGAATGCGTCGATCGAACCCACGGCGATCACCTCGGGCCAGCGCGCAGGCACCGCCACGCCGCTCGTCCCGGTGTTGCCCGAGGCCGCCACCACCAGCGCGCCGCCGCCGATGGCGTAGGCCACCGCGTCGCGCAGGTACTGCGTCTCGACCGAGTACTGGAGGCTCAGGTTCATCACGTGCGCGCCCCGGTCGGAGGCCCAGATCAGTCCGTCGGCAAGCCACACGGTGAAGCCCGTGCAGCCGCTGAGCACGGTCACCGGGAGCAGCTTCGCGTTCCAGTCCATGCCCGCGGTGCCCGAGCCGTCGTTGCCGCGCGCGAGCGCGATGCCGGCGCAGTGGGTGCCGTGGCTCGAGCACTGGTCGCCGGTGTCGGCGTTGCCCGCGGGCACGTTCCAGCCGGGCAGCATGCGCGCGGCGAAGTCCGCGTGCGCACCGACGCCGGAGTCGAGCACGGCGATGATGGTGTCCGGAGACCCGGTGGTCAGGTGCCACGCGGCGCGAGCTCGCACGTCGGAGCCCGCGTTGCCGGCCACGCCGTTCACCGACTGCCCCGTGTTCTCCAGCCCCCACTGCAGCGGGTAGCCCGGGTCCGTCGGCGCGGGCGCATCCGCCGCGATGCCGCCGATTCCAACGAGCTCCGCGACTTCCACCGTCGGCAGCGCCGCGAGGCGCGCGACTGCCGCGGGCGCGTCGCTTCCCCTGGGCAGCGAGAGCTCGAACCACCGATCGATGCCGATCGCCGCCGCGCGTGCCGCATCCTGCGCGCCCACCGAGGACGCGCGCGTCGCGTTGGCCACGCCGAGCTCGCGCATCGCCGCCGCGAGCGCGGCGTCCGGCGCGCCGTCGGCACCGCGCACCGCGATCGAGCCGTCACGCTCACGCCAGGCCGCGGCCCCGCGCGCAAGCTTCACCAGGACGCGGTCGCTCGCCCAGCCGCCCTCGCGGTCCGCCTGCGCGACCGCCGGAACCATCGGCAGCGCGACACCGCCCGCGTGCGCGCACGCGGCGGCGAGGAGCGATCCGGCGAGGACGTTGATGGCACGCATCGCGGGCATGTGAGGAAGTACGCCTCCCGGCATCGGGTCGATCGGCCGTTCCGGGAACTTTCCAAGAGTAGGTTGTGGCGCGGCCGCGTCCATGGAAATCGGCCCCGATGGGCCGCAAACCGGCTTCGATTCCCGGCCCGCGGGCGCCCCGTCATGCGTTGCCGCGTTTGCGGCGCCCCCGGGCGACCGATAGCATCTGCCCTCTTCCCGGCGCGCCCCGCCGGCCGTTGACGCAAGCACACCTCCCTGGAGCCAATTCATGTCCGACAAGCGCTACCTGTTCACCAGCGAATCCGTCTCGATGGGCCACCCCGACAAGCTGGCGGACCAGATCAGCGACGCGGTGCTCGATGCCATGCTCGCGCAGGATCCGCGCAGCCGCGTGGCGTGCGAGACCCTCGTGACCACCGGCCTCGCCGTGGTGGCGGGCGAGGTGACCACGAACGCCGTGGTGAACGTGCCCGACATCGTGCGCGATGCCGTGCGCCGCGCCGGCTACGACGACGCCGCCAAGGGCTTCGACTGGAAGAGCTGCGGCGTGAGCGTGGTGCTCGGCAAGCAGAGCCAGGACATCGCCATGGGCGTCGACCGCGAGGGCGCGGGCGACCAGGGCATGATGTTCGGCTTCGCGTGCAAGGAGACCCCGGAGCTGATGCCGCTGCCGATCGCCATCTCGCACGAGCTGGTCAAGCGCCAGGCCCAGGTCCGCGAGAAGGGCACCATCAAGGGCCTCCGCCCGGACGCCAAGAGCCAGGTCACCGTCGAGTACGTGGGCCTCAAGCCAACGCGCATCGACACGGTGGTGCTCTCCACGCAGCATGACCCGATGTGGAACGGCACCGCAGGCCAGAAGAAGCTGAAGGCCGAGGTCATCAAGCACATCATCAAGCCGGTGCTCGGCAAGTGGTGGCACAACGGCATCACCGTGCACGTCAACCCGACCGGCCAGTTCGAGATCGGCGGGCCGCACGGCGACTGCGGCCTCACGGGCCGCAAGATCATCGTCGACACCTACGGCGGCCGCGGCCGCCACGGCGGCGGCGCCTTCAGCGGCAAGGACCCGACCAAGGTCGACCGCAGCGCGGCGTACATGGCGCGGTACATCGCCAAGAACGCGGTGGCCGCCGGCCTCGCCGACGTGTGCGAGGTGCAGCTGAGCTACGCGATCGGCGTTGCCAGGCCCACGAGCGTGCTCATCGACACGCAGGGCACCGGCAAGGTGCCCGACGCGTGGCTCGCCGAGCAGGTGCAGAAGCACTTCGAGCTCACGCCGCGCGGCATCATCTTGTCGCTCGGCCTGCGCAAGCCCATCTACCGCGCCACCGCGACGCACGGCCACTTCGGCCGCAAGCCCGGCGAGGGCGGCGCCGGCACCTTCACCTGGGAAGCCACCGACAAGGCGGCAGCCCTGCGCAAGGCCGCGGAGAAGGCTGGCCTGCTCGGCGGCAAGGCCGCGAAGGCCGCCAAGCCCGCGAAGGCCAAGCGCCAGTTGGCCATGGCGTGAGCCCCGGAGTGGCCGAGGAACAGCGCACGAATGGACCCTCGCCTGCCCGCGTCGCGGCCCTTGACCGCCTCGCGCGGCAGGCGGGTCGCTTCCCGGATCTTGAGTTCGTCGACGCCGGCGGCGCGCCGACCGCGGGCGGCCAGCCGCTCGACGCCCGCGATGCATCGCTCGCGCGCGCCATCGAGCACACGGTCGCGCACCGCTGGGCGACCCTCGCCGCGATCGCGCGCGCGTGCATCGACCGCCGCTGGGAGAACGTCGACGCGCGCGTGCAGGCGGCGCTCCTGGCCGCGGGCGCGCAGCTCTTCCTGTTCGGAAACGCCGCGGACCACGCGGTGGTGGACAACACCGTCGAGTGGACCAAGGACAAGGGCCGCCGGGGCGCGCCGGGCTTCGTCAACGCCGTGCTGCGGCGGATGATCGAGCTGCGCGGCGAGGTCGTCGACGGATCCGAGGCGGAGCCGCACGCGTGGCGCGACCGGCGCGACCTGCTGCCGCTTCCCGACGGGCGCGTGATGCGGCTGACGAAGCCGGTCTTCTCGGGCGACGCCGTGGCACGCGTCGCCGAGCAGGCGAGCCTGGGCGAGGACCTGCTGCTGCACTGGATCAACGTGGCGGGGCGCGATGCCGCCTTCGCGCGCGCCGTGCACGGCCTGCGTCCCGCTCCCACGGTGGTTGCCGGGGTTCCGGCGGAGGCGCTCGCGGCGGGCGCGCAGTTCGCCGCGCACATGGTTCCGCACGAGATGCCGGGCTTCCACGTGTGGACCGGCGAGCATCGCGAGCTGGTGGCGCTGCTTGCGGCGCATCCCGGCGCGCGCGTGCAGGACGCCGCGAGCGCGCAGCCGATGCTCCTCTCCGACCGCCTGCGCCCCCGCCTCATCCTCGATGCGTGCGCGGGGCGCGGCACCAAGACCAGGCAGCTTGCGTCGCTCCACCCCGATGCGGAGGTCGTCGCCACCGATGTCGACGGCCACCGGCTGCGCGCGCTCGCGCTGGCGTTCGAGGGACATCCGCGCGTCAAGGTGACCACGCCCGAGGGCCTGCGTCGCGTCGTCGGCAAGGTGGACCTGCTGGTGCTCGACGTGCCGTGCTCCAACACCGGGGTGCTGCCGCGCCGCCCCGAGGCGAAGTACCGCTTCAACCGCGCGCGCCTCGACTCGGTGGTGCGCCTGCAGCGGCAGATCGTGGAGGAGCACCGGCCGTTCCTGGCTCCGGGCGGATCGGTCCTCTATTCCACCTGCAGCCTCGAGTCGCTCGAGAACCAGGCGCAGGCCGAGTGGGCCGCGGGCCGCACCGGGCTTCGGGTGTCCCGGGTGGAGGTTCGCGAGCCCCGCGGCGTGCCGGGCGGGCCGGACGCCGGCTACGCGGACGGCGGCTTCGGCGCCCTCCTGAGCGCTTCCTGAACGGCAGTCGGCATCCGCGGGCATCCCCACCCCTTGACCGACGGGCGGCATTGGTAGCATTCCGCGATTCGCCTGAAACCATGCCGGAGCTCCGCATGCCAGTGCCCATGACCGTGACAGACCTCCTCGACCCGCAGTGCGTGGTGGTGCCGCTCAACGCGTCCACGAAGCGCGAGGCGATCGACGGGCTGGTGGACGCGATGGCCTCCACCGGACGCGTCTCGGACGCGGCCGCGGTGAAGAAGGCCGTGTGGGAGCGCGAGCAGCAGCGCTCCACGGGCATCGGCGAGGGCCTGGCCATCCCGCACGGCAAGACATCGGCGGCGCACGGCCTGTGCCTGGCCGTCGGCCGCCTCGCATCGCCGATCGAGTACGACTCGATCGACCGCAAGCCGGTCCGGCTGGTGGTGCTCCTCGTCTCGCCGCCGGAGCGCACCAGCGACCACATCCAGGCGCTCGGACGGATCTCGCGCCTCATGACCAGCCCGTCGTTCCGCGAGCAGGTGTACGCGGCCGAGGATGCGCAGCAGCTGGTGTCGCTCTTCCGTGCGGCCGAGCGCAGCTGAAATCCGCGCCTGCCGAAATCCGCTTCTGCCGAAATCCGCTTCTGCCGAAATCCGCTTCTGGTTGGTTTGGCACCAATTGTCCTTTCCAGAGAAGTCGCCGTGGGGGCTTTGAAGTCGGGCGGCTGACGGGTCGCGGTGGTTCCGGCGGTCACCGCGCCCCTTCGTTGCGCCGGGACCCGCCGTCTCGCGCACGGCACCATGCGCCCGATCGCCTCCCGACGCTCGTCGCCCCGAGCCGACAGCGAACGGTGGTGGCCTCATCAAGCGAGTTGTTGCACGCCCCGGCCGCGCGCTCCTCGCCGCAGATGCACCCGTCGCGTGCAACTTGTCCGAGCGACTGAGGCCACCGCCGGTCGCCGAGGCGTCCAGGCACGCACCGCGCCGCGCGACCGCCCCCACCGCCGGTCGCCGAGGCGTCCACGCCGCCGCGAACCACGCACACGCGGCGAACCCCACCGCCGGTCGCCGAGGCGTCCACGCCGCCGCACATCACCACGCGCGCAACCGAATCACCGTCCCGATTTCTCCAGAGAAAACCACTGGTGCCAAACTCACGAGGAGCGGACTTCGCCGGGCACGGTCCTACACTTCGGGCGCGATGCTCGTGCCCGTCCACCTCTCCCGCATCCTGATCCGCGAGATGGCGGACATGCAGGTGATCGAGCTCAGCGAATCGGGCGGTACGCGCCGGTTTCCCATCGTGATCGGGCTGCCCGAGGCGTTTGCCATCGACCGGCGCATCAAGGGGGTGCAGGTGGCGCGGCCGCAGACGCACGACCTGCTTGCCGAGACCATCCGCGCGCTCGGCGGCTCGCTGCGGGCCATCCACATCCATGACCTCGAGTCCGGCACCTTCTTCGCGAAGCTGGTGATCGACCGCGACGGCGAGGTCATCGAGGTCGACTCGCGCCCCTCCGATGCCATCGCCCTCGGGGTGGCCGACGGCGTGCCGATCATGGTGGAGGAGCACGTCATCGAAGAGGCCTCCGCCGACGCGGCCGTGGAGCCGCCGCCGGAGTTCGGCGCCGATGCCGGCGAGCCCGGGGACGCGGAGTGACGGTGCCGCGGCTCGTGGTCTTCGATCTGGGCGGGGTGGTCGTGCGCATCTGCCGCGGCTGGGACGAGGCCTGCGCGGCCGCCGGGATCGACGCGCGCCCGCTCCGCGATCCGCGCTCCCATCGTCACCTGATCGCGCCGGTGGTGCATGCGCACCAGCGCGGCGCCATGGAGTGCGACCGCTATGCCGCCGAGCTCGCGTCCATCGTCGGCGGCGTGACCGCGCAGGAGGCGCGCCGGGTCCATGACGCGTGGATCCTCGGCGACTACCCGGGCATCGCGCAGGCCATCGATCGCATCCACGCGGCAGGGGTCGACACCGCCTGCCTCTCCAACACCAATGCCTCGCACTGGGAGCAGCTTCACTCAAGCGACGCGTTCCGCCGCATCCGGCGCCGCCATGCGAGCCACCTCCTCGGGCTCGTGAAGCCCGACGCCGCCATCTATCGCGCCTTCGAGCGCCACGCCGGCGCCGCGCCCGCGGACATCGTGTTCTTCGATGACCTGCCCGAGAACGTGGATGCGGCGCGTGCCTGCGGCTGGAACGCCGTAGAGGTGGACCACGCCGGCGACACCGCCGCGCAGGTGCTCGATGCGCTCCGCGCGCTCGGGGTGCGGGCATGAGCGCGGGCCAGGGCGATTCCCCGGCAGGCGCACCTTCCGCCGGCACCGATCCGCGCGTGCGCGCTCCTGGGATCGCGCTTCCATCGCCGCTGGCCGCGCGACGCCTGGTGCAGGCGCCGCCCATCGACGGCGCGCGCATCAAGGAGCGCCCCGGCGACTTCCTCGTCGAGGAGCTGCAGCTCTACGACCCGTGCGGCGAGGGCGAGCACCTCTACCTGCGCATCGTGAAGGAGGGCGTCCCGCACCACGAGATGGTGGACATCCTCTGCCGCCACTTCGACGTGCCGCCCGGCGCCATCGGCCACGCCGGCATCAAGGACCGAGTGGCCGTCACCAGCCAGACCGTCAGCATCCACCTGCCGCACAAGCCGCAGGTGGGCGCGCTCCAGGACCCGCGCATCCAGGTGCTGTGGGCCACGTGGCACGCCAACAAGCTGCGCCGGGGCCACCTTGCGGGCAACCGCTTCTCCATCCGCATCCGAGGCATCGAGCCCGTGCGCGCGCCGGCCATCTGGCGCGCCATCGGCCAGCTGCAGCGCACCGGCGTGCCCAACCACTTCGGCCCGCAGCGCTTCGGCATGCGCACGAACGGCCACCTGCTCGGTGCGCTGCTCCTCGCCGGCCGGCACGAGGAGCTGCTCGGCGAGCTGCTCTCCACGCGAGGCAGCGCGTTCCCTGACTCGGAGCGCCCCGCGCGCGAGGCGGTCGATGCCGGCCTCTACCACGAGGCGCTCCGGCTCTGGCCGCGCGGGCTCGATGCCGAGTACGCCGCCACGCGCGCGCTGCACCGTGGCGCGGATGCGCGTGCCGCCGTGCGCGGCATCCATCGCGACGTGACCGAGCTCTGGACCGATGCGTGGCAGTCGGCCGTCTTCAACCGGCTGCTCGACGACCGCATCGCCGCAGGGACGCTTGCCTCCATCGAGCCGGGCGACGTGGTGTCCAAGCATGCAAACGGCGCGAAGTTCATCGCCGACGAGGCGGCGTTCGCGGCCGCGGGCGACGAGTCGCTCGCCGCGCGCGCGGCGCGACTGGAGGTCTCCGCCACGGGCCCGCTCCCCGGCACCGACGCGATGCGCCCGCTCGGCGCGGTCGCCGAACGCGAGCGCGCCGCCATCGTGGCCCTCGGCGTGGACCCGGCGCGGCTCGAGCCCGGGATGCGCGGCCCCGCGGGCGACCGCCGGCCGTTCCGCATCGCGCTCTCCAACCCGGAGATCGAGGCCGGCTTCGACGACCACGGCACCTACGCGCGCGTCGCGTTCGACCTTCCGCCCGGCGCCTATGCCACGGTGGCGCTGCGCGAGGCGCTCGGCGACGGCCTGGCGGACGCGTCGCGCGACGCCGCGCGCTCCTGACGCCGGCGCGCGAAGAACGACGTCAGCTGCCGGCCGCACGGCCTCGCGAGGATGCCCGACACCAGCGGCGGGCGGTGGTTGAGCCTCGCGTCCGCGGGGATCGTCCACAGGCTGCCGCATGCGCCGGCCTTCGGGTCGTGCGCGCCGAAGAACACGCGCCCGATCCTCGAGTTGACGATCGCCCCCGCGCACATCGCGCACGGCTCGAGCGTCACCGCGAGCGAGCAGTCCGACAGCCGCCAGGCGCCGCGCGCGCGTCCGGCCTCGCGCATCGCCACCAGTTCCGCGTGGCCGGTGGGATCGCCCGTGGTCTCGCGGTCGTTCGCATGCTCGGCCACCACGTCGCGGCCGCGGTAGACGACGGCTCCCACCGGCACCTCGCCGCGCCGCGCCGCGTGGCGGGCCAGCGCCATGGCCCGCAGCATCATGCCGATGTCCACCGCGCGCGTCCCGCGGCGCAGCGCCGCCGGCCCGGCCATCCGCAGGAGCGCGCCCCGGCCGCGCCGCCCGCGCATCACTCGTCGCCCTCGTCGCCGTCGGTCCTGCGCGCGCGGTACCTCGGCTTGCCGACCATCGTGCCCAGCGCGTTGCGCACCACTCCGCCCTCGGCCACGGCCTGCGCGGGCGCCACCACCAGCAGCACGATTCCCAGCTCGTAGAGCAGGTAGAGCGGGATCATCAGCCCGAGCATCGACACGATGTCGATGGTGGGCGTGACCACTGCCGCGACGATGGCGCAGACGAAGACGGCATGGCGCCTGTACTTGCGCAGGAAGCGCGTGTTCAGCAGCCCGATCCAGCCCAGCAGCAGCACCGCCACCGGCATCTGGAACGCGATGGCGATGGCCAGCGCGAAGAAGATCACGAAGTCGATGTACTCCTGCAGCCGGTACTGCTGCGACAGCGCCCCGGTGGTGCGCGTGGCGACGGTGCGCACCTCGAGGCGGCCATCCTCGCGCCCGGCGTCCACCGCCAGGTAGAGCTGCGAGTCGCCCTTCAGCATCCATACCTGGCCGGGCTCGGCGGACGCGGGGTCCTGCTCGAGCACCTGCACGCGCGGCACCGCGGCATCGAGCGCGCTCGGCGGGGCGGCGACCGTCCTCGGCGCCTCGGTGCCGAAGCCGATCATCACCTGCATCATGTAGGGCAGCGTGAGGTAGAAGCCCGTCAGGCCCGCTGCCACGAGCAGCGTCGAAAGCGGCACCAGGAACCGCGCGTACCTCCGCTCGTGCGCGTAGAGGCCGGGCGCCACGAAGCGCCACAGCTGCCACAGGATCCACGGCACCGACACCACCACCGCCGCCCAGATGGACAGCTGCAGGTCCACCATGATGGTCTCGGTGGGGCTGAGCACCTGCAGGTTGGTCGGCTGGTTCGTGGCCTCCAGCGCCTCCACCAGCGGCCGGAGGATGAACCCGCGCAGGTACGCGGCATTCATGAACACCACCATCGCAAGCACCACCGGCACGATCGCCGCCTTGATGAGCCGCATGCGCAGCTCGTCGAGGTGCGCGCCGAGCGACATCACGCCGTTCAGTGCCTCGTGCTGTTCCTGGTCGAGCGGCATTCGTCGTGGTCAGGCTAGCGCCCGGTGCCCTCCGGAAGGCCGAAGAACCTGCGCGCATTGGCATCGATGATCCGCTCGAACTCCTCGAACGGCACCCCGCGCAGCATGGCCACGTGCCGGCCGGTGTGCATCACGTAGCCCGGAAGGCAGGGCTTCCTCGAGCGCACCGGCTCCGGCGAGATGAACGGGGCATCGGTCTCGCACATGATGCGGTCCGCCGGCACCAGCCGCGCGCACTCGGCCACCTCCGTCGCGTTCCGGAACGTGACCACGCCCGTGAAGCTGATCCACGCGCCGAAGTCGAGCACCGCGCGCGCGTCGTCTTGGGTCTCCGTGAAGCAGTGGAACACGAACCGCTCGGGCGGCAGGGCGGAGGCACGCAGCACGGGAACCAGGTCGCGCACCGCGCGCCGGCAGTGGATGACCACCGGCTTGTCGATTCCCTCCGCCCGCCAGCCGTTGATGCGCGCGAGCTGCTCCTCGAGCACCGAGCGCTGCAGCGCCGCGTCCGGGGTGGGGTAGTGGTTGTCCAGTCCCAGCTCGCCCCAGGCCACGCACTTGGGGTGCATGGCCGCACGGCGCAGGTGGTCCCAGTCGATGGGGTCTGCCGCATGAAGCGGGTGGATCCCCGACGTGCACCAGACGTCCGGATGGCGGTCCGCGACCGCAAGCCCCGCCACCGCGTCGGCCGAGGTGGTGGCGATGGTGATGAAACCCCCCACGCCCACGGACCGGGCTTCCGCGAGCACCGCGTCGAGACGCTCGCGAATCCCGTCGTAGAGCAGGTGGCAGTGGGTGTCGATCATGTTATAAGACTTTAGGGCGCCGCCGCCGATTGCGGTCTCCCGTTCATCGGCAGATTGCCCCTTGGGGGCCACGCGGCCCCGTCCCGGGGTTTGACCGCCTCGCGGCGGGTGCCTTACCATTAAGGGCGGACTTCGTGAAATATCGCACGAAGTTGTTTGGCGTTGCCTCCCGGCCCCCCTGCCGATGGCCCTGCACGGACAAACCTGATGAGCAGATTCCTGTTTCCTCGCTGGTCGAACGCCCTCCTGCCCTTCGTGCTGGTGGTCGGTGCCATCGCCCCGCTCTACGTGACGCTCCTGGTCGCCTACGGGTTCAGCCCCAAGACGCTTGAGGGCCAGTACCAGCCGGTGCAGCCGGTGCCGTTCAGCCACGCGCTGCACGCGGGCAAGCTCGGCATGGACTGCCGCTACTGCCACAACACGGTGGAGAACGCCGCGCACGCGGCGGTGCCGCCCACGCAGACGTGCATGAACTGCCACACGCAGATCCACCGCGAGAGCCCCAACCTCGCGAAGGTCCGCGACAGCTACGTCACCGGCATGCCCATCGAGTGGATCAAGGTCCACAAGGTCGGCGACTACGCGTACTTCAACCATGCCGCGCACGTGACGCGCGGCGTGAGCTGCGTGGAGTGCCACGGCCGCGTCGACCAGATGGAGGTTGTGCACCGCGCGCAGCCCCTGTCGATGGGCTGGTGCCTCGGCTGCCACCGCAACCCCGTTGACCACGTCCGGCCGCCCGAGGCCGTGTTCGAGCTTTGGAAGGACACGACCACCACCTGGTCGAAGGATGAGCGGCTGGGCCTGATCAACCGCTTCGACATCCACCCGAACGAGTACTGCTCCACTTGCCACCGCTGAGCCGCAGCGAGCATCCCGCGACACCGAGAGAAACAGACATGCACGACGGCTGCAACCACGGCTCCACCCCCGAGACCACCGCCTCCGCCGAGACGAAGCCTTCCGGAGGGCCGGCCCGCCGCTCGGCGTACTGGCGGTCCGTGGAGGAACTGGCCCAGACGCCGGAGTTCCGCTCCCACATGGAGCGTGAGTTCCAGCCCGGCGCGAGCGAGGCCACCGACGACGACCGCCGCAGCTTCGTCAAGGTGATGGGCGCGTCGTTCGCGCTCGCCGGCCTGGCCGCATGCCGCCGCTACCCCGAGGCGAAGTTCGCGGAGTACGCGTCGCGTCCTGCCAACCGCTCGCCCGGCATCCCCGTCACCTACGCCACCAGCTTCGAGCTCGGCGGCATGGGCTTCGGCGTGCTCGCCACCAGCTTCGACGGCCGCCCGATCAAGCTCGACGGCAACCCCGCCCACCCGTCCGCACCGCTCGCAGGCGGCGCCAACGCAGTCGACCCCGCTGAGCTCGTCAAGCGCGGCGCGCCGCTCGTCGGTCCCTCCAACTCGATGTTCCAGGCGCGCGTTCTGGAGTTCTACGACCCCGAGCGCAGCCGCATCGCCCTCGAGAACGGCAAGGAGAGCACGGCGAAGGCCCTCGATGCGTTCCTCGACGCGCGCCGCGCGGAGTGGAAGAAGGACGGCGGCGCCGGCCTCGTGGTGCTGGCCGAGCCGACCAACTCGCCGTCGCTCCTCGCCGCGCGCGAGCGCCTGATGAAGGCGTTCCCCAAGGCCATCTGGGCCGCATGGTGCTCGGTCAATGACGACAACGCGCTCGAGGGCACCTCGGCGGCATGGGGCTCCGCGCGCAACATGCAGCCGAAGTACGCGGAGGCGGAGGTCATACTCAGCCTCGACTGCGACTTCCTGCACGAGTGCCCCGGCTCCGTGGCGAACGCCCGGGCATGGGCCACGGGCCGCTCCCTCGTCAAGCGCGAGGGCGGCAGGCTCGTTGCCAAGGACCCCGGCTCCGCCGCGATGAGCCGCGTCTACCAGGTGGAAGGCCTCCTCACCGTCACCGGGATGAGCGCGGACCAGCGCCTGGCCATGAAGCCCTCGCTCATCGCGCCGTTCGCGGCCGCCGTCGCCGACCGGCTCGGCGTGGAGGGCGCGCGCGCCATGGCGCAGTTCGCGCCGAAGCTCGGCGAGCACGAGAACGAGATCGTCGATGCGCTGGTGGCCGACCTGCAGAAGGCCGGCCGCAGGGCGCTGGTGGTGGCGGGATCGCGGCAGCCGGCCATCGCGCACGCCGTGGCCGCCGCGATCAACGCCAAGCTCGGCGCCTACGGCAGCACGGTCGAGACGCGCGCTGCCGAGGGCGGCACCTGCACGGCGGGGATCGCCAAGGTCGCCGCGGCGCTCGGCGCAGGCAGCGTGGACACGCTGGTGCTCCTCGGGACCAACCCGGCGTTCGACGCGCCCGCGGACCTTCGCTTCGCGGACGCCATGGCCAAGGCGAAGCACGTGGTGCACCTGGGCTTCCGGGCCGACGAGACCGCGCGCGCCAAGGGCTGCACATGGCACGTGCCGATGACCCACTTCCTCGAGAGCTGGGGGGACACGCGAGCGGCCGACGGCACCATCGCCGTCACGCAGCCGCTCATGGCCCCGAACCTCGACCTTGCCGACGGCGGCCGCAGCGCGCTCGAGCTCTGCGCGGCGCTTGCCGGCGACGAAGTGCGCTCGGGCATGGAGCTCGTGAAGCGCACGCACATGGCGCGCACCGGCAAGTCGGGCGCCGACTTCGAGCGCGCGTTCCGGGCGGAGCTTGACCGCGGCACCTGCGCGGGCACCGCGTGGCCGCGCGAGGGCACGCCCGACCCCAACCTCGCCTCCAAGGCCATGTCGCAGTGGGTGGATCGCCGCACTGACGCCGAGGGCATGGAGCTTGCGTTCTTCTCCGACGGCAAGGTCTTCGACGGCCGCCTCGGGAACGTCGGCTGGCTGCAGGAGCTCCCGGATCCCGTCACCAAGATCACCTGGGACAACGCGCTGCTCATGTCCGCCGGCACCGCCGCCAAGCTCGGCGTTCGCAACGGCGACATGGTCTCGCTCACCGTCGCCGCGGCCGCGGGCAGCGCCGCCGCGTGGGTGGTGCCGGGCATGGCAGACGACGTGCTTGGCCTCGCCGTCGGCTACGGCCGCGGCGCCGAGGCGGGCACGATCGCCGCGGGTGCCGGCTTCGCCGCCGCCCCGATGCGCACGTCCGCCGCGTTCACGCTCGCCACCGGCGTCAAGGCCGCCAAGGGGCAGGGCACCTACGACTTCGCGCACACGCAGGACCACGGCACCGCCGATGCGGTGGTGCCCTCGATTCCCGCCGACAGCATCCAGGAGCGCCTGCCCACCCTCATCCGCGAGGCGACGCTGGCGCACTACAGGGAGCACCCCGACTTCGCCAGGCATGCCACCCACGTGGCGCACCGCCTGTCGATGTGGGAGGAGACCAACCTCGACGGCGCCAAGTACCGCTGGGCGATGACCATCGACCTCGCATCGTGCACGGGCTGCAGCGCCTGCGTCACCGCGTGCCAGGCCGAGAACAACATCCCGATCGTGGGCAAGGACCAGGTGGCCCGCGGCCGCGAGATGCACTGGATCCGAATCGACCGCTACTTCAAGGGCGGCGACGCATCGAGCCCCGACGCGTATCGCGTGCAGCCGGTCACCTGCGTGCACTGCGAGAACGCGCCGTGCGAGCAGGTGTGCCCGGTGGCCGCCACCGTCCACGACAAGGACGGCCTGAACAACATGGTCTACAACCGCTGCATCGGCACCCGCTACTGCAGCAACAACTGCCCGTACAAGGTGCGGCGCTTCAACTTCTTCGACTACAACCGCCGTGACCCCGTCCGCGAGGGCGACGTCCTGATGACGAAGCCCGAGTACTACCTCAAGGACGGCCCGAACGAGTGGCTGCGGATGCAGTTCAACCCGGAGGTCACGGTGCGCATGCGCGGCGTGATGGAGAAGTGCTCCTTCTGCACGCAGCGCATCCAGGCGGCCAAGATCGCCTCCAAGAACCGATGGGTCCGCGCGGGCGGCATCGAGGGCGGCGCCGCGACCAACTCGATCGCCGACGGCATGGTGCAGACGGCCTGCCAGCAGGCCTGCCCGACCGGCGCGATCGCCTTCGGCGACCTCAATGTCGAGACCAGCGATGTCCTGCAGCTGCAGCGCTCCAAGCGCAGCTACGACCTGCTGGAGGAGCTGAACACCAAGGCGCGCCTGAAGTACCTCGCGCGCGTCGACAACCCCGCCATCGACCACGGTGCCCACGACCATGGCCATGACCATGACCATGGCCACGACCACGACCACGACCACGACCATGGCGGCCACGCAGGTGCCGCGGGCGCCAAGGGAGGCAAGGCGTGAGCACGGTCCCCTCGAGCAACCACGGACAACCGATGCACGGATTCACCGAGATCGACAACACGGCCGACACGCCCGGGACGCGGGCGCCTCTGGTCCTCGGGGCCACCCGGTTCCACGAGGTCACCGCCACGGTCTGCCGGCCGAACGAGAGCACGCGCCCGCCCATGGCATGGACGGTCATGTTCGTGATCAGCCTGCTGCTGGTCATGAACCTCGGGTTCTGCGTCAACTACCTGATCTTCACCGGCGTCGGCGTCTGGGGCCTGAACAACCCCGTGATGTGGGCGTTCGACATCACCAACTTCGTGTTCTGGGTCGGCATCGGCCACGCGGGCACGCTGATCAGCGCCATCCTCTTCCTGTTCCGCCAGAAGTGGCGCACGGGCATCAACCGCTTCGCCGAGGCGATGACCATCTTCGCGGTCATCTGCGCCGGGCTGTTCCCGGGCATCCACGTCGGCCGCGTCTGGATGGCCTACTGGCTGTTCCCCATCCCCAACCAGATGGAGATGTGGCCGCAGTTCCGCAGCCCCCTGCTGTGGGACGTGTTCGCGGTCAGCACCTACTTCACCGTTTCGCTCATGTTCTGGTACGTGGGCCTGATCCCCGACCTGGCCACCATGCGCGACCGCGCCAAGGGCAAGGTGCAGCAGATCGCCTACGGCCTCTTCGCGCTGGGATGGCGCGGGTCCAACCGCCACTGGCACCGCTACGAGCGCGCGTACCTGCTGCTGGCCGCGCTCTCCACGCCGCTCGTGCTCTCGGTGCACAGCGTCGTGTCCTTCGACTTCGCCACCAGCCAGCTGCCCGGCTGGCACACCACGATCTTCCCGCCGTACTTCGTCGCGGGCGCCATCTTCAGCGGCTTCGCCATGGTGGTGACGCTCGCCGTCCCGGCGCGCGAGCTCTTCGGCCTGAAGAACCTGATCACCCTGCGCCACCTCGACAACATGAACAAGGTCATCCTGGTGACCGGGTGCATGGTCGGCTACGCGTACGGCATGGAGTTCTTCATCGCGTGGTACTCGGGCGCGCTCTACGAGAAGTTCGCGTTCATGAACCGCGCCTTCGGGCAGTACGCGTGGGCCTACTGGATCATGGTGAGCTGCAACGTCATCACCCCGCAGCTGTTCTGGTCCAAGACCGTGCGCACCAGCATCCCGCTGATGTTCATCCTGAGCCTCTTCGTGAACGTCGGCATGTGGTTCGAGCGCTTCGTGATCATCGTCAGCAGCCTCGCCAACGACTTCCTTCCCACCAGCTGGGACAAGTTCGTCCCGACCTGGGTCGACATCGGCACCATGCTGGGCGCCTTCGGGCTGTTCGGCGTCCTGTTCCTCCTGTTCTGCCGCTTCCTGCCCATGATCGCCATCGCCGAGGTGAAGGCCGTCATGCCGCAGGCCGACCCGCACTGGGAAGGCTGGCAGCACGGGAATGGCGCGGGCGCGCATGTCGCCGCCGCGCACGAGCCCGGCGAGTCCGGGAGCCGATCCGCCTGAACACGACACACGGAGACCACGCGTGACCACCATTGCCACCCAGATCAGGACCACGGCAGCCACGGGCGCACCCGCCCGCCTGAACTGCCTTCTGGCCGAGTACGAGAATCCCGCGCAGCTGCTGGCCGCGGCCGAGCAGATCCGCGACAGGGGCTACCGCTACTGGGACTGCCACACCCCGTTCCCCGTGCACGGCCTCGACCGGGCCATGGGCATCCAGCGCACGCTGCTGCCCGTGATGGTGTTCGCCGCCGGCGCCGCCGGCTGCACCGCGGGACTGGTGCTGCAGCTCTTCACCAACTCGTTCGAATTCACGGTGTGGGCGATGGTGTGGGTGACCGGCTACCCGTTCCTCATCAGCGGCAAGCCGGCCCTGAGCATCCCCGCGTTCATCCCGGTGATCTTCGAGCTCACGGTGCTGTTCTCCGCGCTGTCCACGGTCGGGCTGATGCTCCTCCTCAACCACCTTCCGCGGCTGCACCACCCCCTGCTGGCGTGCAACCGGTTCCGCCGCGCGTCCGACGACCGGTTCTTCATCTCGATCGAGGCGCGCGACCCGCGCTTCTACCGCTCCAAGACCGAGGCTGACCTCCGCGCCACCGGCGCCGCCGCGGTCGAGGCCGTGACCGAGGGAGACGACTGAACATGCTGCCGAAGTTCCCGAAGATCCTTGTGTACGGGCTGCTCGTGGGCGGCTCGCTGGCGCTGATCCCGCCGGTGGCGTTCGCGCGCATGCGCGCCACCCCCAGCCCCAACCGCCCGATCCACATCTTCTACGACATGGACTTCCAGCCGAAGTTCAAGGCGCAGGCACCCAACCCCCTGTTCGCCGACGGCCGCGCGATGCGCCCGATCGCCGACGGCGCGGTGGCACGCGGCGAGGCGTATGCCGACGCCCACATGGACGAGGGCGTGGTCGAGGGCCAGTGGGCCGTGACGCTGCCGGCGCAGATGGAGATGAGCACCGCCACGCTCGAGCGCGGCCAGCAGCGCTTCAACATCTACTGCTCCGCATGCCACGGCTACGCGGGCTTCGGCGACGGCGCCGTCAACAAGCGCGCCATGGAACTGGTCGCCAACGCCGCCGGCCCGGTGAACGGCACGCAGTGGGTTGCCGCCAAGAGCCTGCACGACGAGACCACGCGCAACCAGCCCATGGGGCAGCTCTTCAACACCATCACCCACGGCATCCGCAACATGGCCGGCTACGGAGCGCAGATCCCCACGCAGGACCGCTGGGCGATCGCCGCGTACGTCAAGGCGCTGCAGCTGAGCCAGGACGCCCCGTCCGCCAAGTGACCCCCGGCACGATCCAGGAACACACGACATGGCCCACCACGACCACCACGCGCCCGACCTCTCCGCCGGCAACATCGGCGGCGGGAAGTTCGGTGCGCTCGCCCCCCGGCTCTTCCTGGCCGGATGGCCCCTGTTCGCGTTCGGCTGCTGGATGGCCCTCCGCGGCGACAACATCGCCGACGGCGCACGCGCCTACCTCGTGGCCATGGTGCTGGCGCTCGCCACGTGCCTCGGCGCGCTCTTCTTCGTCATCGTGCAGCACCTGACCCGCGCGGGCTGGAGCGTTGCGGTGCGCCGCCCGGCGGAGGCCATCGCGCAGAACCTGCGCTGGATCTGGATCCTCTTCCTCCCGATCGCATGGATGGGCTGGACGGGCAAGCTGGTGGACCTCTACCCGTGGGCCGACCTGGGCGTGCTTCGCAGCATCGCCCCCGCCGAGGCGGAGCTGGTGGCCAACAAGGCCGGCTACCTCAACCAGAAGTTCTTCTTCGTGCGCTCCGCCGCCTACTTCGCGGTGTGGGCGCTCCTGGCCAACTTCTTCTGGAGCTCGTCCGTGCGCCAGGACCGCACCGGCAGCCCCTCGATCAGCGCCAGGTGCCGAAAGTGGTCGGGCCCCGCGATGATCCTCTTCGGCCTCTCCACCACCTTCGCGTCGTTCGACTGGATCATGAGCCTCTCGCCCGCGTGGTTCAGCACCATGTTCGGCGTCTACTTCTTCGCCGTCTGCGCCACCTGCGGCCTCAGCGCCGTCACGCTGACCTGCATCGCGCTGCAGCGCGGCGGGCAGCTGCGCGGCATCGTCACGGCCGAGCACTACCACGACCTGGGCAAGCTGCTGTTCGCCTTCGGCATCGTCTTCTGGGCGTACATCGCCTTCAGCCAGTTCATGCTGATCTGGTACGGCAACCTCCCCGAGGAGACGGCGTGGTTCCTGCCGCGCCAGGTCGGCCAGTGGTACTGGATCAGCTGGGGCCTCCTGCTCGGCCACTTCATCCTGCCGTTCGTGCTGCTGATCTCGCGCTGGCCCAAGCGCTGGCCGTCGTCGCTGGCGGTCGGGTGCGCGTGGATGTACCTCTTCGGCGTCGTGGACATCTGCTACCTGGTGCTGCCGCACATTCCGCACGACCTCGCCGAGTTCACCGACTACCGGGCCTTCGCCGAGAAGCATGCCGCCGACGGGCCGCACGGGCCCGGGCTGCCGTTCCTCGTGGCCGGCGCCGTGCTGCTGGTGTTCGCGGGCACGGCACGCGCCCTCCGCCGCGAGCAGTCGCTCGCCTCGCGCGACCCGTCGCTCGCCGAGAGCCTCGCCTTCGAGAACATGTGACCGGACCAACGGAGACTTCCATGGCCACCGCTCCCCAGACCAACGAGTTCGAGACCTCCACCGGCGTCCTCTGGGACGACCCCGAGGCCGGCAAGACCTGGACGGCCTCGCTGATGGGCGTGACGATCCTGACCGCGCTGGTGGTGGCCCTCAGCGTCATGTACTTCAGCTCCGAGCAGCGCGAGGTGGAGGCGAAGGTCATCGCCCCCGAGTACCTGGCCCTCAAGGAGCTCAAGTCGAGCCAGCTCGACCTCCTCGCCTCGCGCGGCGCCTACGCCGTGGAGGTGAACGGCGTCAAGGCCGAGCGCAACCGGATCCCGGTGGGCGACGCCATCGTCATGATGTCCCAGAATCCCTCGTTGGCCGCCCCCGACCCGGCCGCCAAGCCCGCTCCCGCGCCTTCCGCACCGGCACCGGCCGTCGCCAAGCCCTGACCGCTCCTACCGTTCGCAGATGTCCCTCCGCCGAGCCATCCTCGCCCTGACCGCCGCCGCGCTCGCCTGCGCGGCGCCGTCGCAGGCACAGGTTCGCCTCGGCGGGACCTACGAGGAGCCGGCGCCGACCGTCGATGCGCTGCCGGAGCTGGAGGGCGTCAACATCATCGACAAGCTCGACTCGCAGGTGCCGCTCGACGCGACATTCCGCGACGAGAGCGGCCGCACGGTCTCGTTCCGCGACGTGCTGCCCAAGGACCGTCCCGCGATCCTGCAGATCGGCTACCTGCGCTGCCCCATGCTCTGCAGCCTCGTGATGAACGCGCTGGTGCGCGGCATCCAGGGCGTGGACTGGACGGTGGGCGGGCAGTACGACATCATCTCGCTGAGCGTCAACCCCAGCGAGGGCCCCGAGCTTTCCGATGCCAAGAAGGCCGGCTACGTGGCCGAGTACGGCCGGCCGCAGTCGGCGCCGGGCTGGCATTTCCTCACCGGCGACGAGGCGCAGATCCGCCGCGTGACCGAGGCCGTCGGCTTCGAGTACCGGCTGCAGGAGAACGGCGAGTATTCGCACGCCGCGGCGGTGTTCGTGCTGACGCCCGAGGGCCGCCTCAGCCGCGTGCTCTACGGCGTCAAGTACCAGCCCACCGACCTGCGAATGGCGCTCCTCGAGGCGTCGCAGGGAAAGATCGGCACCACCCTCGACCGCATCATCCTCTGGTGCCACATCTACGACGCGAGTGCCGGCGGCTACGTGCTGCTCGCGATGCGCGTCATGCAGCTCGGCGGCGCACTCACCCTCGCCGTCCTCGGCGGCGGGCTCGGGTGGTTCTGGTGGCGCGAGTCGAGTGCACGCGCCCTTGCCGCCCCCGCGCGAGTCGCGCAGGAGCCGGCGCGCTGAAGGCCCCACGGACCACGGACACCGACCACCCATGCCCACCATGCTCCAGCTCCTTCCCAACGCGGCCGCCCACGCAGTCGCCGCCGCCGCGGCTGCCCAGTCGGGCGCCGCGGAACCGTCGCCGCGCACCTTCTGGATGCCCCCCGGTGCGTCCACCATCGCCCCCGGCGTGGACCTGACGCTCGAGGTCATCAACTGGATCTGCTACGCCTTCTTCGCGGTCATCGTGGCGCTGATGGTGTACTTCGTGGCCAAGTACCGCCACCGCAGGGGCGAGCGGTTCCGGACGGAGTTCCCGCACCACAACACGCCGCTGGAGATCGGCTGGTCGGTGCTCCCCACGCTGATCGTGATCGGCATCTTCGTGGTGGGCTTCCGCAGCTACCTCGACATCTACACGGCGCCGAAGAACGCCTTCGACATCAAGGTGACCGCGCAGAAGTGGGGATGGACCTTCCAGTACCCCAACGGCGCGCAGTCCGAGGACCTGTACGTGCCGTCCGGCAAGCCCGTGCGCCTGGTGCTGCGCTCGAACGACGTGCTTCACTCGCTGTACATCCCCGACTTCCGCGTCAAGCGCGACGTGGTGCCGGGCCGCTACACCTACATGTGGTTCCAGTGCGACCACCCGACCGGCCTGCCCGGCGCCGAGCTTCGCGACCCGAACGCCAAGACGGTCTCGGGCCCGCTCGATGCGTCGCAGCGCCACGCGCTGCACTGCACGGAATACTGCGGGACCGGTCACTCCAAGATGAACCGGTACGTCTATGTCCTCGACGAGACGACCTTCGGCGAGTGGATGTCCAAGCAGGCCCAGTGGATCGACGACATCCCCGAGGAAGAGCTGTTCTTCAAGGCCGGGCCCAAGCTGTTCCAGCGCTGCGTGCAGTGCCACAGCCTCGACGGCGTGAACGGCATCGGGCCCTCGTGGAAGGGCATCATCGATCGCGTCAAGGCATACCCCATGGTGGGCGAGGGCAAGAAGTACGCCACCTACCAGGACTACATCCGCACCTCCATCCTGGTCCCCGGCGACTATGTCGTCCCGCCGTACGCCAACGCCATGCCCACCTTCAAGGGACAGCTCAACGACAAGGCGATCGACGCCCTGATCGGCTACATGGAGCACCTCGACGACTTCGACCCCAAGACCGGCAAGTACCTGAAGGCCCCCGCGGCCAAGTGACGCGAGCCTGACCCCCACGACCCTGCACAGGAAGTACCAGCCATGACCACCGTACCGCTACCGACCTCCGGCCCCATCCGCGACACGCTCGAGGCCCGGCCCGACAGCGACAACTACCTGACGCACACGCGAGGCGTGCTGTCGTGGGTGTTCACCCTCGACCACAAGCGCATCGGCGTGATGTACATGTGGGCGGTGCTCGCCTCGTTCCTGCTCGGCGGCATCTTCGCGCTGCTGCTGCGCACCGAGCTGCTGACCCCGGGCCCCACCATCACGGCCGACGCCAGCGTCTACAACAAGTGGTTCACGCTGCACGGCGCGATCATGGTGTTCCTGGTGATCATCCCGAGCATCCCGGCGGCGCTCGGCAACGTGATCCTGCCGATCATGCTCGGCGCCAAGGACGTGGCGTTCCCGAAGCTGAACCTCTTCAGCTTCTACCTCTGGATGTCGGGCGCCGTGCTCTGCATCGTCTCGCTCGCCATGGGCGGCTTCGACACCGGCTGGACCTTCTACACGCCGTACTCCACCACCACCGACACCGGCGGCGTGATCCCGGTGCTCACCGCGGTGTTCCTGCTGGGCTTCAGCTCCATCTTCACGGGCCTGAACTTCGTGGTCACCGTGCACAAGCTGCGCCCGCCCGGGATGACCTGGTTCCGCATGCCGCTCTTCCTGTGGGCGCTGTACGCCACGGCCATCATCCAGGTGCTGGCCACGCCGGTGCTCGGCATCACGCTCCTCCTCCTGATCGTGGAGCGGACCATCAACATCGGGATCTTCAACCCGTCCATGGGCGGCGACCCTGTGCTGTACCAGCACTTCTTCTGGTTCTACAGCCACCCGGCCGTGTACATCATGATCCTGCCGGCGATGGGCATCATCAGCGAGATCATCGCCATCAACAGCCACCGGTCGATCTTCGGCTACCGGTTCATCGCGTTCAGCTCGATCGCCATCGCGATGTTCAGCTTCATCGTGTGGGGCCACCACATGTTCACCTCGGGCCAGTCGCCCCTGATGAACACGCTGTTCTCCGCGATCAGCTTCAGCGTGGCCATCCCCAGCGCAGTGAAGGTCTTCAACTGGGTGGCCACGCTCTACAAGGGCTCGGTCAGCCTGACCACGCCCATGTGGTACGCGCTCGCCTTCATCTTCCTCTTCACCATCGGCGGCCTGACCGGCCTGCACCTGGCCACGCTGAGCACCGACGTGCACCTGCACGACACGTACTTCGTGGTGGCCCACTTCCACTACGTGATGATGGGCAGCGCGCTCATCGCCATGATCGGCGGCCTGCACCACTGGTGGCCCAAGATCTTCGGCCGCATGTACCACGAGAAGCTCGGCACCGTGGCGTGCTGGATCATCTTCATCGGCTTCAACGTGACCTTCTTCACCCAGTTCATGCTGGGTTCGCAGGGCATGCCCCGTCGGTACTACGACTACCAGCCCGAGTACCAGGTCTATCACGTGATCTCCACCATGGGCAGCTACATCATGGCCTTCGGCTTCACGCTGACGGCCGTGAGCCTGTTCGGCAGCTTCTTCACGGGCCAGAGGGCGCCGGCAAACCCGTGGGGCGGCCGCAGCCTGGAGTGGCAGTGCGCCAGCCCGCCGCCGTTCGACAACTTCGCCAAGACCCCGCGTGTCGGGGACTGCTACGACTTCACCGACGTCCACTGGGACGAGAAGACCGGCGGGTACTGGGTCGATGAGTCGGCCGACACCGCCAAGGACGGGAGGCCGGCTTGACCCAGATCGCACACGATCACCACGCGCCCGCGCATGGCCACGGCCATTCCCACGGGCATGATGCCCACGGGCATGATGCCCACGGGCATGGTGCCCACGGCCATGACGGGCACGGGCACCATGATCCGCACCTGGCCCACCACTTCGACAGCCTGGCGCAGCAGTTCGACAGCGCGAAGCTCGGGATCTGGCTGTTCCTGGCGACCGAAGTCCTGTTCTTCGGCGGGCTTTTCGTGGCCTACGCCATCCTGCGCATGCGCTTCCCCGAGGTGTTCAGCTTCGCCAGCCACTACCTCGACACCATCATGGGCGGCATCAACACCTGCGTGCTGATCATCAGCTCGCTGACGATGGCGCTGGCCGTGCGCTATGCGCAGACCGACAACCGCAAGGGGCTGATCACCTGCCTCGTGCTCACCTTCCTGGGCGCGGTGGGATTCCTGGTGATCAAGTACTTCGAGTACACGCACAAGTTCCACGACAACCTGGTGTGGGGCCCGTCGTTCTACGTGCCCCCGCACTCGGCCGAGGGTGACCTCGAGGGCGCGGTCCTGAAGACGGCCCCGGCGCCGCCGGGTGCGGCCATCACGGTCGTAAACCCCGCGCCCTGGCAGGTGCCGGACCTGGCGAGGAAGCCCGCAGTCGATGCGTCGGCCGTGAAGGCCGCCGCGATGGGGCCATCGGGCGTCGCCCGCGCCAACGGCACGCCCGCCCCGGCCCCGGCCGCGGAGCCCGCGCCCGATGCCAAGGACCAGGCGCACCCCGGCACGCACCTCGAGGATGCCTCGATGCCGCCGAACACGCACCTCTTCTTCGCCATCTACTACGCCATGACCGGCCTGCACGGCATCCACGTGGTGGCGGGCATGGGGATCCTGGCGTGGCTGACCTGGCGCGCGGTGCGCGGCGACTTCTCGAGCAAGAACTTCACGGCGGTCGACACCGGAGGCCTGTACTGGCACATCGTCGACCTCATCTGGATCTTCCTCTTCCCGCTCTTCTACCTGATCCACTGACCCAGGACTCGCGAGGATTCCCATGGCACACCATGCACACCCGCACGGCGAGGCGCACCCGGAGGTCGGGCACGTCGTGCCCGTGAAGTACCTCGTCGGCGCCGGTGCCGCGCTCCTGTTCCTGACGGTCATCACCGTGGCCACGCACTACGTGGACATGGGCGAAGCCAACCTGCCTGTGGCGCTGGCCATCGCCATGGTGAAGGCCACGGTCGTGGCCCTGATCTTCATGCACCTGCGCTGGGACCGTCCGTTCAACCTGCTGGTGCTGGTGGGATCGGGGATCTTCGTGCTTCTCATGCTGGCCTTCGCGGGAATGGACGTGAACCAGTACGAGGCGACGATCTTCGACGGCAACCCGACGCAGGTGAATCAGACGCTGCAGGCCAACGCGCCCGGTGCGCCGCTGGCGCAGGTGAAGAGCACCAACGGCGGCGCGAACTGAGCCTGTCGCGCGGCCTGGGCCGCGCGCAGCGCACGGGCCGCCTCCACGGAAGGCCCCGGCCCATGTCCGTCAAGACCCTCACCCACGTTGACCCCTTCGACTCGTCGCGCCAGCGTGGGTCGGCCGGCATCTTCGGCATGTGGGTGTTCATCGCCGTCGTGGTGATGATCTTCGCGGGCTGCATACTCGGCTATGTGGTGGTGCGCCTCGACCAGCCGCCGGGGCGGGAGTGGATGCCCAGGGGCACTCCGCCGCTGCCGGGCGCGCTGCTCCTCTCGACCGTTGCGCTGCTGGCCTCGAGCTGGACGATGCAGGATGCGGTGCGCGCCGTGCGACAGGGGCGCACTGCGCGCGCAGAGCACGCGATGGCCGCGACGCTCGGGCTGGCGGCGCTCTTCCTGGTGGTGCAGGTGCTGGCGTGGACGCAGCTCTGGCGCGCGCAGGCCACCATCATGAGCGGCCTCTACGCGTGGACCTTCTACGTGCTCACCGGCACGCACGCGCTGCACGTGCTCGGCGGCCTGCCGCCGCTCCTCATCGCCTACCGCGGCATCCGGGATGGTCGCTACACGGCCGCCGACCATGCGGGGCTCGTCATGTGCGCGATGTACTGGCACGCGCTCGACGTGATCTGGGTCGTCCTGTACGCGACGCTGTGGGCGGGGTCGAGGTAGGGTCGATTCGGGCAGTGAACGGTGCCGATGATCGGCTGCGCTATCCTGCATGCAGAGAGGTACCCGGGATGTCCCTGTTCCTTGCTCACGATCGACTTTCCCCCGGCAGCTGGGTGCTTGCGCTGGTCGCCGCCATCGTGGCGGTCGTTGTCTGGGAGATCGTGCGTCCGCCGCCTCCACCCCCGCCGGGGAAGTAGCTGGAAGCCGCACTCACGAAGGCGCCACGCTCATCCCCCCGCAAACCACAGCCGCGCCACCACCATCGCCGGCTTCCCGTCCGCCGCGCGCACGAGGACGGCGAGGGGGGCGTCCTGCACGGTGGCCTCGAACTGGCGGCTGCCGACCTCGAAGCGGTAGATGCCGTTGGTGGCGCCGGCGACCATCTCGGCGACGGAGAGCACCGTGCGATCGTCGCCTTCGCGCACCTCGACGACGGCGGTCTTGCGGCTGCGGGGCCCGCCGGCGCGCACGGCCTCGAGCGCGGCGTTCGGGGTCTGCGGCTCGGGCACGGCAGGCACCAGGTCCTTGACCGGGTACTCCACGCGCGGCGTCAGGAAGTAGCGCGCGTAGCTGAATTCCTTGTAGCGGCTTGACTGCGAGGGGTCCCCGGTGGCCACCTGCGTGTCCGGCCACGCCGCAAGCCACAGGCGCCATGAGGTGATGTTGGTGTCCGGCAGTGCCGTGAGCGAGAGCCCCTCGGCGGCCGCGGGGCCCGCGATGGCGCGCATCTCGAGCTGGCTCCAGAGAGACGAGCCCGCGGCGGCCGCAGCGGCTGCGCCCGGGGTGGCCGTGCCAGCGACTGCCTGCGCCTCCTCCACGACGTCGTACATCACCAGGTTGGCGTTGCTCAGCAGCCCGCTGACGCGGAAGGTGCGCTCGCGCCCGCCGACGCGGCGGTCGAACGCCACCAGGCTGTCGGTGAGCGGGCTGTAGGTGATCGCCACCGGCACGCCGCCCACCACGTCGTTCACCACCTCGTGCGCGTTGAGGATGGCCAGCGGGTACGCGCGCGCCTCGCCATTGACGACGATCCCGGCCACGCGGTCGGTGCTGACGAGGAGCTTCATCCGGTGCTCCTGGTTCCAGCGCAGCACCTCGGAACCGCGGATGGCGGCCGGGCGGTCGAGCGGTGCGAGGAAGTCACGCGAGTTGCCGCTTCCCACGAGCATGGCGCGGTCGACGAGGAGCGGCTCGAGCACGAAGCCGTAGTTGGCGGGATCGGTTCCCCGGCCGCCGGGGCGCTCGGCGAGGAACACGCCGCTCAGGGCCCACGCGAGGAACGCGAGGAGCAGCACCGCGGCGGCGACGATGACCCATCCGCCGCCGCGGAAGGTGAGGGTGGGGAAGCCGTTGCGCGGGGCCGTCACGGCTCGGGTACCTCGATGACGCGCGCACCGTCGCCCTGGGTGGCCGTGGGCACCACGCTGCCGCGGTCGAGCACCATGGCACCGAGCACCACGGGAAGGTACGCCAGGCTCGCGAGGAACAGCTTGCGCGCGCGTGCATCGGTGCGCTCGCGCAGGAATCGCGTCGAGAGGCCCGCAAGCCACAGCCCGCCGGCGAGCGCCACCGCCGCATAGGCGATCCCCGCCACGCCCGTGAGCGTGCACAGCAGGCCCACCGGCACCAGCATCAGGCTGCTGAGGACGCAGGCCTGCCCCGTGGCCGCGCCGGACGGGTCACGCGACGGCAGCATGGCGAACCCGCCCGCCTCGTAGTCCGCGCGGTACAGCCAGGCAAGTGCCAGGAAGTGCGGGATCTGCCACACGAAGAGCACGCCGAAGAGCGACCACGCGCCCGGCGCCATGGTGCCCGTCACCGCGGTCCAGCCGATGACCGGCGGGATGGCTCCGGTCACCGCGCCCACCAGCGTGTTGAAGGTGGTGCGCGGCTTGAGCGGCGTGTACAGCACCACGTACAGCAGGATGTTGATTCCCGCGAGTGCGGCGGCAAGCGCCGTGGCCTTCCAGAGGAGCACCGCGCAGCCCGCGTAGCCGAGCACCACGGCCACCGCGAACACGAGCTTCGCGTCGACATGCCCCGCGGGGATCGGCCGCGCGGCGGTCCGGCGCATGAGCGCATCCCGGCGACGCTCGGCCACCTGGTTCAGCATGGCGGCGCTCGCGGCCGCGAGCCCCGTCCCGAGGCAGGTGAACCCGAGTCTCGGCCACCAGTCGGCGTCGTTCCGTGCGGCCGGCGCCACTGCGTAGCCCGCGGCGGCGGTCAGGAGCACCAGTGCGCTGAGCCGCGCCTTGGACAGCTGCGACCACGTGCGCGCCGCGCTCGGCGCCGCGTGAATGGCGGATTCCGCCGCGTGGACGGGGGTATTCGTGGTCACTTCGGCCATGTCGCGGATCGGCAGGGGTCGACGGGAATAGCATAGGGACCCCTTTAGCCGAGAGGCCAAGCATGACGATGCCGCTTGCCCAGGATGCCGCCGTGATGACCCCCGCCCCTGATCCACTGGGGCTGGGAGCCCTCCTTGCGCTCTTCGTGGTGGGCGGTGCCGTGACCCTCGCGTGGGCACGATGGGTGCGCCCCATGAACCTTGCGATCGGCTTCGCCACCACGGTGGCCATGTGGACCCTGAGCTTCATCGCCATGCTGCAGCCCGGGCAGGCGGCGGGCGAGGTGCTGTTTGCGGGCGCGGTGGCGTGCGTGCTTGCCGGCGGGTTCGTGGCAGGGCGCATGGCGCCCGGCGCGGCGAACGGCCTCAGCGTCGGGCTCGTGTCGGCCACCGTCAACCTGCTGGTGATCGGCGCATTCCTGCGCGACGAGCAGGGCGGCGGCGGCCTCTACCGGCCGGCGATGTACGTGCTGGGCCTCTTTGCCGTGAGCGCATTGCTCGGACTGGTGGGCGACGCGATCGGCCGTGCGCGCACCTCGGTGCGCCGGCTCCCCGCGGCACCCACCCTCATGGGCATCGTGGCCGTCGCGAACATCCTGGTGATGATCGTGATCGGCGGCCTGGTCACGGGCTACGAGGCGGGGCTCGCGGTGCCCGACTGGCCGAACAGCTTCGGCCACAACATGCTGCTCTACCCCATCTCCGAGATGAAGGGCGGCATCTTCTACGAGCACGCGCACCGGCTCTTCGGCATGCTGGTTGGGACGACGGTGCTTGCGTTCGTGGCGTGCAGCTGGCGCCTGGGCGGCGCGGCGCGCGCGCTGTCGCTCGTCCTGCTCGCCCTCGTCATCGTGCAGGGCACGCTCGGCGGCCTGCGCGTGACGGGCAACCTCACGGCCAGCATGGATTCGCGCGACCTGAGCCCTTCCACCGCGCTCGCGATCGTGCACGGCATGCTGGGGCAGGTGGTGTTCGGCGTGGCCCTGCTCGCCACCTTCGCGGCAAGCGGCGTGTGGGACTCGGTGCGTGGGCGCGCGGCCTCCGGCGCCATCCGCATGCTGCCCACGGCGGCCCTCGCGGCGCTCGTCTGCCAGCTCTTCCTGGGCGCATCGATGCGTCACCTGCAGTCGACGCCCACCGCGGACGCCGGTGCAAAGATCCCCGCATGGGCGCTGCACGGGCACGTCACCATGGCACTGGTCGCCTTCATCGTGGTGTTCATCGCGGGCATGCGGTGCGGCCGCCTGACCGACATCCGCCCGGTGCGTGCGCTCGGGAAGGCGCTGATGCACTCGGTGTCGCTGCAGCTGCTTCTCGGCATTGCCGCGCTGGTGGCGGTGCTCCTGCGCCGCGGCGAGTCGGTTCCGTGGTGGGAAGCCAGTTCCACCACTGCCCACCAGGCCCTGGGCGCCGTCCTGCTTGCGTCCGCGCTGGCGCTGACGGCGCTCGCGTGGCGCGCAAGCTCGCCCGTCACTCGCTGACGAGCACCGGCTTGATGGCTTCCTCGAGCGCAAGCACCGCGTAGACGGTGACCAGCTCCGCCTGGCCTTCCTGCCAGCGGTCGGCGCCGTTCACCCAGCTCCCGTCCGGGCGCTGCGCGGCAAGGAGCGAGGCCACCAGGTCATTGCGCCAGTTGCGCTTCGTCCCCGCCGACTCGCCGGCGGTGGGCTCCACGGTCGGCTGCCCGAACGCCCACAGCGCGCGCGCCGCGGCATGCAGGTAGTAGAAGCGTCCCTGCTGCCCCAGCCCCGGGTTCTCGGCGAATCCGTAGTTGCGGCGTATCCAGTCCCACGCGGCGGTGACGCGCGGGTCATCCGGCGCCAGTCCCGCGTAGAGCATGCTCTTGAAGCCGGCGTAGGTCATGCTGCCGTAGCTGCGCAGCGTGCGCGTGCCGGGCGGCATCTTCTCTCCGTAGCGGCCCTCGCCCGCGGCGTCGCTCGCGAAGCTCTCGCCTCCGTTCGCGGGCGTGTAGACGAAGCCGCCGTCGGCCGTGCCGTTGCGCGCCCAGGAGGCGTCGTTGTCCATGGTGTTCTGCGTGCGCCTCACGAAGGCCAGGGCACGCTGCACGGCCGGGTCGTCGGTCGACATCCCGGCGTCGTGCAGCGCGTCCAGCATCAGCTGCGTGTTGGAGAGGTCGGGGCGGCCATGGTTGCCGTAGCCCGCACCGCCGAACCAGTCGGCCTCGGGCGCGATGCCCTCCGCCTGGTCCCACTGGCTGCGCACGAGCCACTCGCGCACGCTCGCGATGCGCGGGGCGAGTTCCTCGTCCTGCTGCGCGGACAGGCCCATGAGGAGCATGCTGGCCACGTAGTTGGCAAGGCCGCCGCCGAGCTCCGGGTCGAACTTGCCGCCGGCACCGGTGGTGGAGAGGGCGTAGTCGAGCGCCTTGCGCGCGGTGGCGTCGGTGCGCGCCGCGAAGCCCGCCTGCGCGAACGCCTTGAGCGCAAGGCCCGTGACCGCCGCGGGCACCGCGGTGCTCGGCTTCGCCTGGTCGGTGGCCTTGGCGGCGGTGGACTCCATCCAGCCCCCGTTCGGGCCCTGCGTGCCGCGCAGGTAGTCGAGGCCCTTCACGATGGCCGCGCGTGCCGCGTCGAACCTCGCGGGGTCCATCGGCACCTCGCTCGGGCGCTCGGCGATGCGCAGCACCACCGGGAGCGGCGCGCGCACGCGCGCCGGAACCGTGGGCACCGCGAGCGTGGTGATCCTGTCGCCCTTCACCCGCTCGTCGCGCGGGCCCGCGGGCGCGAGCACCTCGGCGCGCACGGCATCCGGCACGGCGATCTCCCGCGCGCCGACGGGCTTGGCCTCGAGCCTGGGCATGGGCTTCTCGACCTTCGCGTAGATCAGGAAGTCGCTCTGGCGCGGCGTGGTGGCCACCGGCTGTCCGGGCGGCACCGGCGTCTTGGGGTCTGGACCCACGCCCACGAAGCGCAGCGGCGCAAGCACCATGCCCTGCGCGTCGGGCCGGGCAGTCACCCCCACGGCCACCAGGATGCCGTCCTCCGCGCCGGTCCGCTGCCCGAGGATCCGCGCCTCGAGCCGCGCGTCGGTGCTTGCCACCGAGTCGATGCGCACGCCGTTGGCATGCTTGATCTCGACCTCGAAGGTCCTGGTCTCGCCGGGGGCGATCACGCCCAGGTTCTCGCGGTACTGCGCGAAGCTGAACGCCGGGTTGATGCGCGTGCACTCGTGGCGGACGCGCAGGTCGATGAGCCGGGCATCGGGGCGGTCGGTCTCGATCACCAGGTACTTGGGCACCTGCTCGCACGGGAGCGCGGAGAAGTCGTAGCGCACGCGGTAGCTCTCGCGCGGCTGCTGGTTGGCGGGGTCGAAGTCCACGTACGACGTGGGCAGGCCGCCGACTCCCGTCACCCGGAACGGCGCGCCGTCGATCGACTCGACCGTGATCTCGCCCTTGACGTTGGCCTTGTTGTCGAAGGCGTTGATGAACGGGTCGCGGCGCTGCTTGCCGTCGGGGCCCGTCGACATCTGGAACGCCCGCACCGGGTACGTCACCTCCGCGCGGATGGAGAGCTCCACCAGCCCGGGAACGTCCTTGAACATGAGCACGACTTCCGCGGTCTTCTCGCCCGTGGCGCCGCTCGTGCGCATGGAGAGCGGGACGGTGATGGTGCCGCCCGCGGGGATCACCTTCCCGAGCATGTCCACCGTGGTGCACGTGCAGCTGGGCGAGCTGCGCACGCACGTCACCGGCCGGTCGAGGGTGTTCATGAGGGTGGCCTCGAACCTCACCTCGGTGTTCGGCCGCACCAGCCCCGCATCCAGCCGGGCCTGCGGCGTCTTGACCGGGCAGAGGGCCATCTGCTGGGCCACCTGCCGCGCGCGCTCGGCCATCTGCTGCTGCTGGGGCAGCGCGGAGGCGGGCATCGAGAGCAGGGCGGCAAGCAGTGCGGCAAGCGTGCGTTGCATGGCGGGTTCTCCGGAAGGCATCGTAGGTTGCCGGGTCCTACACTCGGCCCCCATGCGCGCCATCGAAGTCCTGCGTCAGGGAACGCCCGTCACGCCGAACGTCCGCTTCACCGCCGACCGCGCCCCGTGCGCAGCGGGCCCCGGCGAGGTGCGGGTGCGCACCGAGGCAAGCGCGCTGAACCACCTCGATCTCTGGGTCGGGCGCGGGCTGCCGGGCATCGAGGTGCACTGGCCGACGGTGGGCGGCTCCGACGGCGTCGGCATCGTGGAGTCCGTGGGCGCGGGCGTGGATGCATCGTGGGTCGGCCGGCGCGTGGTTGTGAACGCCGCCGTCATGCGCCCCGAGCAGCCGGTGCCCGGGCGCGCGCCCGCGGGCGAGGACATCTGGATGATCGGCGAGCACGGCCCCGGCACGCACGCCGAGTCCTTCACGGCGCCTGCCGCGAGCGTGCTTGCGGTCGACGGCATCGACCCCGTGCAGGCGGCCGCGTTCGGGCTGACGCACCTGACCGCGTGGCGCATGCTGGTGACGCGCGCTCGGCTGCAGGCGGGGATGACCGTGCTGATCCCGGGAATCGGCGGCGGCGTGGCGCTCGCGGCGCTCGCCATCGCGAGGCACTTCGGCTGCACCACCGTGGTCACCAGCCGGCATGCCGCGAAGCTCGAGCGTGCCAAGGCGCTGGGTGCCGATCACTGCGTGCTCGACTCCGGCACCGACTGGTCGCGCGAGGTGCGCAGGGCCACCGGCGGCCGCGGCGTGGACATCGTGGCCGAGAGCGTCGGCAAGTCGGTGCACATGGCGTGCATCAAGAGCATGGCGCGCGGCGGCACGCTGGTCACGTGCGGCTGCACGACGGGCCCCGACCCGTCCACCGACCTCGCGCGCGTCTTCTGGAACCAGCTCTCGATCGTGGGCTCGACCATGGGCACCATGGACGAGTTCCGCGCCGTGGTCGCGCTCCTGCGGTCCGGTGCATTGACGCCCGTGGTGGACGAGGTCTTTGCGCCGGAGGATGCGCAGCGCGCGTACGGGCGCTTGGAGGCCGGGGAGCAGTTCGGCAAGCTGGTGTTCCGGTGGAATTGACCGGGAATTGATGCCAATAACCGGATATTGCTCTTGAAATCCCGAGCGCGTTCGGGGTCTACTTGGAGGTTCATGTCCAGCGAGCACTCGATCCAGGAAGCGCCCGATGGGGGCACGGCAGCCCTCGAACCCGACGTCGCGCCGCCGCAGCGCAAGCCGATGCGCGGGTGGGCAGTGCTCCTGCACAACGACGACGTGAACGAGTTCCTGTTCGTCGCGCGCTCGGTGGTGGAGTTTGCGCGGCTTTCCGCGCATGACGCCATGGAGCGCACCATCGAGGCGCACGACGCCGGCGTGGCGCTCCTCCTGGTGACCCACCGGGAGCGCGCGGAACTGATTCAGGAGCAGTTCCAGACGCGCGGCCTCACCGTGACCATCGAGCCCTCGCGTTGACGCCACCGCGCCCGTTTCGGGCGCGTTTCAGCCATCCTTGAACGCCTCGGAAGGGCGGACCTCGGCCCGGTTCGGACATGTTCCGGGACATACACTTTGCGTTCGCCTCCACAGGCCCGCCGGCCAGCCTTCAATGCGCAAAGCAATCGTCATCTCCACCGTGTCGCTTGCCGTCCTGGGGCTGGTGGCGCTGTTTGCCGGGAAGGACATCTGGAAGGCCCTGGACTTCGGGGCACCTGAGGGCACCGCGGTCCGCATGGAGCCGGTGGAGGAGGGAGTGGTGGTGGAGACGGTGTCGGCCCCCGGCATCGTGGAGCCCATCCGGAAGGTCGACATCTCCGCGGAGGTCTCCGCGCGCATCGTGGAACTGCCCCGTCGCGAGGGTGACCGGGTCCGTGCCGGCGATCTGCTGATGCGTCTCGATGACCGCGACCTGAAGGCCGCGCTGCAGAGCGCGGAGGCCCGCCGCGACGGCGAGCGCTACCGCCTGGAGGCCGAGCGCTCGCGCATCGTGGGCAGCCAGAACAACCTGGAGAACGCCAAGGCCATCGCCCTGCGCCAGGAGTCCCTGTTCCGCGCCGGCGACGTGAGCCGGCAGTCCTACGAGGACGCGGTGACCCGCGCGCGTGACCTCGAGAGCCAGTTCCAGGCGCAGAAGAACACGATCGTCCAGCTGGAGAAGAGCCTGGCCGCCGCCGAGGCGGCCATCGAGCAGCAGCGCGAGGCCCTCCGCCGCACGGTGGTGGTGGCGGCCATCGACGGCGTCGTCACGCAGCTCAACGCCGAGGTGGGTGAACTGGTGGTGGTTGGCACCATGAACAACCCGGGCACCAAGATCATGACCATTGCCGACCTGAGCAGGATGAAGCTCACGGCGAAGGTCAGCGAGACGGACGTTCCCCGCGTGGCCAAGGGCCAGTCCGCCGAGGTGCGCATCAACGGCTACAAGAACCGGGTGTTCAAGGGCGTCGTCGACGAGGTGGCGCTGAGCCGCACGGTCGAGGCGAAGGACGGCACCGGCTACTTCAAGACGGCCGTGCTCCTCGACCTCGGCGGCGAGCAGGTGTTCAGCGGCCTCGGCGGCAACGTCGAGGTCTCCATCGCCGCGCACAGCGGCGTGCATGTGCCCAGCCAGGCGGTGGTGGAGCGCAAGATCGACCTGATGCCCGAGGCCCTTCGCGAGAGCCCGCTCGTCGTTGCCGGCAAGAAGACAGTCAACCTCGTCTTCCGGGTGGTTGACGGCAAGGCCGTGGCCACCGTGGTGGCGACCGGTGCCTCCAACCTCACCAACACGGTCATCGCCGACGGGCTGAAGGCCGAGGAGACCGTGATCACCGGTCCCTACAAGGTGCTCGAACGGCTGAAGGACGGTGACGCGGTGCACAAGGAATTCGGCGGTTGGGACGACGATTCCGGCGGAGATCCCAGCGGCGGCATGCGCATGGGCGGCGGGCCTGGTCGCGGCGGCCGGATGAGGTTCTGAGGCTCGGCACGACGAACATGGAAGAGCCGATCATCCAGCTCCGCGGCATCACCAAGGTCTACCGCGTCGGCGTGGAGACCATCCATGCGCTGCGCGAGCTGGACCTGGACATCCATCGCAACGAATTCGTGGCCATCATGGGAAGCTCGGGAAGCGGCAAGAGCACGCTGATGAACATGCTCGGGTGCCTCGATCGCCCCACCTCGGGCGAGTACCGCCTCGGCAGCCGGCTGGTGAGCTCCATGAAGCCCGACGAGCTGGCGCTGATCCGGAACGTCGACATCGGCTTCGTGTTCCAGAGCTTCGAGCTCCTGCCCCGCCAGACGGCGCTGGAGAACGTGGAGCTGCCGCTCATGTACTCGGCCACCGCGGGCGGCTTTCGCGCGCGCCGCGCGCGCGCCGCGGCGGCGCTCGAGCGCGTCGGCCTGGGCAATCGCATGGACCACCGCCCGAACCAGCTCTCCGGCGGGCAGAAGCAGCGCGTGGCCATCGCGCGCGCCATCCTGAGCAACCCGAAGATCCTGATGGCCGACGAGCCAACGGGAAACCTCGACACCGCCACCACCGGCGAGATCCTCGCGCTGTTCACGCAGCTGCACCGCGAGGGCCAGACGATCATCATCGTCACGCACGAGAACGACGTGGCCGCGCACTGCCGGCGGGTGGTCCGCCTGCGCGACGGGCGCATCCTGAGCGACCTTCCCGCCGAGGAGGACCCCGAGGTGGCGTCGCACGTGGCGGGTGCCCGCGAGGCGCAGGCGGCGCGGCTGGCGGCCGCGGGGGCCGCGGCATGAGCGCGCGCGGCACCGGCAGCGCGCCGCGCGGCGGCCTCAGCGGGTTCTTCTTCCTGAAGACCATCGGCATGGCGCTGAGCCAGATCTGGGCCAACAAGACGCGGTCGTTCCTGACGGCGCTCGGCATCATCGTCGGCGTGGCCAGCGTCACCGCGGTGATCGCCGCGCTGACCGGCCTGAAGACCAAGGTGCTGACCGAGTTCGAGAGCGTGGGCGCGGCGCGCCTCTACGTCTTCCCGAACCGGCCCGACAACGTGCCCCGCAGCAAGATCCCGTGGGAGAAGTGCCGCCTGCGCATCGAGGAGGCGCGCGCCATCGCCGACCAGTGCCCCTCGCTCAAGGGCATCTCGCCGCTCGTGGACATCACGCTGAGCGTGGAGAGCGACACGCAGCTGATCGAGGGCATGAGCATCACCGGCATCTGGCCGGCGTGGCACGACGCCATCGGCCGCAAGGTGCTGCGCGGCCGGCCCTTCACGCAGATCGACGTTGAGACCGCCCGTCAGGTCGCCCTCGTCAACGAGGCCGCGGTCGAGGAGCTCAGCCTCGACGAGGCGGGCAGCGGCGGCATCGGCTCGCACGTGCTGCTCGGCGGACGGCGGTTCCTGGTGGTGGGCGTGGTGGAGACGCTCCAGGCCAGGATGTTCGGCATGAACTCCAGCCAGGCCGAGATCTTCGTGCCGTTCAGCGTGGCGGAGAAGCTCCTCGAAGGCTGGTACTTCATGCAGTTCGTTGCCATCGCCAGGAGCCCGGAGGTGGCCGAGGAGGCCAAGGCGGAGATCGAGTACGTGCTTCGCCGCCAGCGTGGCCTGACCAAGGAGGATCCCGACACGTTCCGCGTGGCGGCGATCGACCAGTTCATCAACCAGTTCAAGAGCCTGGCCTCCGGCGTCACCGCGATCGCGGGCGGCATCGTCGGCATCTCGCTCCTGGTGGGCGGCATCGGCATCATGAACATCATGCTGGTGTCGGTGAGCGAGCGCACGCGCGAGATCGGCCTGCGCAAGGCAGTCGGCGCCACCAGCTCGGCCATCCTGCTGCAGTTCCTGCTGGAGGCGGTGACGCTCACGCTTCTGGGCGGGCTCGTGGGGCTGGTCATCGGCAAGCTGATGGCGCTCTCGCTCACCTTCATCCCCGGCGCCAACCTGGAGCAGGCCGACGTGCCGCCGTGGGCCATCGCCGTGGCACTGGTCTTCAGCGCGGGCGTCGGCGTGCTGTTCGGCATGTGGCCCGCGTACAAGGCGTCGAGGCTCGATCCCATCGAGGCGCTGCGCCATGAGTGAGCGGGCGCGGGCCATCCTCGGGCGGATCGCGCTCGCCGCGGCCGCCGCGGCCGCCGGCGGCTGCCAGACCGACCTCTTCAAGGCGCAGGTCACGCCGTACACCGCGCCCGACGAGGCGCGCCGCGAGATCCAGCCGCTCGCGCTCTCGGAGGTGGAGTTCGGGCCGCCGATCCCGACCGAGGAGGCCGTCTCCAAGGCCACGGTGGGCGGGTTCAAGGGCACCCAGTACGACGAGAGCCGCACGCTCTCCATCTCCGAGGTGCGCGCGCTGTCGCTGGCCAACAACCTCGACCTGCGCGTGCAGCTGGTGGCCCCGGACATCGCGCGCACCACCATCACCGAGGAGGAGGCGAAGTTCAACAGCGTGTTCTTCGCCAACTACAGCCAGAACAACCAGAACACCGCCAACCAGCTGCAGAACTCGCAGGGTGTGTTCGCGGAGCAGGCGCAGGTGGGCGTGCGCGTGCCGCTCGCCACCGGCGGCACGGTGAGCTTCCAGCCGCAGTACACGACCAGCTCCACGCAAGGCGTCCAGGACCAGGGCGGCCTGCTGTTCTCGATCAGCCAGCCGCTGCTGCGCGGCGCGGGCGTGGACGCGAACACCGCCTCCATCCGCGTGGCCAAGCTGCAGGGGCAGATCACCGACACGCGCACCAAGCTCGAGGCCATCCGCATCCTGTCCAACGCGGACAAGGCCTACTGGAACCACTACCGCAGCTTCCGCGAGCTGGAGGTGCGCAAGCAGCAGTACGACCTCGCCATCATCCAGCTCGAGCGCGCGCAGCGGCGCGTGGACAACGGCGATGCGCCGCAGGTGGAGCTCCTGCGCGCGCAGAGCGGCGTGGGCTCGACGCTGGAGGCGCTGATCCTGGCCGACGCCGGCCTGCGCAACCGGCAGCGCGACCTGAAGCGCATCCTCAACGACCCGGACATGCCCATGCAGGACGGGACGCTCGTCATCCCGGCCACGCAGCCCAACCCGCTCGGGCTGCAGCTGGACGCCAACGTGATGGCCGACGGCGCCGTGCGGAACCGCATGGAGATGCTGGAGCTCGAGTTGCAGCTCGCCGTGGACGCGTCCAACGTGGAGGTGGCTCGCAACGCATCGCTGCCCCTCCTCACCGTCGACTACACCTACGAGAGATTCGGGCGCGGCAGCGGCTTCTCCGAGACATTCAGCAACCTGAGCGATGCGGACCAGTACCGGGTCGCCGCGCGCGCCGAGATCCCCATCGACAACGAGGCGCGCCTCAGCCAGCTGCGCCGCGCCGTGCTCAGCCGCGTGCAGCGGCTGGCCACCAAGGACGCGCGCGCGCTTGCCATCCGGCAGGAGGTGTTCAACGCCGTCGACAACCTCGACACGGCGTGGCAGCGAATCCTGGCGGCGCGGCTCGAGTCCATCCTCGCGGCGCGTACCTACGAGGCCGAGGTGCGGCAGTTCGAGGTGGGCCTGCGCACGAGCATCGATGTCCTCGAGGCCGCGTCGCGCCTCGGCGACGCGCAGACGCGCGAGGTGAACGCCCTCTCGGGCTACGAGATCGCGCTGATCGACGCGGCATTCGCGACGGGCACCACCGTGGGCGGAACGCGCATCCGCTGGGACGAGCTGCCTGCCCGCAACCCGTCCTCCGAGCCGCTCACCGGCTCGGATGGCGAGCTGCGTCCCGAGTCGGTCCCGGGCCCGACAGCTTTAGCTCCGCCATCCTGACCATCGTCCGCACCTCCGCGGGGACCGAGTCGTCGGCGGTCACGCTGCGCAGCGCGCGCAGGAGCGCCTCGTCGTCGTGGTTGGAGATGCGCTCGCCGTGGAAGAGGAAGGCGCTGGCGGTGGCGGCCACCGCGAGCCGGCTTCCCATGGTCCGCTCCCCGGTCGTCTCGCCTTCGGCGCGCAGCGCGGCCCAGAGCACGCGGGCGCGGCGGATGCGGGAGACCGGGGTCGTGGGGTCGGTGAGGAGCGCCACCGCCGAGGGGCGCGAGGGATCCACCTCGTGGGCGATCCAGTCGCCGGCCGAAATCGCCGGCTGGTCGAAGGCGCGCAGCACCCAGGCCAGCGTGTCGCGCAGGGACTCGTCGTCGAGGGGCTCGGGGCGGTGGTTGCGGTCGGTATCGCCGTTCATGCGGAACGTCCTTCCATGAGTGCAAGCAGTGCGCGCAGCTCGTCGCGCGCGGCGGCGTCCGAGCGGTCGACGGTGGTGCCGACGAGCCGCAGGAGGTGCCCCGCGAACGCGCGGCGCATCGAGACGATGGTGTTCGAGACCTTGCTGGGCACGTCGAGGCCCCAGCGCCTCATCAGCAGCTCGTACGAAGCCGGCTCGGCGCCCTCGAGCATGGGCCGGAGGATGCGCGACTCGAAGATGTCCCACGCCGCGCCGCGGCCATTGGCCATGCAGTCGTTGCGCAGGGCATCGGAGGCATCGCGGATGAGCATGCTGATCCACGCGCGGTGGAACGCGGCCTCCGGGGCGGCATGGCGCGGGTCGCCAACCGCATCCGCGGCGAGGTCGTCGTTGCGGACCACGCGGCCATCGGCGGGCTGCCGGCGCGCCGCATGGTCGTGGCGGTAGCGGTCGGCCAGGTAGTTGCGCACCGCGCTCAGGAGGAGCGTGCGGAACTGGCCCCGGCGCTCGTCGAGCTTGGAGGTGAGGTCGCGGCCGAGGAGCACGTCGGCGATGAACCCCTGCGTGAGGTCACGGGCCTCCTCGTCGCGGCGGCCGGCCTGGCGGATGTAGGCGTAGATGACCCCCCAGTAGCGCGTGGCCGCCTCTGCCGCGGAGGCGGGGGGGCGTTCGCGGAGGTCGCGAGCGGGGTCCGGGGACGGGTCGCTGGGCGTGGTCATGCAGGTGTCCGGGGACGGTCGCATGGGTTGCACCAGTCCCTGATACGGAAGACGACGGCCGATCCATGCAGGTGCGGCGGACTTCCGCAGGCCGGCCGCGCGGCCGTCCGATAAGGGCAGGCGCCGAAACGACGATCCCCCGGGCCATGGCCGGGGGATGGTGCGCGTGAGAGTGGAGCCGAGGGGAGTCGAACCCCTGTGCCGAAACAGTCCGCACGGTGCCTCTACGCGTGTGTCTGCGGAACGATTGTCGTCCGGGCGTGTCCCCGCAGCGGGGCGCTCCGTTCCAAGACATGCGTCATCTCGACCCGCCGAGGCATGTCAGCCCATTGGGTCCAGCCTGATGTTTGACAGCGGCTCCCTTACTCAGGCGTGGGAGAGCTCGCTGCGTCGCCTAATTAGGCGGCGAGAGCGTACTGCGTGTTGGCAGTCGTAAGGTTTGCATGCTATTTACGTGGCCGGCATGCTCCACGACGCGCCACACCGTGCGTTGCCTGTCCGGTCGATGCCGGTACGGCCCCAGGTTGAGAAAGAACTCCGACACGAGGAGTGTACGACTCAGGGCGCCGCCCGAAGGTCGGAAAATGGAGCGGAGCCGCAGTTTCCGGTTCTCACATGAGCACGAAGCACGAAACGACGCGCGTCCTCTTCCTCTGCCTCGGCAACATCTGCCGCAGCCCGGCTGCGGAGGGCATCTTTATCCACCGCGCTCGCGAGCGCGGCGTGCTCGGCCGCTTCGAGGTGGACAGCGCCGGCCTCGGCGGCTGGCACGCGGGCGACCGCCCGGACCCGCGCACGCTCAACGAGGCCGCCCGGCGCGGCATCCACCTGCCGAGCGTCGCGCGGCAGGTCACCGCGCGAGACTTCGACCACCATCACCTGATCGTCTACATGGATGCGCAGAACCTGGCGGGGCTGGAGCGCCGGGGCGCACCGCGCGAGAAGCTGCGCGCGATGACGGACTTCGGCGCGGGTGCCGCACCCGACGACGTCGCGGACCCCTACGAGCACGGCCCTGAGGCGTTCGCGGCGATGTTCGACCACCTCGAGCGCGCGGTGGATGCCATGCTCGACGAGCTCAGCGGCGCCGGCTGACCCCATCGCAGGACGGCGCCGTGCTGCGGATCGTGCGCCCGCCGAAGATGGTCCGGGAGGAACGGGAGCAGTCTCAGTGCCACTCGACGGCGTGCCCGAGCGCGGCGCGGCCCGCGGGGATCGGGGCGCGCTCGCGCGTGGTGCAGTAGTCGCTGCCGCCCATGCGGCCGACCGCGCGCAGGAGGTCGGCATGCACGTGCATGCGCTCGTTCACCAGCCCGTCGGCCAGGTGCACGCGGACCACCTCGCCGACGAGCAGGTTGCCCGCGCCCTGGCGCCCGGGAGCCATGCGGATCACCTGCAGCGTGCGGCACTCGAACGTGACCGGGCTCTCCGCGGGCCGCGGCGCGCGCACCGCGCTGCCCGCCACCGGCGTGAGCCCGGTGAGCTCGAACTCGCTCTCGCCGTGCGCCAGCGGCTCGGCGCACGCCACCACGCGCGCGATGTTCGCCTCGGTGGCCACGCTGACCGTGAACTCGCCGGTGCCGCCCTCGGCCACGGGCTTGGCGTTGCGGAGCGTGTCCTTCTCGCCCGTGCCTCCCGGCGGGTTGGCGATGCTCACCACCAGCGTCATCGGGTCGGACCCGCAGCCCATGAAGAAGCTGAAGGGCGCCAGGTTCGGCCGTCCTTCCGTGCTGCTTGTGCCGACCACCGCGATGGGGCGGGGCACGATGGCGCCGATCATCAGGTTGTAGCGCAGGCTGGCGGGGATGGACGCGACGTCGAGTTCCATGGCGCGTCCCCGCCGGTCACATCCGCCGTGTGATGGTGCTGAGCGTCGCGCTGAGGATGTTCGCGTTGGCGCGGATGGCCTTCAGCTGGTCCTCGCTCGGCGCCTTGGCCACCTGGATGCGGGCCAGGCCCGCCTCGCCGCCGGCGTAGACGATGTTCTCCATCTCCTCGACGTTGATGCTGGCCTCGCCCAGGATCTCGAACACGTGGGCAAGCACGCCCGGGCGGTTGACATGCCGCACGGCGAGCAGGTTGGTGGCCGGCGTGGCCACCGCGCGGTTGACGCAGTTGGGCACGTGCCCGCGCTCCGTCCATGCGCGCACCACGCGCACGACCTCGTCGGCCACGGCCCGCTGCGCCTGCTCGGTGAGCGCGCCCACGTGGTGCGTGCCGATCACGCCGGCCTCGTGCACCAGCGGATCCGCGAACGTGCCCTCGTGGCCCTCGGGCTCCTCGGCCCACACGTCGAGGCCCACTCGCAGCCCGCGCGTGCGCACGGCGTTGCGGAGCGCGGCCTGCTCGATGACGCCGCCGCGGCTCGTGTTCACGAGGATGGCGTTCGGCTTCAGCGCGGCGATGAACTTGTCGTTGATGAGGTTGTCGGTGTCCTCGCCGCCGCCGACGCTCACGCTCACCACCTCGCTGAGCTTGGCGAGGTTCAGGAGGCTTCCGCAGAAGCCGCATCCGTGCTCGAGCGCCTTCTCCTCGGTGAGGTTGCGGCTCCAGGCGATGACGTCCATGCCGAACGCGCGGCCGATTCCGGCGATCTCCTGCCCGACCTGCCCGAGGCCCACGATGCCGAGCGTGCGGCCGTGCAGGCCCGCGGCCTGCGCGAAGTCGCGCCGGCGCCAGTGCCCCGCGCGCAGCGCCTCGACCTGCTCCGGCAGGCGCCGGTCGCAGCCGAGGATGAGGGCCCATGCCAGCTCGGCCACCGCCGTGGCGTTGCGGCCGGGGCAGTTGGCCACGAAGATGCCCCGGCGGCTCGCCGCGGCCACGTCGACGTGCTCGGTGCCGGTGCCGGCGACCACGATCATCGCCAGCCGCGGGCTGGCCGCGATGGCCTCGGCGGTGACGGGCGTGGTGCCCGTGATGAGGACCTCCGGTGCCGTGTCCTTCACCGCCCGGGCCAGGGTGCCCTCGGCGAGCTCCGGGTCGTTCATCACCAGGCAGCCGAGCCCCCTGAGCGCGTCGAGCCCGCTCTTGGCGATCGGGTCGCACACCAGCACCTTGGCGGGACCGGCGTTGCTTGCGGCGGACGGGCCCTGCGATGCGAAGGCAGTCATGCAGGAAGTGTAGCCGTGGGCAGGGCGCGGCCCGGCCGCACGCAGGTCAGGCGACCGGCCGGCTCGTGACGAACAGTCCGCAGCGCGGCGCGAGCGGGCCGGTGGCCGCGGCGACGTCGCCGTCGGGCGTGATGATGACGAGCGGCATGGTGCCGTGGAGGTGCGCGGCCACGACCTGTGCCGCGCCGCCGCGCAGCTCCTCGGCCGCGAGGTCGGCGAGCGCCGTCACGTACGCCTGCGGATGGCGCACGTCCCATGCGCTGTGCGTCGAGCCATCGGTCGGCGACACGAAGTGGTAGGCGGGCCGCTCGTTGGTGTCGCACACGAACTGGTACGACAGGTCCGGCGACGCATCCGTGCACACGAGCCCCGGCACCAGCTGCGCGCCGATGGCGTCGAGGTCGGCCTTGGCGGCCGCGATCTCCTCGTCGGAGGCGGCGTTCGGGAAGAGGTGCACCAGGTCGCGCGTGTCGGCCGCGCAGACAAGCCCCATCCAGCGCTTGCCGCCGTGCGCGGCGCGGTACACGAACATCCGGGGCGTGGTGTCCTCGGCCAGCGCGCCGCCCTGCACCAGTTCGTCGAGCGCGGCACGGACCGCAGCGCTTCCCGTGACGCCGCCGAGCACGCGTGCGAACGTGGTGGCCGGGATGGCCGCGGTGTCGGCGCCTGCGTCCGGGGCGCAGGCAACTTCGACGGCGCGAGCCTTGGGTGGACGGAACATCGTGGTCGCGGCGACGCGCATGGCCGGGCCGAATTCTAGTGGGCGCGCCTGCGGGGCAGCGGGGAGGGTTATTCCCGGCCCTTCGCGCGTTCGTCGGAAAAAGCGGAGCAGTCGCTTCAGTCGGCCCATGGCTGCGCCGATCGCCTCGCTGCGGCGCACGGCGCCAGGAGGTCAGAAGCAAGATGCAGGACCCGATCGAACGCACCCGCCCCGAGATCGCCCCCACCGATGCGCCCGCCGGCCAGCTGCCGCGTGCCGCGCGCTCGGCATGGATCCGCGCGGAGCCGCGGTCCACGCCCGTGGACCCGGTGCCCGCGCGCCCGCTCACCGACTGCAGCCTGTCGAGCCTGGTCGGCGAACTCGTCGAGCAGATCGATGCCGCCGACCCCCTGCAGTCCGGGCACGCCGTTCGCGTGGCCGCGCTCGCCACCATGCTCGGCTCCTCGCTCGGCATGGACGCGGCCGAGCTGCGCAACCTTCGGATCGGCGCGCTGCTGCACGACGTCGGCAAGATCCTGGTCCCTGCGGAGATCCTGCAGAAGGCCGGTCCGCTCACCGTCGCCGAGGCATCGACCGTGCGCCGGCACACCGTCTACGGCGGCACCATCCTCCGCCGGATCCCGGTGCTGGCGTTCGCGGCCTCGGCCGCCCGCTGGCACCACGAGCGCTGGGACGGGCTTGGATACCCCGACGGGATGGTCGGGAACGGCATTCCGCTTCATGCCCGGATCGTGTGCGTGGCCGATGCGCTTGATGCCATGACCAGCGTTCGACCGTACCGCGCGCCCGTGGCGCTCGACCAGGCCTTCGAGGAACTCGAGGTCCAGTCCGGCGCGCAGTTCGACCCCATGGTCGTCTCCGCGGTCGGGCCACTGGTCCAGGCCATGGGCTTCCGGGATTCTTGGGATTCCCTCGCAAACCAAATCAATGCCTTGCCCGCGGCGGCGTGATTTCGTGTAACTTCCCGATCGCGGTGGCGGCGGTCGGAGTTTCGTGCCCGCTCGGGCACGGTCGACACGGATGTTGATGTTCTGGCCCGCCAGCCGAAGGCCGGTGTTTCAGCCGAAGCGTTGCAAAGGAGTGCACGCATGTCGGATGTCATCGAACTGCGGGAACGGAAGGTCAACCGCTGCACAACGGCGGGTCGTGGCGATGTCCTGCTGCCGGAGGTGCTCGAGGCTCGCGACGGGTTCCTCGCGCGGGTGCTCGAGATGCTCTCGCACCATGAACGCATGGCGCTGCGCCTGCACCACAGCAATGGGCTCACCTATGGCGCGGTTGCGGCTCGCATGAAGCTGCCGGAGTCGATCGCGCGTGACCTGATCGCAAGCGGCGAGCGCACCATCCGTGCGGCGCAGCTTGCGTTGCTCGAGGCGCTCTCCGAGCAGGCCCCGCGGGCGGCCGTGCGCTGACGCGCCGGGTGCGCTCCGCGGGCGCGGGGCGCGGCATCGTGGCCTCAGCCCCAGGCGCCGAGCAGGAGCCCCAGGTCGGATCCGTTGACCGTGCCGTCGTGGTTGAGGTCTGCGCCCGAGGTGCTGCCATCGGTGCCCCATGCCCCGAGCAGCAAGCCGAGGTCGAAGCCGTTCACCGCGCCGTTGCAGTCGAGGTCGGCGAAGCGGCACGCGGGCCCGGTGGCGACGTCCAGTTCCAGGCGTGGCGGCTGCGAGATTCCCAGCTGCACGTAGACGTTCTCCTTGGCGATGAACGCCGGGAACTGGCCCGCCTGCTGCTGCACGAACGTGAGGCTCGAAAGCGCGAGGAAGACGCGTCCGCCGTTCAGGCCGGCGCGGAGGTAGTCCTGGATGGCCGGGTTGGCGACGTCGATGTCGAAGGTCATCTGCGTGCCGGCGGCGACGAGCGATCCCGGCGCCAGCCCGGCGATGGTGCCGACGGCGAAGGGCACCGGATCTCGGCGGTCGCGCGGCGACTGGGACACGTCGGCGACGATGCCGCCTGAGAGCGCCTCGGCTGCGAATGCGTTGCGGATGCCGGGCAAGAGGAGGTTGGAGCCGGTGGGCGCGTAGGGCGAGTTCTCCTGGAAGGTGGTCGCCGTCCAGCCGTTGCGGAAGCCGACGCCGTGGCACTCCACGGGCTGGCCTGGGTCTGCGTCGGGCGTCCACGCGGGGTCGCCGGTGGCCACGAAGCACTGCCACGGGTCCTGCGTCGGGTCGTAGACGAAGATCAGGTTGTTTGAGACCTCGACCGTGAGCCGTGCGCGCGTGACCGTCAGCGCGTTTCCTTGGCCGATGGGCACCTGCGAGCCGGTGGCGAAGGCCGCCAGCATCTGGCCGTCGCGGCTGTCGAACTCCGGTGCGCCCGGCGTGCTGCCGAAGGTGCTGATGACGGCGCGCGAGCCGGGCGTCGAGTTGAACGGGTACATCCAGCGATCGAGCGCGGGCGCGGGGAACGACGCCTGGATGGTGTCCGCGGCCGAAACGCGCTCGGCGCCGGCCGCGGCGACCGCTGCCGAGACGACGGCGATCAACGGCGCGGCGGAGCGCGTGGCGGCTCGTGCGGCGAGTGTCGGGGGAGCGTTCATAGGGGGTGGAATACTATGGAGGGTTCCATGTGCTGCTTCCACCAATCTCCGTACGAACGCGGTCCGGGGACAGCGGGTTCGGGGGAATTCCGCACGGTGGCCCGCGTGCGCGGCTTCACGGTGGTTGAACTGCTGGTGGTGCTAGCGATTATCGGTGTATTGGTGGCGATTCTCGTGCCCGTGGCGTTGGGTGCGCGCCGCACCGCGGCGCGGGTGCGCGAGGCAGCGGCGCTGCGGGCGGTGGCCGCGGCGTGGGTGGGCTACGCGGCCGACCAGGGCGGCGCGGTGCTGCCTGGCTTCCGTGCCGGGCTGGATGCCCGCGACGAGACCGGCGCGCCCATCCCGCCCGAGGCGTACGGCGGCGACGTCGAGGTGCGCAAGCGCTACCCGTGGCGCCTCGCGCCGTGGCTCGACCAGGACTTCCGCCGGCTCTATGTCGGCGAGAACGCGGACACCCTCGAGCGGCTCCGGCTGGGGGACCGCAACCAGTACTACTACTTCGCCTCGCTCTACCCGAGCTTCGGCCTCAACAGCGCGTTCGTCGGCGGGGACGAGGCGCGGTTCCCGTCGGATCCGCAGCTTGCCAACGGCGCGGACAACCCGTTCGCGAGGTACTGCGTGACCCGGCTCTCGGGTGCGCGGCGGCCGCAGCGGACGGTGGTGTTCGCGAGCGCGCGGACCAATGCGACCGCTGACGGCACCATGAACGAGGGCTACTTCCGAGTGGATGCTCCCTGGCTCAACACGCCGGCGTTGCGCTGGGCCGCGGAGTACTCGTCGGAGGACCCTGCCAGCTGCGGCAGCGTCAGCCTGCGCGGCGGCGAGGAGGCGGCCACGGCCACCGTGGATGGTGCGGTCGAGTTCCTCGGCATCGATGCGCTCCGCGACATGACGCGCTGGTGCGATGCCGCCCCGGAGCGCGAATGGTGGATCGGGAAGCCGTAAGTCCGCTCCTTCTTAGCGTGGCGCCATTTTCCTGATTCAGAGACCCGGGCAGTTCTCTGGAGAAGGCAATTGGTGCCAACCTAACCAGGAGCGGATTTACTCGTCGCTCTCGCGCAGCTTGGCGAGGACGCCGAAGTCCTCGAGCGTGGTGGTGTCCTGCGTCGTTTCCTTGCCGGCGGCGATGTCGCGCAGCAGGCGGCGCATGATCTTGCCGCTGCGGGTCTTGGGCAGCGCATTGGTGAAGCGGATGACGTCGGGGCGCGCGATGGCGCCGATGTCCTTCGCCACGTGGTCCATCAGCCGGCGGCGCACCAGGTCGCCCGCGTCCTTCGCGTGGTCGGGGTGCAGCACGCAGAACGCCGCAACGCCCGTGCCCTTGATCTCGTGCGGCATGCCGACCACCGCCGCCTCCACCACCAGCTTGCTGCCGACGAGCGAGCTCTCGACCTCCGCCGTGCCGAGCCGGTGGCCGCTGACGTTGAGCACGTCGTCGATGCGCCCCATGATCCAGAAGTAGCCGCGCGAGTCGCGCCGCGCGCCGTCGCCGGCGAGGTACATGCCCTTCACGCGCGACCAGTAGGTGTCGACGAATCGCTGGCGGTCGCCGTGCACGCCGCGCAGCATGCCGGGCCACGGCCGGCGGATGACGAGCAGGCCGCCCGTGTTCGCCGGCTGCTCGTGGCCGTGGTCATCGACCACCGCCGCGTCCACGCCGAACATCGGCAGGGTGCAGCTGCCCGGCACCGTGGGCGTCGCGCCGGGCAGCGGCGTGATCACGTGACCGCCGGTCTCGGTCTGCCACATGGTGTCGACGATCGGGCAGCGGCCGCCGCCGATCCGCTCGTGGTACCAGATCCACGCCTCCGGGTTGATCGGCTCGCCGACGGTGCCGAGGACGCGCAGGCTGGAGAGGTCGTGCTTCGCCGGGTGCGCGTCGCCCCAGCGCATGAAGCTGCGGATCGCGGTGGGCGCGGTGTAGAAGTGCGTGGCCTTGTGCCGTGCCACGATGGACCAGAAGCGGTCCTCCGCCGGGAAGTTCGGCGCGCCCTCGTACATCACCGTGGGCACGCGGTTCGGCAGGATGCCGTAGACGATGTAGCTGTGCCCGGTGATCCAGCCGAGGTCGGCGGTGCAGAAGTAGACCTGCCCTGACGCCGGCACCAGGTTGAACGTCCAGCGCGCGGTGGCCGCGGTGTAGACCATGTAGCCGCCCGTCGTGTGCACGATTCCCTTGGGCTTGCCCGTGCTGCCGGACGTGTACAGCAGGAAGAGCGGGTGCTCGCTGTCGACCGGCTCGCACGCGCGCGTGGCGGGCTGCTTCGCGACGACGTCGTGCCACCATGCATCGCGGCCCGGCTTCATGGCGCAGTCGCCGCCGGTGCGGCGCAGCACCAGCACGTGCCGCACGTCCGGCAGCTTCTCGCACGCTGCGTCCACGTTCGCCTTGAGCGGCACGACCGCACCGCGCCGCCATGCGCCGTCGCAGGTGACGATCAGCTTGCTCGCGGCATCCTGCACGCGGTCGACGATGGCCTGCGCGGCGAACCCGCCGAAGATCACGCTGTGCGGCGCGCCGATCCGCGCGCACGCGAGCACCGCCACCGCAAGCTCCGGGACCATGCCCATGTAGATGGTCACCACGTCGCCCTTGCGCACGCCGAGCGACTCGAGCGCCGCGGCGCAGCGGGCCACCTCGTCCCGCAGCTCTCGGTAGGTGATGCGGCGCACCTCCGGGCCGGCGGCACCGACGGGCTCGCCTTCCCAGATGATGGCGGTCTCGTCGCCGTGCCCCTCCTCCACCTGGCGGTCGACCGCGTTGAAGCACGCGTTGGTGGTGCCGCCGACGAACCACCTCGCATCGGGCAGCTCCCACTCGAGCACCTTGGACCACGGCGTGAACCAGCGGAAGCCGCGCGCGACCTCGGCCCAGAAGCCCTCCGGGTCCTTCATGGAGCGTTCGTGCATGGCCGCGTACGTGGCCATGTCGGGCACCTGGACCGTGCCCATGCGCGCGGCGAAGTCGGCCGGCGGCGGGAAGACGCGGTCCTCGGTCAGGACGGAACGGATGGAGGCGGAGCCGGTCATGCGGGGCAACTTACCGCGGGCGCGCGGACCGGCGGGGGAGCCGCCGTCGGCGGCGCGCCCGGCGACCGGCGCGGCCGAGCGGGAACTTCTGCCGTGCCCACCGATGCGCTTCCGCACGGCCCGTACCGTCAGCCGCGTGTGGAACCGAAGGAGGATGACGGGATGGAACGGACCGATCGAGGATGGTTCGCCGCGCCGGTGCTCGCGGCCGTGATGGCATGGATCCCGGACGCACCGCCGGCCGTTGCGGGGCCGCATGCCGAGCAGGGGCCCGCGGCCGTGACCTGCCCGCTGGTGCGTGCGGGCACGCGCGTGGTGTGCCGCGTCCCCGAGGACACGTGCGACAGCGGATTCGTCACCTCGTACGCGGCGTGCATCAACGACACGGCGACCGACGGCAGCCCGGGCGTGCTCGCGGAGGCGTTCCGGCCGGTGTCGCAGGGCGGCCGGTTCCGGGTGAACGTGGAGCCGTGCCCGGTCGAGGTGACGGTGTACCGGTGCAGCTGCACCCCGCTGGGCGACTACTGCGCGTTCGGGAGCCAGTGCAAGCGGACGGCGGTGATCTCCGGCACGGTGATCCCGCCCGACGCCTATGCGCTCGCCGTGCCGTGCGGACCCAACTCGCCCCTGCCGCCCGGCCCGACCGGGCCGATGGTCGCATGAGGGCTGCGCTGCTCCTTGCGGCGGCGCTCCTCGGTGACGGCGCGGCGCAGCTGCCCCGCGCCGCCACCGACCTCGGGCGCATCGACCCGCCGTTCGCCGAGCCGATCCAGGCGAGCGTCCTCGTGCGCAACGCGGGCGCGGCGGAGGCGGCGATCGACCGCGCCGTGCCGCACTGCGCGGGCTGCACGCGCATCGCGTCCGCGCCGCGGTCGATCCCCGCGGGCGGGACCGGCGAGGTGCGCCTGCTCCTCGAACCGGGGCGGTCGCGCGGTCGCCTCCGCTTCGGGGCCACGCTCCTGAGCGGCGGTGCGCCCTAGTGCACGGCCGAGGTCACGATGCTCGTGCCGGGGATCGACGCCGGCGCGTCCGGTGCGATCGACCTGGGGAACGTGGCGCCGGGCGCCGCGATCGAGCGCGCAATCCCGGTTCGGATCGTCGCCGCGCCCGGGGCGGCATGCTCGGCCGTCGCGCGCGGCGACGCGGCGCGCGCGTGGTTCGAGTCCGGCGGGGCTGCGGGCGTGCCGCTCGGCCACGGGCTCGAGGAGCGGCGCGGTCGCGCGGTGGTCGCGATCGAGGTGCCGCCCGAGGCGCCCGACGGTGCCATCGAGCGGGCGGTGGACATCGAGCTCTCCGAGGGCGGCCGGGTGGTCGACCGATCGCGCGTCATGGTCCGTGCGACGATCACCCGCCCGTCCGCGGCCGAGCCGGCGGCGCTGTTCGTGACGGCGTCGGCGGATGGGGGCGAGCGCGAGTTCGAGGTCCTCCTGCCCGCGTGCGGCGCACGGGTCGAGGCGGAGGGCGCCAGGATCCTGGGCGTCGTCGTGGACGGCGCGGGCTCGAGGGTGAGGCTGATGCCGGACGTGGCCGCCGGTGAGTGGGCGCGCGGCGTGCGTCGGGGCGTGATCCGCCTCCGATGCGGTGCCGCGGCACACGATGTCCCGTGGCTCGGCTGCGACCTCGATCCCGCCGACCCCCCGCCGACGCCCGCCGCGCTCCGGGAGGTCATCGCCTTCAAGCGCGACATCGTCCGGGCGTCCACCAGCGCCTACCTCGAGGACACCTTCGTGGCCGCCGAGTTGCTGCGCGGACCGCCTCCCGGCGCCCCGCCCGGGACCGGCGTCCGGATCCGGCGCTGGGTCCACCGGAGCCATGACGGCTGCTTCCGCACGACGGCCATCCGTCCTGACGGTGCGCAGGGCGTCGATGTCACGGTGAGCGACGGGCGCATGGAGGCGCGCGGCGGCCGTGATGGCGCGGTGGCGGTCCGGGAGGAGGCAGGCGCCGCCGGGCACGCGCTGCGTGCCGAGTGGGAAGCCGTCGCGGGCATGCTCGGGTCGGTCGCCCGCGGGACGGCGCGCGATGGGCTCGAGGACCTCGCGGAGGCGATTGACCGGGAACCCGCGGGCGCCGTGCAGGTGGCATGGGATGCCCCCGAGGAGGGCGGCCGCGCGCTCCTTCGCGTCACCCTCGGCGGCGGCTCGCCGATGCGCGTCTGGCTGGACCCGGGCCACGGGCTCGCGGTGGTACGCCGCGCGCAGTCGGTCGACGACGGGTCCGTCGTCGACCGCGTGGCCTGGACGGCCGATTCGTTCTTCGCGACGCCGTGCGGCATCGAGCTTCCCGGACGCGTCCGCTCGATCCAGGAGCGCGGCCCCGCCGCCGCCGAACATCACGGCGCACCGCACCGTACCGTGCACGAGCAGGCCATGCGTTGCCTGGCGTTCCGGATCGACCCGCCCGCGGGCGAGGTCGATCGGTCGCCGGAGCGGTGGTCGGAGCAGGTGCGGCAGCAGGCCCTCGCCATGTGGGACGAGGGGTGCCCGCGGCAGGAGCATCCATGACGATGAGGCATCCGCGCGTGATCCAGGTCCGTCGCACCATCGTGCTGGCCGCCGGCATCTCGGCGTGCGCCATCGGCGCCGTCGCGCGGCCGGCCCGCGCGCAAGGTTGCTTCGGGCCCCCGGTGCCGACCGTCTCGCCCGCGGACGCCGTCGCGCTCGCGCGCGCCTGCGGCGGCGGCGACGGAGGGATCGCCGTGGCGCTCGCGCTCCAGTCCGACCGGTTCGCGGAGTGGTCCGCGCGTTGGGAGGGCGGAGCCGAGCCCGGCGGCGCGGAGGCCTTGTGGCTCCGCGTGCTCGGCGCCCGGCGCGATGGGTCCGGCAAGGTCATGGCCGCGGATGCGCCGCGGCTGCGGGCCTCCGGGCAGGCCGCGCGCGACGACCTCGCGGTCCAGCGCCGCGCGGACCGTGCACTCCTCGACGCCATCGTGGCGAACGCGTGCCCGGGCGGCAACGTGGCCGCGGTCCGCGCGCGCGCCGCGGCGATCATCCGCCGGCCAATGATCTTCGAGACCCGCGGCGTCCTCGTCACCGACCCGCTGCAGTTCCTCGAGTGCGACCCGGCGGTCGTGGCGCGCCTCGTGTCGCTCGGCGGCGGCGAGGCGCTCGCCGCCGCTGGGAAGTCAGTTGAGGAGGCGTTCGCGGCACGGCAGCTCGTGGCGGTCAACCGGATGCTCGAAGCCGCCCTCGACAACTCGGATCCGTGGAACGACCCGAAGTTGGATGCGGCGAGCGACGGCGTATGGTCCGCGTTCGGGCGCGCCTCCCAGGCGATCGGGGCCGTGGACCCTGCCGCGGGCGCGTGGCTGCGCCTCCGCGCCGCGAACGACCGCGCCTCGAAGGCGCCGCCCCGCACGCCCACGGAAGACGAGATTGCCGCGCGCATCGGCCAGGTTCCCCTCGAAGATGGCGACGGCGAGTTGGAGCGATACGCCGCCCGCCGGAAGGCCCTGCTCGACGACCTGCTCACCCAGCGCCGCCGGCTCGAGCGCGCGGCCTCGCGGATGGAGGCCGCGCTTGAGTCGGTGGTCACGCAGCCGCCGACGCCGGAGATCCTCGCGCTCGGTGCGCGCCTGGCCCCGGATTCCTCCGCGATCGCCGCGGCCCTCGACCGGGACGGGCCGCTCGACGCGCGTGACGTCGACCGCCTCTCCGCCCGCGCGGCGGCGGCGGCAGAGGAGGTGCTCGCCGCGGTGCCGTCGCCGCGGACGTTCGCCGTCCGGCCCGGCGAGGTCTATCGGCTTGCCTCGTGGGTGATGGAGCCGTGGATCCTCGAGTCCAACGACGAGGCGGAGGGCTGCGACTGCAAACCGACCGCGTGGCTCGAGACCGGCTGGCCGGCGCACGCGGCGCTCGCCTGCGTCGATGTCGGCACCATCGCCGGCTGCGCGGCCGTCGATCGGTCGCCGCACTGCAAGGCGCTCGCCGCGCTCAACGCGGAGCGCGCATCGATCCCGCTGGGGCAGGGCGACCCGGCCGCCGCGGAGCAGCTGTCGGACCTCTTGCGGCGGGCCCGCGACCGGATGTTCGCCGCGCTGCGTGCCTCGATCGCCGCGCTGCCCGACGCCGAGGCCCAGCCGGAGCGGCGCGCCGCGGCGCTGCGGGGGTGGTGCCTCTCCGCGTTCCCCGGGCTGCGCCAGGTGCACGACGACGCCGTCCGCGACATCCGCGCGGCCGGCCCGCAGGACGCGGATGCGCGCATCGCCGCGATGGACCGCGCCGTCACGGGCGCGATGGAGCGCATCTTGGCGATGTCCCCCGGGTCCGCGACGCAGGATCCCGCCGCCGGCCTCCGCGCGGTGCTCGGGTCCCAGGCCGCGCTCCGGTCCGTGGCCAACGCGTTCGAGCAGGCGGCCGCATCCCTGGCGCCTCCCCCGGCCGACGACGGCGTGGGCGCGATCGGAGCACGCCTCCGCGACGAACTGCCGTAGCCGAGCCGATCCGTCGGTCGCCGATCCGTCAGTCGCCGATCCGTCAGTCGCCGAGCCGCGCGCCCGCGAACGCCTTCGCCGCGCGCAGCGCCTCGGGCAGGCGCGCGGGCTCCTTGCCGCCGGCCTGCGCGAAGTCGGGGCGGCCGCCGCCCTTGCCGCCGCACGCCTCGGCCGCCGCTCGCGCCCAGTCGCCGGCTCGGAGGCCCTTGTCCTGGAGCGCCTTCGGCACGTCGGCCGCGATCGAGACCTTCCCGGCGTCCTCGTCGGCGCTCATGAGCAGGATCGCGCTGTCGGGACGCTTCGCGCGCACCGCGCTCAGCGCCGAGAGCAGCGCCGCCGGGTCCGCGCCCTCGACCGTCTCCACGATCGCCGCTCCCGTCGCGCGCTCGGCGATCTCGCGGGCCTGCGAGACCACCGCGTCGCGGTTCGCGCCCTCCTGCGCCTTGCGCCACTCCTTCACCTGGTCGCGGAGCGCGGCGAGCGCCGGCTCCATGCGGTGGCGGAACGTCACGCTCACCGGGATCTCAGTGAGCGCCTGGGCGATCGACGCCACCTCGGAGGCGAGCCCCTCGCCCATCATGCGCTTCGCCTTCGCGAGGCGCTCCTCGAGTTTCGCCGCCGCGCCGGCCGCGGCCTGCGCGGCGGTGCCGGTCACCGCGAAGATGCGCCGGATGCCCGCGCTCGACGCGCCCTCGGAGAGGACCGCGAAGTGCTGCACGTCGCCGCCGCCCTTCGCGTGCGTGCCGCCGCAGAACTCGACGCTGCAGCCGCGCCAGCGCGCGTTCGAGGGGTCGGCGAGCATCTCCTGCACCGTCGCGCCGACGGCGACAACCCGCACCGGGTCCGGGTAGCGCTCGCCGAACACGGCGCGCACGCCGTTGATCGCCTTCGCCTGCGCCAGCGGCACCGTGGCCGTGTCCACGACAGCCTTGCGCGCGATGGCCGCGTTCACCATCACCTCGACCTTCGCCAGCTCGTCCGGCGTCATCGCCTTCGGGTGCGTGAAGTCGAAGCGGAGCCGGTCGTCGGCCACCAGCGAGCCGCGCTGCTCGACCTCGCCGCCGAGCACCTCGCGCAGCGCGTGGTTCATGAGGTGCGTGCCGGTGTGGTTGGCGGCGACGCGCTCGCGCCGGCTGCGCTCGACGGTGAGGGTCGCGTGCTCGCCGACCGACACGTTGCCGTGCTCGAGCCGGCCCACGTGCATGACGAACTCGCCGGCCCGCTGCGTGTCCTCGACCTTGAAGCGGTGGGTGCGGACCGCGCCGCCCTGCAGCTCGATCAGCCCGGTGTCGCCGACCTGGCCGCCCGCCTCGGCGTAGAACGGCGTCTTGCGGAAGACCAGCGCCACGCGCTGCTCCTCGACCGCCTTGTTCACCAGCTGGTTGCCGTCCCAGATCGCCGCCACGTCCGCGTTGGTCGGCTTGGGGTCGTCGCGCCCCGAGTCGTCGGTCGGGTGGACGTGCAGCGCGGTGCGCAGCTTCTCGAGGACGTCGGGCGGCGGCAGCCGGAACCCGTCCCCCTTGGAGCCGCCCTCGCGGCTGCGCTCGCGCGCGGCCTCCATCAATTTCTCGTACCCCTCGGCGTCGACGGCCATCCCGCGCTCCTGCGCCATCACCTGCGTGAGGTCGATCGGGAACCCGAAGGTGTCGTGCAGGCTGAACGCGTCCTGCGCGGAGATGCGCTTCGCCGCGCCCGCGCGCTTCGCCGCCTCATCGAACAGCGCGATGCCGCGCTCGAGGGTCTTGCCGAAGGCGATCTCCTCCTCGCGGATCGCGTGCACCACGCGCGCGGCGTTCTGCACCAGCGTCGGGAAGGTGTCGCCCAGCGTGGTCACCACGGCGGGCACCAGCTTGTAGATGAACGGCTCGCGCGCGCCCAGGTGCTGGTGGCCGGCGCGGATCGCGCGGCGCAGGATGCGGCGCAGCACGTAGTTGCGGCCCTCGTTGCCGGGCGCGGCGCCGTCGGCCACCGCGATCGACAGGCAGCGCACGTGGTCCGCGATCACGCGGTACGCCACGTCCACCGGGTCCTCGAGCATGCCGCGGTAGGGGCGCGTCCCCGTGACCTTCTGCGTGAGCTCGAAGATGGGCCCGAACACGTCGGTGTCGTAGTTGGAGCGCTTGTCCTGCAGCACGCTCACCAGGCGCTCGAGGCCCATGCCGGTGTCCACGTGCTTGGCCGGCAGCTGCGTCAGCCTGCCGCCCGGCTCGCGGTTGAACTGGATGAACACCAGGTTCCAGATCTCCAGCACGTCCGGGTCGCCGGTGTTCACCTTCTCCGCGGCGTTGCGGCCGCCGATGCGGTCGAAGTGGATCTCGGTGCACGGGCCGCACGGGCCGGTCTCGCCCATCTCCCAGAAGTTGTCCTTCATGCTGCCCGGGATCACGTGGTCCGCGGGAAGCAGCCTGAGCCACAGGTCGCGGCTCTCGTGGTCGGGCTCGACGCCCTGCTTGGGGTCGCCGGCGCACCAGGTGGCGTACAGGCGGTTGGGGTCGATGCCGTAGACCCTGGTCAGCAGCTCGAAGGCCCACTCGATCGCCTCCTTCTTGAAATAGTCGCCGAGCGACCAGTTGCCCAGCATCTCGAAGAAGGTGTGGTGGTAGGTGTCGCGGCCCACGTCCTCGAGGTCGTTGTGCTTGCCGCCGGCGCGGATGCACTTCTGCGTGTTCACGGCGCGCGTGTAGGTGCGCGTGCCGCGCCCCAGGAACACGTCCTTGAACTGGTTCATGCCCGCGTTGGCGAAGAGCAGCGTCGGATCGTCGAATGGGATCGCCGGGCTCGACGGCACCATGGTGTGCCCGCACTTCTCCTCGAAGAAGCGGATGTAGGCACTGCGGATCTCGGCTGCCGTGCGGGCGGGGGTGGGCATGGGCGGGCTAGTTTAGGGATGGTGCGGGGCGCGCCTGCGGCGGCCGTAGACTGCCGGCATGCACGCACAGCGCAGGCCGTTCGTGGGCGGGAACTGGAAGATGAACTCCGACCTTGCGTCGGGCGTGGAGCTCACCGACGCGGTGCTGGCGTCGCTTGCCGAAGGCGGGCTGGAAGGGCGCATCGATGCCGCCGTCTTCCCGCCGTTTCCGTACCTCTTTACGGTGGGCCGCACGCTCGGGCACTCGAACGTGCTGCTCGGCGGCCAGGATTGCTCCGCCGAGGCGAGCGGTGCGTTCACGGGCCAGGTGAGCGTGGGGATGCTCGCGGATGTCGGATGCCGATCCGTGATTATTGGTCATTCGGAGCGTCGGCACGGGTTGGGCGAGGACGACGAGCTGCTCCACGAGAAGCTGGCGATCGCGTCCGAGGCCGGGCTGGTGGCGGTGCTGTGCGTCGGCGAGACCCTGTCCGAGCGTGACGACGGCCGTGCCGAAGCGGTCGTGGCGCACCAGATGCGCGGATGTTTCGGGACACTCAAGCCGGAGACCGTCGACCGCGTGGTCGTGGCCTACGAGCCGGTCTGGGCCATCGGAACGGGCCGCACCGCAAGCCCCGAGGACGCGCAGCGCATGCACTCGAGCATCAGGGCGGTGCTTGGGCAACTGTATGATTCCCGATTCGCCGCGAAGGCCCGCGTCATCTACGGCGGCTCGGTGAACGCGAAGAACGCCCGCGCGATCTTCGACCAGCCGGACGTCGATGGCGGGCTGATCGGCGGGGCCAGCCTGAAGGCCGATGACTTCGCCTCGATCTGCCGCGCCGCGGCGGAGGCGTGGACGGCGTCGGGCGGGCACTGACGGAACTCCCCATGGGCATCGCCTTCAACCTGCTGGTCATCCTCTTCCTCGTCGTCTCGGTCGCCCTGGTGCTGATCATCCTGGTCCAGCGCCCGCAGGGCGGCGGACTGGCGCAGGCCTTCGGTGGCTCCGGCGGAACGGACACCGCCTTCGGCGGCCGCGTGGGCGACGCGCTCACCTACGCGACGGCCACGGCCTTCGGCATCTACCTGCTGCTTGCGATCGGCCTCAACATCATGTCGCTCAAGATGACCAAGGGCGAGCCGGCCCCCGAGCCCGCCGCAGCAACGGCGCCCGCGCCGGTGCCCGTGCAGCTTGAGCCCGTGACGCCCGCCCCGGCACCTGCGCCGGTGCAGCTGCAGCCGATCGATCCCTCGATGATCGCGCCTGCGCCGGCTCCCGGCGAACCGGCCCCGGCCCCGGCCTCCGCCGCGCCCGCGCCAGCTCCTGCCCCTGAGCCAGCTCCCGCCCCTGCGCCGGCTCCCGCCCCTGAGCCAGCTCCCGCCCCTGCGCCGGCTCCTGCGCCCGCGCCGGCCGGCACTCCCTGACGACTGACCGAAAGGACCCGGTGTGATTCGCTCGATGACCGGTTTCGGTGCCGCCGCGCTCGAGCAGGACGGCGCGCGCTTCTCGGTCGAGGTCCGCTCGGTCAACAACCGCTTCTTCAAGTCGGCGATGCGCCTGCCGGGCGAGTTCGAGTCGCTCGAGGCCGACATCGAGGCACTCATCATGCGCCGCCTGACCCGCGGCAGCGTGACCGTCACGGTGCGCTGGACGGAGACGAGCGCGCGCACCACCGCTCGCATCAACGTGGCCGCGCTCGAGTCGTATGCATCGCAGCTGCGTGCCGCCGGCGCCGCGGGGCTCACCACGGAGATCCGCGCGTCGGACCTGCTCGCGCTGCCGGGCGTCATCGTGGATGACCGCGCCGAGCGCCTGGCCGAGTCGGCCCGTCCCGTGCTGATGAAGCTGGTGAACGAGGCCTGCGACGCGCTGCTTGCCATGCGCGAGCGCGAGGGCGATGCGCTGCGCGCGCTGCTCTCGGACTTCGGCGTGCAGATCCAGGCCCGCCTCGATGCCGTGCGCGAGCGCGCGCCGCAGGTGGTTGCCGGCTACCAGGAGAGGCTGCTCGGCCGCCTGCAGCAGGCGCTGAAGGACCTCGGCGCATCCGTCTCGGAGGCCGACGTGGTGCGCGAGGTGGCGATCTTCGCCGAGCGCTCCGACATCGCCGAGGAGATCGCGCGGCTCGGCGGCCACGTGGACCAGTTCCGCGCGATCATCGACCCGGCCAACCCGCAGCCGGCGGGGCGTGCGCTCGACTTCCTCGCGCAGGAGATGCTGCGCGAGGCCAACACCATCGCCAGCAAGAGCGGCGACGTCGAGATCAGCCGCCGGGTGGTCGAGATCAAGACCGCGATCGACCGCATCAAGGAACAGGCGCAGAACGCCGAATGAAGGCGCACGCGCGCGAGCTGCTCTCCCTCGAGGAGGTGCGCTCCGTCTCCGTCGAGTTCGGGCTGCGCCGCCCCATCGAGGCCGAGCCGATCGGGCGCGGTTCGCGTTCGACCGCCAAGAGCCGCCTCGTCACGCCGGACGGGCGCTTCATGCTCAAGCGCCGCGGCGCCGAGGGCGCGGATGCGGCGCGGCTGCCGTTCGTGCACGCGTTCCAGGCGCACCTTGCCGCGCACGGCGTGCCCGTGGCGCCCGTGATGCGCACGCGTGCGGGCGGGACGGTGCACCGCGCCGGCGGCGGCGCCTACGAGCTGTTCCGCTGGATCGAGGGCACGCGCTGGCAGGCGCGCCTTCCCGAGGCCGCCGAGGTCGGTGCCGCGCTCGGCGGGCTGATCCGCGCATCGGCCGCGTTCGCCGCGCCCACGGATGCGCCGACGGGATCGTTCCACCGCACCGACGCGTTCCCGAACGCGGCGGAGTCCGTGGTGGCCGCCGCGATGCGCGCGGACCCCGGCACCGACCGCGCCGCGCTTGCGCGCACCGTGGAGTCGCTGGTCGCGCGTGCCGCCGTCGCGCACCGCCGCGCAGAGGACGCTGGGCTCGGGCTTGCGCCGCGCTGCTTCATCCACGGCGACATCCACCCTGGAAACGTGCTGTTCGCGGAGGGCCGCCTGCGCGCGATCCTCGACTTCGACGGCGCGCGCCTCGACCACCGTGCATGCGAGGCGGCCAACGCGATGGTGCACTTCGCGAGCGTTCCCATCGCGGGCCTCGCGCCCGCGGAGTGGCGCCCGGAGCTCGACCTGCGCCGGGCGCTGGCCGTGGCGGCGGGGATCCGGCACGGGCTGGGCGAATCGCTCGAGGACCGCGAACGGCGCGCGTTGCCCTGGCTTATGATCGAGTCGTGCACGATGGAAAGCCTGGTCCCGGTCGCCCGCAGCGGTCGGTTCGCGCACCTGCGCGCCGACGCGTTCCTGGCGTTCATCGACCGGAAGACCGCCTGGATCGAGTCGAACGCCGGGGCGCTGCCTGGCGAGTGAGGGCCGCGGCGCTCCTTGCGTCGTGCGCGCTCGCCGGTGCCGCCGCCGCGCAGGACCCCGCATCGCCGATGCGGCCCGCGGCCCTCGGCGACGAGGCGATCCCGCTGCCGATGCCGATCCCGCGCGTGCGCGAGCTGCCGGTGGCCATCGCGGGCGTTGCCGGCGATCCGCCGTGGTCGCCGCAGCGGCTGCAGGGCGTGAAGGCGGACGCCCGGGTGGCCGCGCTGGTGGACCGCCTCGATTCCCGCGACTTCGCCCAGCGAGAGTCCGCCGGGAAGGAGCTCCTCGAGCCGTCCATCCCCGACGAGCAGGTGTGGCTGCAGCTGGTGGAGCGGGGCGACCGCCTCTCCGCGGAGTCGCACGCGCGCCTCGTGGAGGTGGCGCGGCTGCGCATCGTCGACGCGCCTCGCGGCGCGCTCGGGATCCAGATGGCGCCCCGGTTCGGCGAGACCGACGGCGTCACCGTGACGGGCCTCATCCCCAATATGCCCGCGCGCAAGGTGCTCCGCGGCGGCGACCGCATCGTCGAGCTCGACGGCCAGCGCATCCGCGTGAGCAACGAGCTCTCCGCGGTGGTGCAGGCGCACCGGCCCGGCGACCGGATCCGCGTCGTCGTGATGCGCGGCGAGCGCGATGAGCTCGGCCGCGTGAAGGGCGGCCCCGACGGCAAGCCGCTCGAGACGCGCGTCGAGCTGGAGATCGAGGTAGGCGCGCGTGAGGACCTCGAGCGCTTCGGCGACGGCGGCATGGACTCGCCCGTGGTGGATACCGGGCGCCTGCGGCTCGCCGAGGCGATGCGCCAGCGGTTCCCGGGCCCCGTCCGCACGCTGCGCGCCGAGCGGGTGCCCGGCGAGGCGCTCGACGTCGACGGCCACCCCGAGATCGTGCGTCTCAGGGAGCTGCTCTCGGACCCCGATGCGCTGGGCGCGAACGCGATGGCGGTGTTCCGCTCGCGGCTTGCAAACCTGCGCGCCGTGGCGCGCATGCCGGGCCTCAGCGATGCCGAGCGCCAGTGGTTCGAGGCCGTGGCCAACCGCTACCTCGAGCTCGTTCCAGAGCCGATGCGTCCCGAGGGCGGGCCAGGCTGACGCGCGTGTCCCGGGCCGATCAGACCTTCGGATCGCCCGCGAGCGGGTTGCGGAAGTGCGCGTCCTGGATGGGCGCGACGATGTCCAGGACCCGCTGCAGGATCACCGCCGGTGAGCCGACCGCATCCACATCGTGCACGATGCTCTCGGGGTAGTGGCCGAGCACCGGTGCGGTCTCCTTCTGGTAGACGTCGAAGCGGCGTCGGATGACCTTCTCGTCGGCGTCGTCGAGGCGGTTCTCCTTGAGCGCGCGGCGGCGCATGCGCATGACCATGGCGTCCACGTCGCGGCACACGAGGTGGATGACGTTGAGCACCTCGAGGTAGGGCGCGAGCGCCTTCGCCTGCGCGAGGCTGCGCGGGATGCCGTCGAGCACCAGCAGGTCCTGCGTGGGCTTGTAGATGCTGAGCACCGTCTGCGCGTGGATGTTCTGCTTCCACATCTCGATGGTCAGCTCGTCGGGGACCAGCTCGCCCTTCGAGCTGTGCTCGAGGAACTTGCGGCCGAGCGGGCTGGTCATGTCGAGCGAGCGGAACACGTCGCCGCACGCAAGGTGGTAGAAGCCCGGGATGTGCCCGATGATCTTGCCCTGGGTGCCCTTGCCGACGCCGGGGGCACCGAACAGCAGGATGGTCTTGTAGCGCTGCATGCGGGCGGAATCGTACCGGGGACGCGCGGCTACCCTGTCCATGATGCAGACGATCGAGAGCCGCTGGGTCGGCCCCGCGAAGGCCGGGGCCGGGAGCCTGCTTGACCGGGTGATGGCGGCCCGGCAGTACCCGATGGACACGCGCGGTCGCGACGTGCTGCACTCCCCGCGCCTGGGACTCCTGCACCTGCCTCGCACGCTGCCCGGGGCGACCGAGGTGGCCGAGCGCCTCGTCGACGCGGTGCGCGCCGGCCGGCGCGTGGCCATCTACGGCGACTACGACGCCGACGGCATCACCGCGACCGCGATCCTGTGGCGGACCATCCGCGCGGCGCGGCCGGACGCGAACCTCTCGTGGTACGTGCCCGACCGCTTCGAGGAGGGATACGGGCTCAACGAGGGCGCACTCGAGTGGCTGGCCGGCGACGGCGTGCAGGTCGTGGTGACGGTCGACTGCGGCGCGTCGGCGGTCGGGCCGTCGCGCCGCGCGCGCGAGCTGGGGCTCGAGCTCCTGGTGACCGACCACCACCACGTGCCGGAGGGAAGCGTCGCCGAGGCCGCGGCCATCGCGCACCCTGCGCTGCCCGGGCGCGCGCGGGCGCCGTTCGCGGAGCTGTGCGGCGCGGCCGTGGCGTTCAAGGTGGCAAGCGAGTTCGCGCGCACCTGGTGCGGCGGCGAGAACGTGGCCGCGGTGCTGAAGGAGGCCCTCGCGGCCTGCGTGCCGCTGGTGGCCGTTGGGTCGGTGGCGGACGTCGTGCCGCTCGTCGACGAGAACCGCGTGTTTGTGGCGCGGGGGCTGGAGACCATCCACGCGACCGCGGTCCCGGGGCTGCGCGCGCTCCTCGACGACGCGGACCTCGCGAAGGGCAAGCGCGTGCAGAGCTCCGACGTCGGGTTCCGGGTGGGCCCGAGGCTCAACGCGGTCGGCCGGCTCGGCCATGCGCGCGAGGCCGTGGAGCTGCTGGTGACCGACGACCCGGTGCGCGCCAAGGCACTCGCGAAGGCACTCTCGGAGGTGAACGAGCGGCGCCGTGCCATGGACACCGAGCACTACGCGCAGGCGCGCGAGCGGATCGAGCGCGACCCGGCCGTGTCCGCGGCCGGCGCGATCGTGCTGGCCGACGAGCGCTGGCACGAGGGCGTGGTGGGGATCTGCGCCGCGAAGGTGTCGGAGCGCTGGGGCAAGCCCGCCATCCTGCTCGCCTTGCGCGGCGACGGAACGGCGAAGGGCAGCGGCCGGAGCATCGAGGGCGTCGACATCCTGACGGCCGTGATGGGGGCCGCCGGGCACCTCGTGCAGCGCGGCGGCGGGCACGCGTTCGCGCTCGGCGTGACGGTGCGCGCGGAGCACGTGCCCGAGTTCGTGCGGCTCGTGTCCGAGGCGTGCGCGCGCGCGGCCGCCGGCGGCGGGTCGGGGCCGGTGCGTCGCTACGACGCCGAGGCCGCGCCCGAGGAGCTTGCGTGGGACGCCGTGAAGGCGCTCGACATCCTGCGCCCCTACGGCCGGGGCAACACGGAGCCGTCGTTCCTCCTCCGCGGCGTGCGGCCGACGGCGCCGCCGAACCTCTTCGGCAGCGAGCGGCGGCACGTCGAGTTCTTCCTGCCGGGCGGCGCGCGCGCGGTGTGGTGGGGCGCCGCCGACCGCGTCGGGGGCGTGCGCCAGGGCGTGCCCGTGGACCTGATCGTCCGGCCCGAGCTCGACACCTTCCGCAACGCCCGTCGCGTGCAGGCGACCGTGGTGGACCTGCGTCCGGCGGGCTGAGCCGCGGCGCGGTCAGGTGCGTTCGCTCAGAGCAGCGTCTCGCTGCCGGCGGCGATCGACTTCTGCGGCGGGTTGCGGCGCAGGTCCTCGGGCCCGCGCGCCGTCAGCGGCGAGATCTCCACCGTGCAGTCCGGCTGCCCGTTGGCGTGGCACGGCACCCTGACGCCGGCCTCGCGGAGCCAGCGCACGGCGCGCTCCACCTGCAGCGCACGGCTGGTGGCGGGGCTGTCCTCGCCGGTGGCGTTCTTGATGGGCGCGAACTCCTCGACGCGGTCGGTGCGCAGCACGATGGGCCCCTCGGCCTCGGCGAGCGCGTCGAAGACGAAGCTCTCCAGCTTGATGGCGTTCGGCTCGGCCGGCTCGGCGCGCGTTCCGGTGGCAGGGTCGACGAACGGCACCTTCTTGATGGCGCGGTGCCACGGCAGCACGGACCCGAGCGGGTGGTCGGTGAGCTTGCGGATGAAGTCGACGCCGATCACATGGATGGCGATGGAGCCCTCGCCGTACGTGATGGACCCGTCCGGGTCGCGCGCCTCGCTGACCTCGCGCGGCGCATCGCTGTACTCGAGCACCATGAGTCGCGGCGCCTTGACGAAGACACCGACCTTCTCGGTGACGTCGCGCTTGAGGACGCTCTTGGAGCTCATCTCCGCGCTCGAGTCGGGCGCGGCCACGTGCAGCCCCAGGAAGAGCGGGTCGATCACGTGGACGTTCGGGTTGTCCACCTGGAAGTAGCAGAGGTGCTCGATGCCCGAGGCCGACATGTGGTCGAGCGCGCCCGCCTGGCGGAGCGCCTTCAGCGAGCCGCCGTGGCCGTCGGGATTGATGGCCGGCTCCCACGCCTGGTCGAGGAGCACCGCTCCCGCGGTGGAGACGCTCGGGAGCATGCCCTGCACGAACAGCATGGTGTCGCCGCGCGGGCGGCCGAACCAGCGGTTGTCCTCGAAGAACCGCTCGGTCTCGTGGTGGTTTGCCTCGCTCGTCATCACGAACCACGGGATGCGCACGCCGTAGGCGCGCTCGGCGGCGAGGATCTGCTCGGCGAACACGCGGAACAGCGGCTTGCCGGCCACGGGCGTCGCGGGGAAGGTGCCCTTGGGCCCCTTCCAGCCGAGGCGCGTGCCCTGGCCGCCGGCGACGATGAACGCGGCCACCTTGCCGCGGCGCACGAGGTCGTCGCCGATGGCTCGGTACTTGTCCGCGTCGGCCATGGTGCGCAGGTAGGGGCGCACCGGGCGGATGTCGGCGGCCGCCGGCTTGGAGAGCGAGGCGGCCTGCGACATCATCGAGCCGAGGTGCTCGAGCGGCAGCCGTGCGATGGCGCCGAGCAGCTGCTCGCGGCGCGCGTCATCGAGCGTCTCCCAGAAGGCGATCAGGTGCTGCTGCCCCGTGCGTTCGAGGCGTTGCTTTGTCTCGGCGAGCGTCGGCGTGGTCGGCATGGCGTGTCGGCGGTCCCTTCGCGTCAGGCGCGCGGCGCGGCGGGAGCGCTCCAGCCCTCGGGCCGGTGGCGCACGATCATCCCGCTCTCGAGGTAGATGACCTGCTCGCACACGTTGGTGCAGTGGTCGGCGATGCGCTCCATGCTCTTGGTGACGCTCATCAGCCCGAACGCGAAGTGCACGGAGATGTGGCCCGACGCCACCTGCTCCTGCGCGTTCATCACGATCTCCTTCTTGAAGCGCTCGACGGTGTCGTCGAAGAGGAGCACCTGGCGCGCGAGGTCGGCGTCGTGGCGGGCCAGCGCGCGGTTCGTGTCGCGCAGCATGCCGAGGACGCTGTTGGCCATCACGCGGAAGGTGTCGGGCACGCGCATGTCGCGGGTGCGCTCGTCGAGCACCTTCTCCGCGATGCTCACGCCGCAGTCGGCGATGCGCTCGTACTCGTTGTTGCACTTGACCACGGTGAGCACCGAGCGGATGGAGTGCTCGTCGGTCTGGCCGAGCCCGAGGAGCGGCACGGAGCGCTTCTCGATGTCGACGTCGACCCGGTCCACCTCGGTGTCGAGGGTCTCGATGCGGCCCGCCTTCTGCAGGTCGAGGTCGAAGTAGCTCTCCACCGCGAGGGTGCAGAGCTCGAGCACCCGGGCTCCCTGCTCGACAAGGTCCTTCTCGAGCGCGGACAGACGATCCTCGAAGGCGGCCATCGCGGCAATGGTACCCGTCACGGGCCGCCGCGGCCGCATCGGGGTACCCTTGGCTCATGGCGCTCCTCTGCGTGAACATCGACCACGTGGCCACCGTGCGGCAGGCCCGGCGCACCTACGAGCCGAGCCCCATGCACGCGGCGCACGAGGCGATGGCCGGCGGCGCGCACGGCATCACGGTGCACCTGCGCGAGGACCGCCGCCACGTCCAGGACGCCGACGTGCTGGCACTGGCCGATGCGTTCCGCGGAAAGCTGAACTTCGAGATGGCCGCCACCGACGAGATGGTGGCCATGGCGCTGCGCATCCGCCCGGCCATGGCGATGCTCGTTCCCGAGGGCCGCCACGAGGTGACCACCGAGGGAGGGCTCGACGTGATCGCGCAGGAGGCGCGCGTGCGCGAGGTGATCGCGCGGCTTGCCGCAGGCGGCGTGCGCGCGAGCATCTTCATCGACGCGGTGCCCGCGCAGATCGAGGCCGCGCGCCGCTGCGGTGCCGGCGTCTGCGAGGTGCACACCGGCCCGTGGGCGCACGCGGTGCACGACCACGGGGACCGCTGCGACGCCCCCGCGGCGCAGGCGGAGCTTGCCAAGGTGCGCGAGGCCGGCCGGGCGATCGGCGCGCTCGGCATGCAGTTCAACGCGGGCCACGCGCTCAACTACGCGAATGTCGGCCCGGTGGCCGCGCTGCCGGGGCTGGCCGAGCTGCACATCGGGCACGCGATCGTCAGCCGCGCGGTGTTCAGCGGCCTGCGCACGGCGGTGGCCGACATGCGCGCGGCCATCGACCGGGCCGCAGGCGTACACTCGGGCTGATGAGTGCGCGCCTCCGCTTCCACGGCTGCTACACCGCGATCGTCACGCCATTCACCGCCGACGGCGGCGCGGTCGACCTCGCGCGCCTCGAGGAGAACGTGCGCCGGCAGGCCGCGGGCGGCGTGACCGGCATCGTCCCGTGCGGCACGACGGGCGAGAGCCCAACGCTCACCGAGGAGGAGCATGCGAGCGTCGTCGAGACCGCCGTGCGCGTGGGGCGCGCCGCGGGGCTGCAGGTGATCGCGGGCGCCGGCAGCAACTCGACCGCCCATGCGGTGCACCTGCAGAAGCTCGCGTTCCAGCTCGGGGCCGACGCCGGCATGCAGGTCACGCCGTACTACAGCAAGCCGTCGCAGGAAGGCATCTACCGCCACTTCATGACGGTCGCCGACAGCAGCGACCTGCCGGTGATGCTCTACAACATCCCCGGCCGCTGCGGCGTGGCCATCGCCCCCGAGACCGTCGAGCGCCTCGCGCGCCACCCGAACGTCCGCGCCATCAAGGAGGCCACGGGGAGCATGGACTCCGCGAGCGAGATCCGCCAGCGCTGCGGCATCACCGTGCTTTCCGGCGACGACAGCCTGACGCCGAGCTTCGCGGCCGTCGGCGCCGCGGGCGCGGTGAGCGTGGTCAGCAACCTCGTCCCCGCGCGCGTGGCCGAGCTGTGCGGGCTGCTCGCGGCCAACGACTTCCGCGGCGCGCTCGAGGTGCACATGGCGCTGCTGCCGCTCTCGAGGGGCCTGCTCTCGATCGACGTGAACCCCGTGCCCGTGAAGTGCGCGCTGGCCTCGCTCGGGCTCGACTCCGGCGCGGTCCGCCTGCCGCTCGCCGGGGCATCGCCCGCCGCGGCGGCGCGCATCCAGGAACTGGTGGTGGCGGCGGGAATCTCGGCGGACGCGGCCGCGCACGGCGCGGCGCGCGCGGGAGCCGGGAATTGAGCCTGCACGACCCGAGGTACGACACCGCGGCGCTGCCCTACAAGGTGGCCGTGCTCTGCTACCTGTGGGACGCCGACGGCCGCATCCTGATGCTGCACCGGAGGAAGCTGCCGAACATCGACATGTACTCGCCCGTGGGCGGCAAGGTGGAGATCAGCCGCGGCGAGAGCCCGCACGAATGCAGCGTGCGCGAGGTGGAGGAGGAGACGGGCCTGCGCCTGCGCATCGAGGAGATGCGCCTCTTCGGCATGGTGAGCGAGCGCGCCTACCAGGGGCAGATGCACTGGCTGATCTTCCTCTTCGAGTGCGTGCGCGCGGTGCGGCCCGACGAGATCGCGCACACGGAGTTCGACGAGGGGCGGCTCGAGTGGATCCACGAATCCGAGGTCGAGCGGCTGCCGATCCCCGTGACCGACCGCGAGATCATGTGGCGCCAGGTGCGCCGGCACCGCGGCGGCGGCTACTTCGCCGTGGACATCGACTGCACCACCGAGCCGATGACGCACGTCGTCCGGGAGAGCAGGGTGCCGCAGGGCTACACTCCGCTCCATGCCCCCGGATGACACGATCATCCCCGGCGAGCCGGGGTCTGGCCAGGGTTTCTCCGACGACGTCCCCGGCACGCAGGTGGGCCCGTACAAGCTTGTCTCGCTTCTCGGCGAGGGC
>VGXR01000006.1 GCA_016873255.1 Planctomycetota bacterium
GCCAGCCGACGGTGTCGGCGGTGGCCAGCACCCCCGCCCCGAGGACGACGAACGCGATGCGGTACCCCGTGACGAACGAGCTCGCGCCCGCGCCGAGCTCCTCCTCGCGCAGCGACTCCGTGCGGAGGGCATCGGCCACCGTGTCCTGCGTGGCCGAGAGGAACGCCACGAAGGCAAGCAGCCCGGTGAACGCCACCGGGCGCTCCGGCCCCACGAAGCACATCGCCACCAGCCCCCCAAGCACCGCCATCTGAGTGATGAGCAGCCATCCGCGCCGCAGCCCCAGCCGCCCGACGACCGGCACGTGCAGCGCATCGACCGCCGGCGCCCACAGGAACTTCAGCGCGTACGGGAACGTCCAGAACCCGAGCGCGCCGATCGCGGCCACGTCCCACCCGTCCGCCGTGGCCCACGCCGAGGCGATGTCAGTCACCATCACGTTGGGAAGGCCGCCCGCGAACCCCAGCGCCAGCAGGCACAGCATGGTGCGGTTGCCGTAGAGCGCCAGCAGCCCGGGCCGCGAGGCGGCATGAGGGTCGTCCGTGACCATGCGCGCAAGGTACGCCGCGCAAAATGCAGCCTGGGCCCCGGCATGAATGCCGGGGCCCAGGCAAAGGATGTCAGCCGAAGGGCGTAAGCGTCGGTCCGTCAGCCCGCTCAGCGGCGGCGACGGGCACCGGCGATGCCGGCCACGCCGAGAAGCGCGAGCGCGCCCGGGGCGGGAACCAGCGTGCCGTTGACGTTTACCATCATGCGGCTCGGCGACGCTCCGGGCGGGGTGCCGAAGGCGAAGAAGGCTTGGAAGACGCCGCTCCCGGACAAGTTGAAAATGCCGAACCCGTTGATCGAGGCGCCGGTCGTCGGGGCGTTGACCACGCGCCAGCCGTTGTCGGTGCTCGCGGCATTGGCGCCGGTGAACTCGACGCCGATCCACCAGCCGCCGAGCCCGGCGTTGGACGCGGTCTCGAGGTTCAGGGTGACGCCCGACACCGCGCCGGTGTTCACGAGCTGCGTCACCGACGCAGTGCCGCTGCCGAGCGACGCCGAGGAGTAGATCAGGTAGTTGGCGCCGCGGCCGAAGTTGGTGCCGTCGAAGGTCATCTCAGCGGCGTAGATCTTGATGCCGACATCGCGCAGGGCTCCCGCAGTCGCAATGCGGCGGATGCCGACGATCGCGCTCTCGAGCGAGAGCTGCGTCTGGCCCGCGCCGACGGAGGTGAAGCAGTTCATGTAGGTGATGGCGCCGGCACCAGCGTTGAAACGGTTGCCGGTCTCGGTGCCGCCGCCGTACACGAGGGCAGCGTTCGAGGCGGAAGCGAGGGCGAGGGAAGCGACGGCCGAGGCGGAAAGGCGTGCCAGCATGTCTGGGGAACTCCGGGTCGAAAGGGATCAAGTCCGGCCAAGGCGCCACGAGGCGCATCGCGCAGACTTCATGAACATTCCCTTTTTCCGGGTCCCGCCAAAGCGGACGCAGTTCCTACAAGGTGCCACCGACCCGCAGGCGGGCAAGCGAATCCCGGAGCAAATGTGAGGGAACGTGGCGAAAGGAGCCCGTTATCGGGACGCAGCGAGCGCCAATCCCAGCCCCGCCGCCATCGAAGACCCCAGGTCCGCCGGGCTTTCCGCCACCACCAGCCCGCATGACCGCAGCGCGTCCATCTTGGACTGCGCCGTGTCGTCGGCGCCGCCGATGATGGCACCCGCATGGCCCATGCGACGCCCCGGGGGCGCCGTCCGGCCGGCGATGAAGGCCACCACGGGCTTGTGGCGCATGTTGGCCTGGATCCAGCGGCCGGCCTCCACCTCGTCGGTGCCGCCGATCTCGCCGATCATGATCACGCCCTCGGTGTCCTGGTCGGCCGCGAACATCTCCAGCACGTCGATGAAGTTCATGCCCTTCACCGGGTCGCCGCCGATGCCGACGCACGTGGACTGGCCGATCCCGAGTTCCGACGTCTGCCACACGGCCTCGTAGGTGAGCGTGCCCGAGCGGCTGACGATCCCCACGGCATTGCGCGTGGAGGCATCAAGCCGGTGGGTGTGGATGTAGCCCGGCATGATGCCGATCTTGCAGCCGCCCTCGTAGCGGCCGGGCGTTGCGGTCTTGCGCCCTGGCGTGATGACGCCCGGGCAGTTCGGGCCCACGAGCGTGCTGTCCGGATACCCCGCAAGACGCGCACGCACGCGCACCATGTCCTGCACCGGGATGCCCTCGGTAATGGCCACGATGGTGCGGATGCCGGCATCCGCCGCCTCGAGGATGGCGTCCGCCGCGAACGGCGGCGGGACGAAGATCATGCTTGCGGTGGCACCGGTCGAGCGCACCGCCTGGCTCACAGTGTCGAAGATCGGCAGGCCGTTGGCGTCCTTCCGGCCGCCCTTGCCCGGCGTGGTGCCGCCCACCATGCGGGTGCCGTAATCGAGGCAACCCTTCGTATGGAAGGCGCCCGAGCTGCCGGTGATGCCCTGGCAGATGACCGTGGTGTTGCCGTCGATGAGGATCGCCATGGGGGCGGGAAGAATAGTCGAACACGCTAAGATCGGGCCCGATGGAAGCTCATGCCGCCAACCCGTCGCTTCGCGCGGTCGCGCGCTCGATCGCCGAGCTGCCGCAGTTGGCCCGGTTCGGCGGCAGCGCCTCGCTGGACCATGCGTTGGCGGGCCGCCTGCTGGCGGCGTTCCGCGAGATCGCCTTTCCCGGGTTCCATGCCCTGCCCCACGGCGGCACCCATGAGACACCGGAGGCCTTCGTCGCCGAGCGGGTTCCCGCGCTGCGTGCGCTGCTCGCGGGGTGCATCGCCGCATCGGCCCGGAGCGAAGGACGCCCAGTCGACGAACGCGCTGCGCTCGACGCGGCCGACGCGCTGCTCGCGCGGATCCCGCAGGTGCGCGCGATGCTCTCGGAGGACGTCGACGCCGCCTACCGCGGCGACCCCGCGGCACGCAGCGTGGCGGAGGTCATCCTCTGCTACCCCGGCATCGCGGCCATGGTGGCGCACCGGTTCGCGCACGAACTCTGGAACGCGGGCGCCACGGTGCTGGCCCGGATGATGTCGGAGATCGCGCATTCGGCAACGGGCATCGACATCCACCCGGGCGCCTCGATCGGCCACGGCGTGTTCATCGACCACGGCACCGGCGTGGTGATCGGCGAGACGTGCGTCATCGGCGCCGGATGCCGGATCTACCAGGGCGTGACGCTCGGCGCCAAGAAGTTCGAGCGCGCGGCCGACGGATCGCTCCGCAAGGGTTCGAAGCGCCACCCGACGCTCGGTGAGCGCGTGACCATCTACGCAGGCGCCACCATCCTCGGCGGCGATACGGTGATCGGCGACGATTGCGTCGTGGCGGGCGGCGTGTTCGTCACGCAGAGCGTGCCGCCCGGCCACCTGGTGGCCAATCCCAAGGCGCAGGTCCGTGTTCTCCCGCACGGGGGCGATCCGTCATGAGCGCACGGCTCGGGATGCGCGGCCTGTCGGGGCTGGCGCTCGCGATCGCGGCGGCGGTCACGCTTGCCGTGGTGCCGGTGGCGATGCCGTCGCCGGTGCGCGACGCGCTCCCGGGACTGGACGCGCCGACGCTCTACGCGCGCGTGCACGTGATCGGCGCGAGCGCAAGCGCGGGCTTCGGCGTGCGGCCGCCGGTGGAACGCGGCACGCCGGGACGGCTCTCGGGCCTCACGCTCGCGCAGGTGGCCGAGTGCGCCGGCAACGGCAGCTGCCGCGTCACCGGCGACGCGACGGCGCTCTTCTCCGCAAGCCCGCTGTCTACGGGCACCGAGCAGGTGGAGGGGCTCCTCGCCATGGACCCGCGCCCCACCGTGGTGTTCGCCGACGACTTCCTCTTCTGGTTCACGTACGGCGCCCTCGCCGTCGACGGCAACCGCACGCCGATCACCGACGAGTCGCAGCGGCTGCAGATGCTGGAGTCCGGGCTTGCGCTCCTCGACCGCGTGGTGGAGGTGAAGCTGCCGCTGGTGGTCGGCGACATACCCGACATGTCGGTGGCAGTCGGCGGGATGCTCAGCCGCATGCAGATGCCGAAGCCGGACACGCTGGCGCGGGCCAACGAACGGATCCGCGCATGGGCCGCCGGGAAGCCCCGCGTGGCGGTGCTGCCCCTGGCACGGCTCGTCGAGGAGCTGCGGTCCGGCAAGCCCTTCGATGCCGGCCGACGCAGCTGGAGCGAGGCCACCGACGGCCCGCTCATCCAGCGCGACCAGCTGCATGCCACGTTCGCGGGCACCGTGGCGCTGCTCGCCCGCACCGAGCAATCGGCGAACGAGCGGTTCCTGGGAATCAGGCAGCCGAACGCGCCCGGAGCACCCGCGGTGTTCGAGCACGACCCCGCCACGGTCGGCGCACGCGTGCGCGAGTCGCTCCGTGCCGCAAGCGAAGCGCTCAGGCCCGCTCAGCCCGCGCCCTGAAGCTGCGCCAGCGTGCGCTTGGTGTCCGGGTCCCTCGCGCGCGCGATCAGGTCGTTGAGCCACGTGTCCGCCGCGACCGCGCCGTCCACGGCGCGCACCGCCTTCACGAGCGCCTTGGCATCCATGTCGAGCCGCGGCTCGCGCACCGCGGCCTTCAGCACGGCCACCGCGGCTCGGTCGCGGAGCGCCGGCAGGTCCACCGCCCAGAGCTGCCAGAGCATGTCGCGCTCCTCGTCGGTGGGCGCCTTGGCAAGCACCCACGCATCCATGAAGTCGGCGCGCGTGCCCGCACGGAAGAGCGCCCCGAGGGCCAGCCCCGCGACCGCATCGCCCGCGCCCTTGGCGCGCGCAAGCTTCCAGAGCTGCACGGCGAGCGCATCGTCACCGACCATCACGAGGTCGCGCATCGCCAGCGCGTACTCGCCCGCAGCGGCTTCGGCCGACGCGGACTTCGAGCGCTCCAGCGCCGCGCGTGCCGCGGCCCGCACGTCAACCTCGCCGTCGCCGACCGCCGGCGGCGCATCGCGGCCGGGCATCGTGGCCATGACCTTGGGCGCCGGCACGGTCATCAGCGGATCGCCGATGGTGGCCACGCGCCAGGCCTGCGGGATGGGGTCGCCGGGCCACTGCCGGCCCGCGACGACGAACGGCGCCAGCGAAAGCAGCCGCTGCACGAATGCCTCGGGCGGCACGAACGCGCTGAGGAAGGGCTCGTGCACCGAACCGACGTAGGCATACGCGCCGTGCGCGAGCCAGCGGCCGCCGATCGACCACTCGGTGTCGGGCTGCTGCAGCGAGAAGCTGTGGACCATGCTGAGCGCCACCGGCGTGCGCAGCACCGGGATGTCGGTTGATGGAACGATCGACGAGGGCTCGAGCTCGAAGAAGTCCGCGTGGCCGCTCGAGTTGACGAACACGAGGTCCGCGAGCACTCCCTTGGCAAGCATGGACCGCCATCCGGCGACGGTGCCGTCCTGCCCTTCCCACGCGCGCGTGCGCCACCCGGCGTCCGCAAGCGCCGGCGCGGCCTTGGCGAACGAGTAGGCCGGGAACGCACCGGCGTTGCCCCGCTCCGCATAGCCGTTGAACATCCACGCCTCCCCGCGGCCGAGGAAGAGCGAGCACATCGCCATCGATGCCGCGCGCACGCGATCGCCGAACACCTGCGACGCGAACGCGTAGCGCGACCCATCCGCGTTGCGGCAGAGCGCATCGGTGAGCGAGAGCGGGCCGTCGTCGCGGGGTAACTGCGGGTTGCGGCCGCCCGGCGGTGCGGGGAGGTTCACGCGGAGCGCCGCGCGGCGGCAGAGCGTGAGCGTCTCCAGGTCATCACCGAGCGCGTCCCAGCGCAGGCCGCTCGATGCGAACGCCTTGCGGACGTCGGCATCGAAGGTCGCGAAGCCCCCGGCGTCGAGCACGTCGTTTGCGCTGCCCCCGAGCGGCTGCTCGCCCCAGAGGAGCGGCTGCCCGCGCCCGGCGGCAAGCGCCACGGCCGCGGTCCACGAGGGATCCGCTGCGGACGCAACGACCATCCCCGCGGGCACCAGGCCCACGGCCCGAAACGCCGCGACCTGTCCCGCGACGGGGTCGCCGTTCCACGCGCGGCAGATGGCCGCGTCGCATGCGGCGCGCAGCGCAGCCGAATCGGCGGGGGGATTCCCGGCAGCGCGGCGGAGCACCTGCGCCGGCTTGAACGCTCGGATGAACCGCGGCGCGAACGCGGCGTCCTCGAAGAGGACGGGCCACCTCGCCTTGGTGGTCCACCTGGAGATCTCCGCGAGGTACGCGCCCTCGTCGGGCACCAGCACCACGCGATCGACGACGGGCAGCTTGGTCTCCACCGCGAGCGAACGCATGCCGAGCTTCGCGAACCACGGCATGTCCTGCTGCTCGGGAGGCGGCGAGGGCGCGGGCGGCGGTGCGGGCGGCGGTGCGGGCGACGGTGCGGGCGGCGGTGCGGCCTGGGCAATCACGGACACCACGCATGCAACCACCGCTTGGAGCGTCATGCGTCGAATGATAGGTCTGCGCAACCGCGCGGTGTCACGCCACGCACGCGCGCCATGCCCATGCCGCAAGCAGCGCGCCGAGCGCGGGTCCCGCCACCGCGATCCATGCGTCGGCCCACGTGCCAGGCTGCCGGTCGCCCGCGGGCACGACCGCATGCACGACGCGGCCCACGACGGCGCGCGCAGGGTTCAACGGCGCGCCGACCGCGCCCGCGCCGACCACGCACGCAAAGAGCAGGATGCCTGCGATGACGGCGGACTCGGCGAGGTGACCGAGCACGTACGGCGGCTGCGTGGCAAGGGGCATGCCGGCATCGGCGCCGGAATCGCCGCCCGGGCCGAGCGGTTCGCCCGCCAGGATGCGGAGCATGACGAACACGAGTGCGCCGGTGGTCACCACGGACGCAAGCAGGTTGGAGAGCGGTGCTCGCACGGCCGGCCGCTCCATCAGCACCTCGGCCCGGTCCTCGGGCGCGCTGCGCGTCCACTGCGGGACGAAGGCGACCAGCGCCACGCCCATGCCGACGGCGGTGCCGGCGCACTGCGCGGCGACGTGCCGCACTGCGTCGGTGCCGGACATGCGGTCGCAGGCCCAGAGCCCGAGCGTCACGGCCGGGTTCATGTGGGCGCCCGCCCTTCCCGCGGCGAAGAGGCCGCAGGCGAATGCCGCGCCCCAGCCCGCCGCGACCGCGGATGCGGGCACCGCGGCACCCGCATGCCGCGCCAGGCGCGCGTTGCATGACACGGCAGTCCCCAGCAGCATGAACACCGACGTTGCCACGAAGTCCGCCGCTGGAGCGCTCATGAGCCGGAGTCTAGGTCCGGGTCCTGCCAGCGTGCATCGGCGGCACGCCCGAAGCGGCCCCAGTCCCGGCAGCGCGCACGGACCTCGCGGGGCACCGCGTCGCGGATGCGCTCGATGGCGAGCAGGCGAAGCGCAAGGACCTCGGCCTGGAACGAGCCGAGCGCCACCTCGGACTCGGCGCGCCTGCGATCGGCGTGCGATGCGGAGATCGGCAGGCGCCGGTCGAGCGACCCGGCGCGGCGGATCGACTCCCGACACACGCCTTCGGCGCGCGCGACGAGGCGGTCGAACAGCGCCACAACCGACACGCGGAGCTCCGCCTGCTCCGGCGGAATCTGCGCGTCGATGGCACCCCACAGCGCGCGCAGGGACGCCTCGGGCCGATGCGCGTCGGGATAGCGCCGCCGGTCGGCCGTCGCCCGGATGCGCGCTGCATCCTCGGCGCCAAGCGCCGCACACGTTGCCTCGATGGCATCGTCGAAGGCGGCCCGGCACGCACGCTCGCGCTCGAGGGCAGCGCGCTGCTCGGCCTCGATCATCGCCCGGCGCGCCGCGCGCTCCTCGATGGGGGTGCGCCGGGACATGCCGCGCCAACCGCTGGACCCGCACTCCGTCGCCCGCACGTGCGCGGTGCGCGCCGCGGCGAGGACGGCGGCAAGCGACGGCGCTCGGCCCAGCAGCACGTCGGCGGCGCGCGCCCGCGCCTGCGGTGACAGCCCCGCGGCCAGCACCACGTCGGCCGGGTTGACGCGCAGCGACTGGACGGGGTGATCGCCCGTGGGGCGCGCGGTGGCCTCTCGGCGCGCATCGCCGAGCGCGCGCGAAACAGCGAGCAGCGCGCGGTCGTGATCGGCGATGGCGTCGCCGAACGCGGCATCGATCGCCGCAAGGAGCACCGCATCCTCGGCGGCAAGTGCCTTGCGGCCCTGCGCCTCCGCACGCTCGACGGCGGGCAGCAGCTCCGCCGAGGCCCATGCGTCCTCCGGCACGGCGGCATCGACTGCCTCCGAGGCCGCCATGCGCACGGCGGCCCATCGCTCGGCGTGGTCGGTGGCGATGGCATCGACGGCGGCAAGCCGCGCCTTATCGACGCCGAGCGACGCCAGCGTGTCCCGCAGCGCGGCCGGCCAGGCAGCATCGCCCCACTCGTCCGGCATGCCGAGCGACCAGGACCAGAAGTCGTACGGGGACGTGCCGCCGGGCTCCTCGTCGGCCTCCGGATCCTCCGAGGATCCCCCGAGGCGACGCCAGGAGCGAACGTGCTTGGTGAGCTCGGGGATGCGCTCGAGGCGCGCCCACAACTCCTCCTGGTCGGCCATGCCGCCCTCGCCCTCGGCGCCGTCGGGCATGTCCGCGTCCGGGCAATGCGCACCGCAGTCGGCGAGCAGCTGCGCGATGCGCTCGGAGCGCTCGCGCTCGGCGTCCTCGAAAACGACGCCATTCCCGAGCTCGTCCTCCTCCGGAGGCTTGCCGAGCGCCTCCGCGGCGCGGCCGAACTGCCTGAGGTACAGGTCCACCGATTCCTCGCGCCAGCGCGCCAGCGCGCGGTGCACGCAGGCCTCGCACGCGCCGGAGACGCCGCGGGCATGCAGCGGCGCGAAGAGGTCCATCGGCAGCACGCCCTCCGCGGTGCCCTCCAGGTGATTTGAGAGAATGCGGTAGAGGAGGGCCCACCGCCGCTCCGTCGCGACGGCCTGCAGCGCCGCGCGGCAGGCCTCGAGCTGCACGCGCGCGAGCGCTCCCAGCGCAGGACGGGCCGGCGCGGTCGCCGCCTCTGCCGCAGCGCCGTACGCCCGGTAGAGCTCGTTGAGCCGAGCGCCGGCGACCTCGCGTGCCGCGGAGCGCTCGGGCGTGTCGGCCTCGCCCTCCGCCGGCGGCCAGGCGTCGCGGCGCAGCTGCATGGCCTCCTCGGAGGTGAGCTCGCCCCAGCCATTGGCGGCTGCCCACCGCGCGCGAAGCAGCGGCTCACGTCGCTGCACCTCGGCAGCGTCCTGCGCGGCGGCGCGACGGCGGGCCGCGAACGGCGCGATGGCCTCGCGCACGGCGGCACGCGCCGCGGGATCGTCGCGCAGCGCGTCGTCGAGCGCGGTCTCCAGGTCGCAGGAGACCAGCGTCGAAACCAGCTCGTCGCCGGTCTCCAGGCTGATCGACCCGAGCAGGACACGAAGCTCGCGCCGCGACTGCGCGCGTCGCACCGCATCGCGCTCGGGGTCGGCAACGGCGGACGCGAGCTCCGCGAAGAGCGCCCCCTCGATCGCGGCGCGATCCGCCGCGCTCCGCTGCAGGAGGTCCACGAGCGCCGCACCGCCTTCGACGGATCCGAAGACCCGCCCGGCGCCCGCGGCCCACTCGACATCGGCACGGGCCGCGCGCGGCCCCCACGCATCCGCGGAGGCGCGCCAGGCCTGCAGGTACCGCTCGTAGGCGGCGAAGAGCGCCTCGCGCGGCAACGTGGCCCCCGCGATGCGCACCAGCGCGTCGACATCGGTCACCTGCATCAGCGGCGGGGCCGACGGATGCCAGGCGCCGTCGCCGACATCCTGCGCGCGCGCCGATTGCGCCGCCACCGCGACCGCCGCGACAGCCCACACGACCGCAGGCCGCACCGCGCGACCGATGCGCGCCGCGCAGGCCGCCCCGGCGCGCCGCAGGTTCACATCGCGCTCCCGAGGCCCATCACGCGGCGCCAGGTGCTCACCTGCCCGAGGTGCATCTGCATGTGGCCGATGCACAGGAAGGTGATGGCACCGCCCTTCTTCGGGAACATCTCCTTGAAGCGGCCCTCGGCGGGGTTCTCCTCGGCGAACACCGAGTCGGGTGCCGTCTCGAGCGCCTTGGCCACCGCGCGGTAGCCCGCGTTGAAGTGCGCCATCACCTCGTCCTTGGACGGGTACTCGCCCGGCTGCGCCTCCACGCCCGCCTTGAAGCGGTCGTCCCAGCCGGCCGGGTTGGGCACCACCAGGTCCGGGCGGCCGAGCATGCCGAGCGCGCGGTGCGGGTAGATCGCCAGGTGCGCCAGGTAGAAGGCCGGGCAGACCACCTCCTTCGCCGGGAACTGCGCGAACTTCTCCGCGGGGATGGTCTTGGTGAGGGCATCGGCGTAGCCGAGCCCGATGTTGAGGCCGGAGAGGACGTAGGAACCGTACGACATGGCCCGCAGTCTACGCGGCGGTCAGAGCACCTCGGCGGCAAGGCTCGCGAGCTCGCTGCGCTCGGTCTTGGAGAGCGTGACGTGGCCGGCGATGGCCTGGCCCTTCATGCGCTCGATGGCGTGCGCCAGCCCGTTCGACGCGGCGTCGAGGTACGGGTTGTCGATCTGGCCGATGTCGCCGCAGAGCACGATCTTGGTGCCGTCGCCCACGCGGCTCACGATGGTCTTGACCTCGTGCGGGCTGAGGTTCTGCGCCTCGTCCACGATCATGAACTGGTGCGGGATGCTGCGGCCGCGGATGTACGTGAGCGGCTCCATCACCAGCTTGCCCGTGGCCATCAGCTGGTCCATGCGCTGCTCCGTGCTCTTGCTGTCGGCGTCGCCCTGCGCGGTGCCCGACCGCGTGGAGAGCAGGTAGCCCACGTTGTCGAAGATGGGCTGCATCCACATGGAGAGCTTCTCGTCCTTGTCGCCCGGCAGGTAGCCGATGTCGCGCCCGAGCGGCATGATGGGCCGCGCCACCAGCAGCTTGTCGAGGCGCTCCTCCTTGAGCACCTTCTGCATCCCCGAGGCGATGGCCATGAGCGTCTTGCCGGTGCCGGCGGGGCCGATGAGCGTGACCAGCTTCACGTCGTCGTCGAGCAGGAGGTCGAGCGCCATCGTCTGCTGCACGTTGCGCGCCATGACGCCGTAGACGGGCTTGCGCGGGCCGGTCACCGGGATCAGGTGGCCGGTGTTCCCGAGGACCCGTGCCAGGCCCGTGTGCCCGGGGTCGGCCTGGTCCATCAGGATCACGAACTGGTTCGGGACGAGGGACTCGACGTCGAGCTTCTCGCCGTCGGGGCTGGTGGCCGGGAGCCCTTCGAGCGCGGAACGCGCCAGCTGGCGCTCGGAGTACAGCGAGTCGATGAGGTCGGTCGGCACCTGCATCGAGCAGTACCCGGAGTGCAGCCAGTCCGCGTCCACGCGGTCGGCCTCGAAGTCCTCGCACGCGATGCCGAGCGCGTCGCACTTCACGCGCGCGTTGATGTCCTTGGTGATGAAGATGGTGCGCAGGCCCTTCGCCTTCAGCGCGGCCGCCACCGAGAGGATGCGGTTGTCGTTCTTGTCGAGCTCGAGCGATGAGTCGCCGGCGGCGGCCTCGGTGCGCGCCACCCGGATGCTGCCGCCCTGCTCGTTCCAGCGCACGCCCTCGAACAGGTGCCCGAAGCCGCGGAGCTTGTCGAGCGAGCGGATCACCTGGCGCGAGTTGCGGCCGGTCTCGTCGTTGTTCTTCTTGAACTTGTCGAGCTCCTCGATGACCGTCAGAGGGATGACGACCTCGTGCTCCTCGAACTTGAAGATCGACTGCGGGTTGTGCAGCAGCACGTTCGTGTCGAGCACGAAGTGCTTCCGGGTGGCCGTCGACGCGGCGGTGCTGGCGGTGCTTCGGGGTTCGGACGCGTCGCGGGCGGTGTGAATGGTCAACGCGCGATCCTTCGTGCTTTGGGGGCCCTGGAGCCCCTGGTGGCGCCGGCCTTCGCCGGCCTGCGCGGCCGGCGTCCATGCCGGTCGCTTCCGAACGACTCTGGCCATAGGGTGCGATATCCCGTGGCCCGGGTCAAGCGGATCCCGTCGGGATGAACGCTACCCTTGCGCGCCATGGCACGCCAACCGCCCCGCCGCCCGCCCTCGGGCGCCGCCTCCGGACGTTCCCGCCGCATGCCGCGCAGCACGGGCCCGCGCCCCTCCACGATCGGTGCGCTGGCGGAGGCCATGGATCGCGTGGCGCCGGCGCGGCTCGCCGAGCCATGGGACAACGTCGGCCTGCTGCTCGGGGACCGCGCGGATCCCTGCGGGCGCGTGCTGGTGGCCGTCGACTGGACCGCCGCGGTGCTGGAGGAGGCCATTGCCCTCCGGGCCGATGCCGTGGTCTGCTACCACCCGCCGATCTTCGACGCGCTGAAGCGCCTCGCCTCCGACGACCCGCGCCAGCGCCTGCTCCTCGATGCCGCGCGCGCGGGCGTGGCGCTCCTCTCCCCGCACACGGCGCTCGACGCCGTGAAGGGCGGCGTCAACGACTGGCTGGCCGAGGGCATCGCCGGCGGTCCCGAGCCGTTCGCGCGCTGCGCGGGGCTTGAGCCGCTTCGGCCGGCGTCCAGCCTGCCGGGCGGCGAGGCCTTCAAGCTGGTGACGTTCGTGCCCGCGGAGGCCTCCGCGCGCGTGCGCGAGGCGCTTGCCGACGCCGGCGCCGGGGTCATCGGCGCCTACGACCGCTGCACCACGCGCGGCGACGTCACGGGCACGTTCCGCGGCGGCACGGGCACGAGCCCCGCCGTCGGCGCCGCCGGGCGCCAGGAGGAGGTGCGCGAGGAGCGCATCGAGACCGTGGCGTCCGCGGCCCGGTTGCCGTGGGCCATCGCCGCGCTGCGCGCGGTGCACCCCTACGAGGAACCCGCCTTGGAGGTGCACGCGCTCGCCGCACGCCCCTCGCTCGACGAGGGAGCCGGCCGCCTGCTCACGCTGCGCACGCCGGCGTCGGTACGCGAGGTCGCCGTGCGCCTGCGACGCCACCTCGGCGTGCGGCGCATCGAGAGCGCGTGCCCGCCGGGCGCGGAGGCGGCACGGCACTCCGTGATCGCGCTCTGCCCGGGTGCGGGCGCCTCGTTCCTCGCGGAAGCGGCAGCGCGCGGCGCGACCATGCTCGTGACGGGCGAGGCGCGCCACCACGAGCACCTCGGCGCCATGGCCGCCGGCCTCACGCTGCTCCTGCCGGGCCACACGCAGACCGAGCGCGGCTACATGCCGACGCTCGCGCGCAAGCTCGCGCACGCGCTCCCCGGCGTCTCGTTCACGACCAGCCAGTGCGACCTGCCGCCGCTCAGCGAGGCAGGCGGCTCGCCCGCGAGGGCACGAGCAGCCCGGCCTGCACGACCGCGTCCCTGAGGCTGTGCGCCACGGCATCGGCGCCGAGCGTGGCGCCGAGACCCGGCTCCTCGGCCAGCGCCCCGCCGCCCACCAGGAGCGGCACGGCAGAGGCGAAGGGCGAGGCCCGCATCGTCGCCACCAGGTCGCCGAGCGACCGGAGCGCCAGCGTCGTGGACGCGCTCGCCACCACCAGGTGGAAGGCGGACGCCGGCGTCGCGGAGCGCTCCTCGACGGACATCACCACCTCGCCGGCAGGCACGTTGCATCCGAGGAACTCGACGGACCAGCCGTCGATCTCGAGGAGGTCCGCCACCATGCGGATGCCGACCTCGTGCATGTCGCCGGCCACCGAGCAGCAGATCGCACGCCGTCCATCGGCAGGCCGCGCCTGGCCCGAGGCGGCCACGCGCAGCTGCGCGACGATGGAACGCGTCGCCGCGGTGCAGTAGTGCTCGTCCGCGATCGACGCCTCCTGCATGTGCCACATGCGGCCGATCTCGGCCATGGCCGGTGCGAGCACTCGCTCGTAGACATCGCCGAGCGGCAAGCCGCCGCGCAGCGCGTCGAGCGCAAGCGCGGTGGCCTGCTCCTTGTCGCGCTGCAGCAGGTGCAGCAGGTAGAGGCGGGCCAGCGTCGACTCGCGGCCCTCGCCGTCGAGGAGACCAGCGCCGGAGAACGGGCGCTCGAGCGCGCGGGCTCCCTCGACGAGGTACGGGCCCACGGCCGCTGCCGCGGTGTCGGGCAGCTCGGCCGCCACCGCCACGGAGAGCTGCTCCATGTGCGCGCGGATGTCACTTTCGGGCACGCCGCGGGTGCGCAGCGCCTCCGCGGACCACGATGCGTGGGACGCGAAGAGCCCCGGCCGCCCGCAGGCAACCGCCTCGGCCAGGTGCGCCAGGCGCGACTCCATCTCGGTGCGCCAGATGCGGCGCGCGTTGCCGCCGTAGCGACCGTCGAGCGCCGGGTCCGAACCGAGCAGACCGTCCATGGCGAGGTCGGCCAGGCCGCGCCGGAGGTCATCCAGCGTGGCGGCATGGGATCGGAGCGCCGGGTCCATCGTTGGTGGGATTCGCCCGCCCCGCCCCGCGGATTCAGCCACGGAACCGGCCCAGCACCATCGAGGTGTTGTGCCCGCCGAACCCGAACGAGTTGTTGATGGCCACGTCCACCTTTGTCTCCTGCGCGGCGTTCGCCACGAAGTTCAGGTCGAAGCCCTCGTCGGGGTGGTCGAGGTTGATGGTGGGGGGCAGCACGCCATCGACGATCGCCTTGATGGTGGCCACGGCCTCGATTGCGCCGGCGCCGCCGAGCGTGTGCCCGGTGACGCTCTTGGTGCTCGACATGGCGAGCCTCGAGGCGTGCGCGCCGAACAGGCCCTTGACCGCGTGCACCTCGGCCTTGTCGCCGAGCGGGGTGCTGGTGCCGTGCGCGTTGATGTAGCCCACGGCGGTCGGGTCGAGCTCGGCGTCGCGGAGCGCGTTCTCCATGGCGCGGCGCGCGCCGCGGCCCTCATCGTCGGGGGCGGCGATGTGGAACGCGTCGCCCGTCACGCCGAAGCCGAGGAGCTCCGCGTAGATGCGGGCGCCTCGGCGCCGGGCGTGCTCGAGTTCCTCGAGGACCACGATGCCAGCACCCTCGGCGAGCACGAACCCGTCGCGATCCCTGTCGAACGGGCGGCTGGCCTTGCTGGGCGCGTCGTTGCGGGTGCTCAGCGCCTTCATCGCGGCGAAGCTGCCCACGCAGAGCGGGGTCACGGCGCCCTCGCTGCCGCCGGCCACCACCGCGTCGGCATCGCCGCGCTGGATCATGTGGAACGCGGCGCCGATGGCATGGCTGCCGGTGGCGCACGCGGTGGCCGTGGCGATGTTCGCGCCGCGCAGGCCGAAGCGGATGCTCACGTTGCCGGCCAGGGCGTTCACCATCAGCTTGGGCACGACGAACGGGCTGACCGTGCGCGGGCCCTTCTCGATGAGCTTGCGCAGGCCGACCTCGATGGTGTCGATGCCGCCGATGCCGCTGCCGATGGCCACTCCGTAGCGGTACGGGTCGCCCTCGGAGAAGTCGAGGCCGCTGTCGGCCACGGCCTCCTCGGCGGCGCACATGCCGAACACGCTGAAGCGGTCCATGCGCGAGATCGACTTGGGGTCGATGCGCTTCTCGGGATTGAGGTTGCGAACCTCGCCCGCGAAGTTGACGGTCCACTCGGGCGTCGGGGTGAAGCTGGTGATCGGGCCGATGCCGGACCGCCCCTCGATGAGGGACTTCCAGAACTCGGGGACCGTGTTTCCGACGTCGGTCACGGCACCGAGGCCGGTGATGACGACTCGACGGAGGGTAATCGTCCGCATGGCGGTGGGGGCGGGAGGTGGCTGACGGCGGAAAGAAATGCGCCCCGGCCCGCGGGGGGCCGGAGCGCGGGGTTACGTGCGGGACCGGCCCGGGCTCACTTCGCGCCCTTGGCCTGCATCTGGTCGTGGATGAAGTCGACCGCGTTGCCGACCGTCAGGATCTTGCTGGTCTGGTCGTCCGGGATCTGGATGTCGAACTCCTCCTCGAGTTGCATCACCAGCTCGACGAGGTCGAGGCTGTCGGCGTTCAGGTCGCTGGTGAAGTTCGTGTCGCGTTTGACCTTGTCCTTGTCGGCCGAGAGCTTCTCGGCAACGACCGCGATCACCTTCGGCTCGATCTCGTCCTTGGTCACGTCGCGCTCCTTTGGGAGGGTTTGGCGGGGCCGGTGGTTTCCGGCCCCTTGTGTGAAGGGGGGAATATAGCGCAAACCCGGCAGGCAAGTGGGCCACCGGGACCCGGCCCATGGCCGGGAAGAACGCCTCCGGAAACCCGCCGCGGGGCCTTCCGGTCGGCGGGGCGGCGGTCACATCGGGAGGCCGCCGTCCACCACCAGCACCTGACCGGTGATGTAGCCGGCATCGTCGGAGGCCAAATACGACACGGCGGCGGCGATGTCCTCGGGGACCCCGAGGCGCCCGACGGTGATGTGCTCGGACACCTTCTTCTTGTCGTCGGGACCCAGGAACGCGGTCATGTCCGTCTCGACGAAGCCGGGGGCCACCACGTTGGCCGTGACGCCCTTGCTCCCGAGTTCCTTGGCCACGCTCTTGGACAGGCCGATGAGGCCGGCCTTGGCGGCCGAGTAGTTGGCCTGTCCCTTGTTGCCCTCGACGCCGCTGACGCTGCCGATGTTGACGATGCGGCCGAACTTGCCGCGGATCATCGGGCGCGCCGCGGCCCGGCAGGCGATGAACACCGACCGCAGGTTGACGTTCATCACCACGTCGAAGTCCTCGTCGGACATGCGCATCAGCAGCCCGTCCTTGGTGATGCCGGCGTTGTTCACCAGGATGTCGAGGCGACCGTGCTTCTCGGTGACCTCCTCGACCATGCGCTGCACGGCCTGGCCGTCGGCCATGTCGCAGGTGCGGTGCTCGCATGAACCGCCGTCGGCGGCGATCTCGGACTCGAGCGACTTCAGCTGCTCGGCGTTGCGGGCCACGGCCACCACATGGCGCCCGTCGCGCGCAAGCCGCTTGGCGATTGCCCGGCCGATCCCGCGGCTGGCTCCGGTGACGAGGGCGACGCGCTTGTCCATGCGGCTCTCCTTGGTGAGGGTGGGGCGGAAGTCTAACGCGCGGCAAAAGCACGGAAGGGCCGGCGTTCGCGCGGCCCTTCCGGGAGTGGTTCACCTGCTGCCGGGCCCGCCGGGCGGGCCCTTCGGCTTGTCGATGCCTCCCGGCGGCGGCTTGTTGCGCATCGGCGGCGCGCCGATGGGGCCATCGCCGCCACCGCCGCCCTCGGATGCCTCGGGCTTCTCCTGTTCCTCGACCTTCGCGGTGGGCTTCAGGACCTCGTCGGGCTCGGTGGCGACCTTGCGCTCGGCCTCGGCCACGGCGACCCATGCGCCCACGAGGTCATTGCCGCTGAGGCGCGACATGATCTCGACGGGCTGGTAGACGCTGGTGAACTGCTGCGAGGTGACCTTCTTGCCCTCGCCCTCGGCCTTGAAGTTCCAGAGCTGCGCCTCGACCTGGCCCTTGGTGCGGAACACGGCGATCACCACGCCCTTGCCGTTGACCACCTTGGTGGCGAGGTCGATTCGGGTCACGGGCGCGCACGCGGACGCGAACGCGCCGGTGGCCTTCATGGCGTCGAGCACGGCGGCATCGTCGGCGGCCATCGCCGCACGGATGCCGTCGGGCTGGCTCTTGGCGAACCCGTCGAAGAACCTGAGGACCGCCACGCGCTCAGGGTCGGTGGCCGGGGCCTTCTCCTCGGGAAACCGGATCTTGTCGCTGATGCCGAGCTCCTTCATGAGCTGCGCGATCGGCGTCACCGTCGGGGCCGGGGGCGGAGGAGGCGGCGGAGGAGGCGGCGGAGCCGCGGCCACCGGGGCTTCCTCTTCCTCGCCGCCGCAGCCCGCGAGGGGAGCGACGAGGAGGGACGCGGCGATGCCGACGATGCCCGCGGTCCGGGCGAGCGCGCGGAGCGCGTCGGCATCAGGCCTGGGCTGCATGGTCTCGTTGCGGTTGGTCATGGCTTGTCACCTCGATGGATCGGTCGATCCGGCGCATCAGGCCCTTCAGGACGGTGTTCGGAGCAAGCTCGTGGAAGGTTGCGCCGCCCGCCGCCCGGACGGACCCGATCAGGTCCGCGCAGGACTGGCTCCATCGTACCGGGGACACGATCTGCTCCACCAGCAGCTTTTTCAGGTTTGCCGGGTCGTTCCGGGCGTGCTTCAGCCCGGTCACGTTGCTCCAGACGTCCACGGAGAGCGGCTTGAGCTCCACGTGCTCGAGCGCGCGCGCCATGCCCTCGGCCGCGGGGGCCATCAGCGGGCTGTGGAACGCGCCGGCCACCGCCAGCTTGGTGGCTCGCAGGCCCATGGTCCCGGCGACCTCGACGGCCCGGTCGCACGCGGCCACGCTGCCCGAGACCACGATCTGCCCGGGTGCGTTGAAGTTGGCCGGCACCAGCACCTCGCCGCCGGCGGCGGCCGCGCACAGCTCCGTGGCCTGCGCCTCGTCGGCGCCGATCAGCGCCACCATGCCGCCCTTGGACGACTCCGCGGCCTGCTGCATGAGGCGGCCGCGCGTGGCGACCAGGCGGAGGCCGTCGGCGAACGTGAAGGCGCCCGCGATGCACAGCGCCGTGTACTCGCCGAGCGAGAGGCCGTTGGCGGCGAGGGTCTCGATGCCGGGGTGCCGGTCATGCAGCGCGGCGTGGCAGGCGATGCCGCAGGTGAAGAGCGCGGGCTGGCTGACGTCGGTGCGGTTGAGCTCCTCCTGCGGGCCGGCGAAGCAGAACTCGCTGAGTCGCCGCGCGCCGAGGCTGGTGACCTCGTCGGCGGTGCGGAAGACGCTGGCGGCCGCGGGGCTCGACCCGACCCAGGCCTGGCCCATGCCGACGGCCTGCGCGCCCTGCCCCGGGCAGAGGAAGACGAACTGGTTGCTCATGGCGTGCTCCTTTCGGATTCAGGTGTTCCAGACGCACGAGGCCCACGTGACGCCCGCGCCGAAGGCCACGAGCACGATGGGCTTCCCGGATTCGACGCGCCCCGCCTCGAACAGCTCGTCGAGGCAGATGGGGATGCTTGCGGCGCTGGTGTTGCCGTAGCGGTCGATGTTGACGTAGACGCGCTCGGGCGGAAGCCTCAGCTTCTCGATGGCGCTCTCGATGATCCGCTGGTTCGACTGGTGGCAGATGTAGTGCTGCACCTCGTCGACCTTCAGGCCGGTGCGCTCGAGGGCCTCGTGGATCGCCTGCTGGAAGCGCGTCACCGCGAACTTGTAGATCTCGCGGCCGTGCATGCGCAGGTAGCCGAGCCGGATCGGGTTGGCCGTGTCATTGTCGGGCACGTCGCGCGGGACCTTCGGGTGGTAAAGGGTGCGCCACAGGCGGCCGTCGCCGTGCATGGTCTGGTGCACGCATCCCTTGCGCGGGTCGGGGTCGGCCACCAGCACCGCGGCGCCGGCGCCGTCGCCGAAGATGATCGACACCGTGCGGTCGCTCCAGTCGACGAGTCGCGTGAGCACCTCGACGCCGATGATGGCGATCCTGTCGGCGCGGCCGCAGCGGATCATGGTGTCGGCAAGGTTCATCCCGTAGAGGAACCCGCTGCACGCGGCGGCCAGGTCGAACACCGCCGCGTCGTTGGCGCCGACGGCCTCGCCGATGCGCGCCGCGGTGGACGGGCACAGCATCTCGCCGCTGACGCTGGCGACGATGATCATGTCCAGTTCCTCGCCCTTGATGCCCGCGCGGTCGAGCGCCTTGAGGAGCGCGTCGCGACCGAGGCTGAAGACGGTCTCGTGGTCGGCGGCCTTGTGGCGCGCGCGGATGCCCGTGCGCTGCGCGATCCACTCGTCGCTGGTGTCGACGATCTTCGCGAGGTCGTGGTTGGTGACCACGTGGGCCGGCACGGCGCGGCCGGTTCCGGCGATGCGCACGCCGCGCCCGAATGCCTCGGTCATGCCTCGACCTGCTCCATCTTCACGGTCGCGAGGCGCGCCACGATCTTCTCGTTGATGCGCGCCTCGGCGAACGCCTTCCCGCGGAGGATGGCGTTCTTGATCGTGCGGTCCTTGCTCGACCCGTGGCTGATGAGCGAGACGCCGTTCACGCCCAGAAGGGGCGCGCCGCCGTACTCGTGGTAGTCGTACTTCGCGTAGAGGGTCTTGATGACGCCCTCGAGGCGGAGGACCAGGTCGGGGTCGCTCTCGAGCACCTGGTGCGCGAGCGCCTTGAAAATGCCGGAGGAGAGGCCCTCGGCGAGCTTGAGCATGACGTTGCCGACGACGCCGTCCGTGATGACCACGTCGGCCTCGCCGTCGAACACGCCGCGGCCCTCGACGAAGCCGCTGAAGTTGACGTTCTCGAACTGGCGCAGCAGGTCTCGCGCGCTGCGCATCAGGTCGGTGCCCTTCTGCTCCTCGCCGCCGACGTTCATGAGCGCCACGCGCGGGCTCTTGATGCCGAGGATCTCGCGGGCATACACGTCGCCCATCACGCCGTACTGCGCGAGGTGGCTGGGCTTGGGCTCGATGTTGGCGCCCACGTCGATCAGCACGATCGGCCCGCTGAAGGTGGGCACGGTCACGCAGATGCCGGGGCGCACCACGCCGGGCAGGCGGCGCATGAAGTACTGGCTGGCGGCGACGCACGCGCCGGTGTTGCCGGCGCTGATCACCACGTCCACGCGGTTCTCCGCGCGCGGCGAGGCCATCTGGTTCATGACCACGATGGACGAGTTCTTCTTCGCCTTCATCGCCTCCACGGGAGGCTCGTCCATCCCGATCACCTCGGCGGTGGCGACGATCTCGATGCGCTGGTCCTTCGCGAAGCCGCGCTCGGAGAGCGCATCGCGGACGGGGCCCTCGTCACCGACCAGCACCAGCCGGTCGTCGTGGGACAGCATCGGGATTGCCTGGATGCAACCCTTCAGGATCTGGTCGGGGGCGTTGTCGCCCCCCATCACGTCGACGGCGATGCGCATGCCCTGGTCTTGGCGCAGGACCGAGGCTTACGCCTCGGGCTGGGCCACCCGCAGCTGGAGGCCGGGGCGCACGTAGCCGCAGTCGCGGCACGCGGTGTGCGGGCGCTTGGTGGCGCCGCAGTTCGGGCAAGTGACGGTGTGCGCCGACTTGAGCGCCTGGTGGGCGCGGCGGCGGCGCGTACGGCCGGGGGACTGGCGGAATGCGGGGACCATGGTGTGACCTCTGTGTCGTGGGCTGCGAAGCGCAGGGGGGCCAATGGTAACGCAAACGCCGTGAATTCCGCAAGCGTTGCACCATCGCGGACCGGCGACGGCGGCATTTCCGGTAATCTTGCGCGCCCCATGCCCGCATTCGAATTGTTCACGGATGGAGCCTGCTCCGGCAACCCGGGCCCGGGCGGCTGGGGCTTCATCCTGCGCGGGGACGGCATCGCAGGCGAAGTGGCCGAGAGCGGCGGAGAGCCGGCCACCACCAACAACAGGATGGAGATGACCGCGGCCATCCGGGGCCTTGCGCTGGTGCCCGACGGGGCGACGGTCGTGCTCACCACCGACAGCGAGTACTGCGTGAAGGGCCTCAACGAGTGGATCGAGGGCTGGAAGCGACGCGGATGGCGCAAGAGCGACAAGAGCCCGGTGGCCAACCGCGACCTGTGGGAGGCGCTCGACGCGCACCGCACGCGGATGTCGTTGCGCGCCACGTGGATTCGCGGGCACAACATGCACCCGGAGAACGAGCGCTGCGACCGACTGGCGGTGGCGGCCATCGAATCGGTGCGCCGCAGCGGCGGGACCGTGCATCTGCGTGGCTCATAACTGCGTGCATTCGCCGGGTTTCCGCGTTGCGCGGATGGTTGCGGCACGCGACCGATCTGGCTATCTTTGTCCCTTCCCCCAAACGGAACCAGACAGAGCACCATGCCCACGATCAACCAGCTCGTTCGCAAGCCCCGCCGCTCCCCGGACGCGAAGTCGAAGGTCAAGGACCTCGCCGCGTGCCCGCAGAAGCGCGGCGTGTGCCTGCAGGTGAAGACGGTCACCCCGAAGAAGCCTAACTCGGCGCTCCGCAAGGTGGCCCGCGTGCGCCTCTCCAACGGCAAGGAAGTCACCGCATACATCGGCGGCGAGGGCCACAACCTGCAGGAGCACTCGATCGTGCTCGTGCGCGGCGGCCGCGTGCGCGACCTGCCCGGCGTGCGCTACCACATCGTGCGCGGCACGCTCGACTGCCTTGGCGTGGACGGCCGCAAGAAGGGCCGCTCGCAGTACGGCGTCAAGAAGAAGGCCGCCACCGCCGCCAAGAAGAAGTAACCGACCGCACCTTCCGACCGCACTTTGGCCGCGGGAAGGTCCCGCGCGCCGCTTCCACTTTCACCGGCGAGTAATCCCGCCCACTTCCACGGACGCCTGTCCTGGACGGGATGAAGACCCCGGCAGCAGCCGGAACCGCCAGAGGAGACACCGATGCCGAAGAAGTTCACCGCCAGCGAGACGCAGCTCAAGCCCGACCCCCGCTACCAGGACAAGGTCGTCAGCAAGTTCATCAACTGCATGATGCGCGGCGGCAACAAGGGCGCCGCGAGCCGCGTGGTCTACCGCGCGTTCGACGAGATCCAGACGCGCCTCGACAAGGACAAGAACGAGAACCTGCCGAAGACGGCGATCGAGCTGTTCCAGAAGGCCTGCGACAACGTTCGCCCGGCCGTCGAGGTCCGCTCCAAGCGCGTCGGCGGCGCCAACTACCAGGTGCCGATGCAGCTGAACCGCCGCCGGCAGCAGAGCCTGACCTTCCGCTGGATCATCGATGCCATCCGCGAGGAGCGCGGCCGCCCGATGCACCTGCGCCTGGCCAAGGAACTGATGGACGCGGCCAAGAACGAGGGCAAGGCCGTGACCACCCGCGAGAACACCCACCGCATGGCCGACGCCAACAAGGCGTTCGCGCACTTTGCATGGTGATTGGGCATGGTGATTGGGCATGGTGATTGGGCATGGTGATTGGGCATGGTGAGTCGGGCCTGGTGAGTCGGGCCTGGTGAGTCGGGCCTGGTGAGTCGGGCCCCATGACATGACAGAGACTTCCCGGAGCGCCGGCACTGCCGGCGCTCCGGTGCCTTTGGGGCCGAACGCGCCGGCGGCCTATCGTGCGTGGCGTGAGCGTGCGCCGCCCGTCCCCGTCCGACCGGCACCACCGGCAGGCGATCCTGCCCGGTTTCGGAGCCGACGCTCAGGAGCGGCTCCGCGCCTCGCATGCGCTGGTGGTCGGATGCGGTGCGCTCGGGTGCGCGACGATCGACCTGCTCGCGCGCGCCGGCGTCGGCCGGCTCACGCTGGTCGACCGCGACGTCGTGGAGGTGACCAACCTGCAGCGGCAGTCGCTGTATGTCGATGCCGATGCGCGCGCGGGCACGCCCAAGGCCGAGGCCGCGGCGCGGCGCGTCCGGGCGATCGACCCCGGGATCCGCGCCGATGCCTGCGTCGAGCATGTCGGCCCGGAGGCGGCAGCGGAGCTGGTGCCCGACTGCGACCTCGTGGTCGACGGGCTCGACAACTACCGCACGCGCTACCTCCTCAACGACGCGGCGGTCCGGTTCGGCAGGCCCTTCGTGCACGCAGGCGCCGTGGGGCTGCGCGGGACATCGATGCCGGTGCTCGCGGGCGCGGCGGAGCGCCTCGGCACGGCGCGCACCGATGCGCCGTGCCTGCGCTGCCTGTTCCCGGAGGTGCCGCCCGCCGGCGAGGGCGAGACCTGCGACACCGCGGGCGTGCTCGGGCCGCTGGCGGCGATGGTGGGTGCGCATGCGGCCGCGCAGGCGATCGCGCTGCTTGCCGGCGTGCCCGCGCTCCTCGATCGCTCGCTCTGGTCGGTGGACATGGCCGTGCACCGCACGGTGCGCGTGCCGCTCGCGGGTGCCTCGCGCGACGACTGCCCCTGCTGCGCGCTGCGGAGGTTCGAGTTCCTCGACGCCGAGGACGAGCGCTGCGCGGTGCTGTGCGGGCGCAACGCCGTGCAGGTGCGGCCCGCGCGCGCATCGACCGTCGACATGGGACGCATGCGGGCGCGGCTTGCGAATGCCGGCGACTTCGCGATGGACGACGGGCGGCTGGTGGGGACGGTGGGCGGCGGGCTCGAGCTCACCGTGTTCGGCGATGGCCGCGCCATCGTGCGCGGGACGGTCGACCCGGTGGCGGCGCTCGCGGCCTACGCCCGGTACGTGGGCGAGTGAGCGGGGGGCGCGCTTCGGCGCGGTTGCGGCCGGGGCACGCCGGAGCGCATAGAATGGAGCCCATGCTTCAACTCCGTTCCTCCAATCCGGTGCTCGCAGACGACCAGCTCGTGGCCACCTCGCACGCACGCCCCGTGGCCGAGGCGGCCACCGTCGCGGGCGTGGCGCAGAAGACCGCATTCGCCGCCATGCTCGCGGTGGTGGGCGGGATCGGCGGCGCGGCCCTCGTGCGCGCCACCGGCCAGGCCGCGATCTGGGGCATCTTCATCGGCTCGCTCGTGGCCAGCCTGGTGTGCTTCCTCGCGCTGTGGCGCAAGCCCGAGCGCGCGTACTGGTGCGCCCCCCTCTACAGCATCGCGCAGGGCGCGATGCTCGGCGTGATGGCGCTGCTCCTCGACGCGATGCTCGCCAGCCGCGGCATCAGCGCCCTCGGCGGGCTGGGCCTGCAGGCATTCGTGATCACGCTCTCGGTGACGGGCGCGATGCTCCTCGTCTACCGCGCGGGGCTGATCAAGGCCAACGGCACGTTCGTGGCGGTGCTGTCGACGCTGACCATCGGCATCAGCCTCATGTACCTCGCGCAGCTCGTGCTGGGCCTCTTCAACATCTCCATCCCGGGGCTCGGGCTGCAGAGCGCCATGCAGGGAGGCAGCGGCGCGTGGATCGGCCTGGCCATCAACGGCGCCATTCTCGTGATCGCCTCGCTGTGGCTGATCGTCGACTTCCAGCAGATCGAGTCCGCGGTGGCCACGCGCGTGGGCAAGGAGTACGAGTGGTACTTCGCCTACGGCCTGATGGTCACGCTGGTGTGGATCTACGTCGAGGCCCTGAAGCTCGCATTCCACGCGGCGATGATGGCCAACGAGCGCAAGTGACGCGCGCGCCCGCGGGGCGCGGCCGGGCAACGACGATTCCCGCGGCCACGGCGCTTGCCGTGGCCGCGGCGCTTCAGCCGAGCGCGTCCCACGCGAGCATTGCCGCTCCGAGCACGCCTGCCTCGTCCTTCAGCTTCGTCATGCGGATGCTCACCTTGGGCGCCAGCGCCGAGGGGAACACGTGCCGGCGCACCGAGGCCTCGACGCGCTCGATGTAGGGCTTGCCGAGCGCCTCGGTGACGCCGCCGCCGAGCACCACCGTGCGCATCGACATCATGGTGACCCAGTTGGCGACGGTGACGCCGAGCAGTTCGGCGGCGGAATGCACCACTTCCTGCACAGGCGCATCCCCCGCGGCATAGCAGTCTGCGAGCGCCCCGCTGCCGAGCGGCCCGCCCTTGCCGTCGGCCACGTGGCGGGCGAGCGCCTTGTTGAAGAGCGAGTCGGGGTGCAGGCCGCCGAGCGTGGTGAGCGAGCGCAACATGCCGGTGCGGCTGCAGAACTCCTCCACCTTCTGGCTTCCCGGCTGGCCGTTGGGGTACGTGACCACGTGCCCGATCTCGCCCGCGGTCCACAGGTCGCCGCGCCAGACGCCGCCGTTGATCACGATGCCCGCGCCCACGCCGGTGCCGACCCACACCGCAAGGAGGGAGTCGACGCCCTCGCCCGCGCCCACGGTCGCCTCGCCCCAGGCCGCCACGTTGGCGTCGTTGTCCACGCACACCGGGACGCCGGTGCGCTTGCGGAGGATCTCGGCGAGCGGCACGTTCTTCCAACCGAGGTTGCCGGCGGTGATCACCACGCCGCGCTCGAAGTCGACGGGGCCCGGGGCGCCGATCCCCACCGTGGTCACCGCATCGAGCGCGGTGCCCGCGTCCTCGCACGCGGCCTGCATGGAGGCCACGAGGCGCTCGATGACCACGTCGCGGCCCTCTTGCGCCTTGGTCTTCTTCTTGGCGCGCCCCATGACGCGACCGCGGCGGTCGACCACGCCCACGTTGATGTTGGTGCCGCCGAGGTCGATGCCGATCGCGAGTTCGTCCTTCGCCATGAGGACCTCAAGATAGCGGGGCTCCGTACACTGCCCGCATGAAGGAGCAGGAAGCACGCGGCAACGCGCTCTCCGCGGCGCAGGTGGCCCACGTGGCCAAGCTGGCGCGGCTGGAGGTGGCGCCCGGGCGCATCGAGGAATACCGCACGCAGCTGGCGGCGGTGCTGGCGCACATCGCCAAGCTCGACGCGGTGGACATCGCAGGCACCGAGCCGATGGCGCACCCGTTCGAGTCGAGCAACCGCCTCGACGACGACGAGCCCGTGGAGGGCCTGCCCATCGAGGCGATCCTGCGCAACGCGCCCGCGGCCGAGGGCCGGTTCCTTGCCGTGCCCAAGGTGCTGGCGGAGGGCGACTGACCATGCAGCACGCCGACCTCACCGCGCTGCGGGACGCCATCGCCACCGGGGCCGCGAGCGCGGAAGCCGCGTGCGCGGCGATGCTCGACGCCGCCGACCGCCTCAACCCGGTGCTCAACGCGTACCACGAGACCTTCCGCGACCACGCGCTGGCCGAGGCCCGCGCGGTCGATGCCGATGCGCGGGCAGGCCGACCGCTGCCGCCGCTTGCGGGCGTGCCCGTCGCCGTGAAGGACAACATCGCGACCGTGCTGGGGCACACCACGTGCTCGAGCCGCATGCTCGGCAACTACCGTTCGCCGTTCGATGCCTCGGCGGTGGAGCGCCTGCGGTCCGCGGGCGCCGTCACGATCGGCAAGACCAACCTCGACGAGTTCGCCATGGGGTCGTCCGGCGAGCACTGCCACTGGGGCCCCGTGCGCAACCCGTGGGACACCGCGCGCGTCCCGGGCGGCAGCAGCGCGGGGAGCGCCGCGGCGGTGGCCGCGGGGCTCTGCGCGGCTGCGATCGGCAGCGACACCGGCGGCTCCATCCGCCAGCCCGCGTCGCTCTGCGGCATCGTGGGCCTGAAGCCAACCTATGGCCGCGTCAGCCGCTGGGGGCTGGTGGCGTTCGGCTCCAGCCTCGACCAGGTGGGCCCGATGACCCGCAGCGTGCGCGACGCGGCGCTGATGCTCGACTGCATGAGCGGGCTCGATGCGCGCGACAGCACCACCGCGGATCGCCCGGCGACGGCGCTCGCGGCGACGGTCGAGCGGCCCGTGGAGGGCCTGCGCGTGGGCATCCCGCGCCAGTACGTGAGCGGCGCGAACGATCCGGAGGTGAACGCCGCCGTGCAGGCCGCGGCCGATGCCTACCGCGCCATGGGCGCGACCATCGTCGAGGCGGACCTGCCGCTCACCGACGTCGGCATCAGCACCTACTACGTGATCGCGCCGGCCGAGGCGTCGAGCAACCTCGCGCGCTACGACGGCATCCGCTACGGGCACCGTGCGCAGCTGAGGCCGGGCGAGGACCTGTTCACGCTCTACGCGCGCAGCCGCAGCGAGGGCTTCGGCCCCGAGGTGCAGCGGCGCATCATGCTGGGAACATACATGCTCTCGAGCGGCTACTACGACGCGTTCTACAAGCGCGCGCTGCAGGTGCGCCGGCGCATCAAGGAGGAGTTCGACCGCGCGTTCGCGGAGTGCGACGTGCTGCTCGGGCCCACCGCGCCGACCCCCGCCTTCGGCTTCGGCGCCAACGCCGACCCGCTGGCCATGTACCTCTGCGACGTCTACACCGTGAACACCAACATCGCGGGGATCTGCGGCGTGTCCCTGCCGGCGGGCCACGCCGTGCGCGACGGGAAGCACCTGCCGATCGGCGTGCAGCTGCAGGCGAACGCGTTCGAGGAGGACCGGCTGCTGCGCGCGGCGCGGATGCTCGAGCGCGCGTTCGCGGAGCGAAACGCGAAGGCGCGGCCCGCGGTCTCGGCGTGAGCGTCAGGACGCGGGCGCAACGTCCGGCTGCGGGCGCTTGATGGACCCGAGGCGGCGGAGTTCCTTGGTGACGGCATCGGTGAAGGCGCGGTCGCGGGCCTCGTCCGGGAAGGTGCCCAGCTGCGCACCCACGGTGATGCTGCCCCCGGCGCCGCGCCGGACGGTGACCGTGCCCTGCTGCCCATCCGCCAGGATGGTCGAGCCGACCACCGTGTCCGCGGTGCGCTGGTAGGCAGCGACGCCGACGAACGAGCGCTTGGACACGTTGGTCACCGCCATCTCCACGTCGTCCCAGCGGACGCCGTCGGCGGCGGGGAGCAGCGGCCGCGCCTGGTATCCGGCCGTGGTCGCGGTCATCGCATCCTCGGCGCGGCCGGCGCGCGCACCCGCAAGCACGACGGACGGGTCGAAGCGATCGCCCGGGGCTCGACGGTTGGTGGTGGCGGCATCCGGCGCGCAGCCGGCGCCCGAGGCGATCAGCGCAATCGATGCCCACCGATAAAAGCGGGCCTTCGGCGAGTTGGCAGGCCGGCAGCGAGGCACGCGCCGGATGGTATCGGGGCAGCCCGTCGACGGCCGATACGATCAACCGGACCCGGCCCCGCCGGACCGCACACGCCATGGTCTTCGGACTCCATCCTGGCCGCACCGGCCGTTCGGGCCGCCGCGTCCGGCTGCGCCGGAAGCTCCCGAGGCAGACCTCGCCGGTCCTGCTGTGGCTGCGCGACGAACGCAACCTGAGCGCGGTGCTGGTGGTGGCGGCCTTCATCGGCGCGGCCACCCTGCTCGCAGCGTGGGCCGACCGCCTTCCGCGGGAATTCGCGGGCCAGCGCGTGGCCGGCAGCCGGGTCAACCGCGTGGAGTACAGCGACGTCGACGAGGCAGCCACCGGGCGCCGCCGCGACGAGGCCCGCAAGGCGGCACCGCTGGTGTTTGCCGCGAGCACCGACTACCTGCAGCGCATGCAGGGCGAGATCGAGGGCCTGCCGCTCCTGGTGCGAGACAAGCAGTCGCTGGCGGAGGTGCCCGAGACCACCTCGGTGCGCTACGGGCTGGACGAGGAGTCGTTCCAGGCGCTGCGCGAGCTCGACGAGGCGCACGAGCTCGACGGGTGGCGCAAGTGGACGGACCGCCTGATCGGCACCCTGACCACCGGCGTGCCGCTGGTGTCCGGCGCGGAGTTCGACGCGTATTCCACGGCCGCGCGCCGCATCGCGGTGGTTGCGCCGCGACCCGACGTGCCGGGCGACCGCGCCCGCACCGCGCCCCTCGGTCGCGGCGCAATCGAGCTGCGGACCGACGACCCGGGCCCGATGCGGTCGCGGCTGATGGCCGAGGCCACCGAGTCGGGGTTCCCCCTGTCGCTCGCGCGCGTGGCGGTGGCGCCGATCGTGGCCGAGCCGAAGCCGACCGTCGCGCTCGACGCCGAGGCGACGCGCAGGTCCGCGGACGAGGCCGCGTCATCGGTGGCGCCCGTGCTGGAGGTGCACCGACGCGGCGAGGCCATCTGGGTGCCGGGCGACATGCTCTCGCAGGCGCAGGTCGATCGCGCGGCAGACGAGCGACGACGCCACGCGGAGGCGCTCGGGACGCGCGGCTCGCTCGGGCTGCTCGCCGAGTCGGCGGGCATCGCGCTGGCGCTCGGGCTCCTTGCCGCCACGCTGGTGGCCCACCAGGACCTCGGGATCTTCAGGGACTGGCGCAAGCTGGCGTCGCTGCTCGCCCTGGTGCTGCTGCCGGCGGCCGCCGGCACGGCGATCGCCGCCGTGTACCCGCGCGCCCTGCCCTTCGTGCTGCTGGGCGGGTCGCTCCTTGCGGTGGGCGCGCTGACGGTCGCGTTCGGGCTGCGGACGTCGCTCCTGGCGGTGCTGCTGCAGTCGCTGCTTGCCGCGCTGGCGCTGCGGCCCGGTGCCGATGCGTTCCTCGCGACGCTCTCCTCGAGCGTGGCGTTCGCAATCCTCCTCCGCGACATCCGCCACCGCTCGACGCTCGTGGTGGCGACGCTCGCCTCGGCCGCGGCGGCAGGGGCCGCGATGGTGCTCGCCAACCTGGCCGACGGCATGGACGGGCGCGATGCGCTCACCTCGGTGCTCGGCGACGCGCTGGTGGCCGTGGTCACGGCCTTCTTCGCGGGCTTCGTGGTGATCGGCCTGCTGTCAAACGTCGAGCGCGCCTTCGGCGTGGCGACCGGCATGACGCTCACCGAGCTGCGCGACCCGAAGCAGCCGCTCCTGCGCGAGCTGCAGCGGCGCGCGCCGGGCACTTGGAACCACTCGCTGCAGGTCGCCAACATCGCCGAGGCCGCGGCGGAGTCGATCGGCGCGGACAGCCTGCTTGCGTACGTCGGTGCGCTCTACCACGACGTCGGCAAGGTGAACAAGCCCGAGTACTTCGTCGAGAACCAGTCGGGCACCAACCGCCACGAGCGCCTTTCGCCGGCCATGAGCCTCCTGGTGATCGTGGGGCACGTGAAGGACGGCATGGAGCTTGCGGCGGAGTACGGCCTGCCGATGCAGCTGCGCCACTTCATCGAGGCGCACCACGGCACCACACTCATGGAGTACTTCTTCAATGCCGCGCAGCGTCGCGCAGGCGAGGACGAGGTCAACGAGGCGGACTTCCGCTACCCGGGGCCCAAGCCGCGCACGCGCGAGGCGGCAATCCTCATGCTCTGCGACTGCGTGGAGAGCGCAAGCCGCACGCTCAGCGAGCCGACGCCCGCGCGCATCGAGCAGCTGGTCCGGGACCTGAGCCACCGGCGACTGGTGGACGGGCAGTTCGACGACTCGCCGCTGACGCTGCGCGAGCTGCGTGCGGTGGAGGACTCGGTGATCAAGAGCCTCAACGCCATCTACCACGGGCGCATCAGCTACCCGTCGGCGCGGAGCGACCAGCGCGACCAGCCGATGCCGAAGGTGGCGTCCTGACCGGGACGCGCGCGGCCTCGAGCACGCGCCAGGCTGCGTTGGAGAGGGGCTGCGAGGCAAGCTGCTCCGCGGGGACCCGCAGCACGCCGTCCGCGTCGGGGCGCGCGGCCGCGGCAGCCGGAACGAAGACACGGAAGTGAACGTCGCGGTGGCTGGTGACGTGGGTGAAGGCGCCCACCTCGCGAATCGCCACGCCCCAGGAGCGCTCGAGCCCGCCGGCCTCCACGGGCGCATCGGCCTCCACCGTGGGCGGCTGCAGCATGCCCGCCCACAGGCCGCGCGCGGGACGGCGCTCGAGCGCCACGCCGCCGGGGCCGATGTCCACGAGCGCGTGCCAATGCACCGCCCGCCGCGGAGCCGCCCGACGCGGGCGGGGGATGTCGGCGGCGCTGCCCGCTGCGCGCGCCCGGCACTGCGCCCGCAGCGGGCACGAACCGCACTTCGGCGCCGCCGGCGTGCACACCGTGGCGCCGAGTTCCATCAGTCCCTCGTTGAGAACGCCCGGGCGGTCCGCCGCCTCGACGAGCCGCGATGCCTCGCGCCAGGCCCAGCGTTCGTCCGGAGGGCTTCCCGCCCGCGCCGGGTGCGCGGCAAGCCGCGACACCACGCGCAGCACGTTGCCGTCGACGATGGGCACGCGCTCCCCGTGCACGATGCTCGCGATGGCACCGGCCGTGTAGCGGCCGATGCCGGGGAGTGCCTGCAGCTCGGCCGCGGTGGCCGGCACGGTTCCCCCGTGGAGGTCACGCACCGCGCGTGCCGCGCCATGGAGGAGCCGCGCGCGCCGGTAGTAGCCAAGGCCCTGCCATGCCGCGAGCACCTCGTGCTCGGAGGCTTCCGCAAGCGCGCAGGGCGTCGGGAAGCGCTCCATGAACCGCGCGAAAGCACCGATCACCCGCCCCACCTGGGTCTGCTGCAGCATCAATTCGCTCACCAACGCGCCGTAGCCGGATCGGTGCCGGCGCCAGGGAAGGTCGCGGGCGGCGGCCGGGAACCACGCCTCCAGGGCCTCGGAAACCCCCCGCGGGTCGGCGATCGCCGCGGGCGGCAGCGCCTCGGCTGGTCGGGGGGAACCGGGCTTGGGGCGGCTGCGGATCGGCATGGTGGCCCCGGTCGCTTGCGGTCGGATCGGGGAACGCGGTAGCGTATGACCTCCGGCCGTCGATGGCCGGAAAACCGCCCCCAGGGCGGGGTTCACCCTCGGAAGACACCCACCATGGCCAAGCTGTTCTACACGCTCCAGGAAGCCGCCCAGAAGCTCCGCAAGTCGACGGATGAGGTCATGAGCATGGCCAAGGCCGGCCAGCTGCAGGAGCTGCGAGACAAGGACCAGGTGCTCTTCCGCCGCTCGGCGATCGACCAGATCGCGGGCGACACCGATGGCGGCGACATCAACCTCGACGGCCTCGACCTCTCCAACAGCGGAAGCAGCATCCAGCTCGACGGCAGCTCAGCCGGCGGCAACGCGGACCTCCGCCTCGACGACGACCTCCGCCTCGAGGACGACCTGCGGCTCGACGACGAGCCGTTGGCCCCGGCCACGCCCATCGCTGCAAGCGGTGCCGACGACTCGATGGCCCTCGATGAACTCACGCTGGCCGACGACGAGCCCGCATCCACCCCGCCGCCGGCGCCCGCGCCGCGCGCGGTGGCGACGCCGTCTCCGGCGGCAAGCAGCGGCGGAAGCCGCGGCGGCAGCGGAACCGGCCTCGGGCTGGTGGACAGCAGCGCCGGCAGCATGGCGATGGCCGCAGGCGGCATGGATGACTCCATGGCGCTCAACCCCGGCCAGACCCAGCTCGAGGCCGTGGGCTCGGGCAGCGGCCTCCTGGACATCTCGAGCGAGGAGAGCTTCTTCGGCGCGCAGATGATCGAGGAGAGCATGGGCGGCGACGAGGCCGCCGTGATGCCCGATGCAGGCGGCGCCGACATCTTCGGGGGCGGCGAGGCCGCGACCACCGAGGAAGTGGCCCCCGTGACCGCGGGCACCGCGGGCGTGGCCTTCGGCCAGACCAAGGTGGCCGAGGCGTTCGATGCCAAGTTCTCCGGCTTCACCGGCGGCGCCATGATCGTGGCCGCGCTGTGCCTGGTGGCCGGCGGGTGGGCCGTGGCCGAGATGGCCGTCGGCAACTACACCGACATCGCCAAGATGATCGCCGAGAACTGGATGTACGTCCTGGGCGGCGGCGTGGGCGCGGTGCTCGTCTTCGGCGGCATCGGCCTGGGCATCGGCAAGGCGACGGCCTGACGCGATGCTGCTGACCCGCTACGGCTTCCGGGAATGGGGAGCGATCACGCTCGCCTGCGGCGCGCTGGCCTTCGGGCTGGGCTGGTTCGGCATCTGGTGGGGCGTGGCCGCGGCGGTCGTCGTGTGGCTGGCGCTGGTGGCCTTCTTCCGAGACCCGCTGTTCCGCAAGCCCGCATCCGATGCGCCCAACGACATGGTGAGCCCGGCCGACGGCAAGGTCTCGGCGGTGCTCGACCTCGACCACCACGCCGCCACCGGCGGTCCGGCGAAGGTCGTGCGCATCTTCCTCAGCGTGCTCGACGTGCACGTGAACCGGTTCCCCTGCAACGGCACCGTGGCCGACGTGAGCTACGCGCCGGGCAAGTACCTCGATGCACGCACCGAGGAGAGTGCCAAGGTCAACGAGTCGATGACCACGGTGCTGACCACGGCAAGCGGCGAGCGCATCGGTATCCGGCAGGTCTCCGGCGCCATCGCGCGACGGATCGTGTGCGCCACCAAGCCGGGGCACCGCGCCGAGCGCGCGGCCCGCTTCGGCATGATCAAGTTCGGGTCCACCACGGAACTCATCCTCCCCCGGCCGAAGGACGTCGAGGTGAGGGTGAAGGTCGGCGACCGCGTGACCGGTGGCGTGACCATCCTGGCCACGCTGCGCGCGCCGCGCTGAGCGAATCGCGCGTCCCGCGCCGCCGGGGCCGCGGCGTCAGTCCGCGCCGTCGGGGCCGGGCTCGCCGCCGCCTGCGGTGGGCCAGCTGCTGCTCCGCTGCATGACGATCCGCGTGATGCGATCGATCTGCTCGCCGAGCACGCCGGCGATGGCGCCGAGCTGGTCGGCGGCGTTGGCCTGCCACGGCGCGCTCTGGTCCTGCAGCAGCAGGATGGCGCCGAAGCGCTCGCCGCGGTGGCTCATCGGGCAGATCATCGCGCGCCGGCCCGGCAGGACGCCGCCCCCCGGCGGCGGGGCGTGGACGAGGTCGAGCGCGCTCTCCGTTACGAGGGGCGCGGCATCGGCCGCCAGCCCCGGGCACACCTCGCGGCCGACCAGGCCGAGGGTGGACTCGGCGCGCCCACGGGGCGTGTCGCTCGCGCCGTAGGCAGCAAGGCCATGGTCGCCCCGGGCATTGCACAGCCAGATGGCGGCATTGCTCGGACGGAAGCGCGCCAGCAGGTGCTCGATGGCCACGGTCAGCATGGTGTCCACGTCGAGGTCGTGGCCGAGCAGGCCGCGAAGCTCCGCTGCCGCGATGGCGGCGTCGGTGCGGGCGTCGATCGCCTCGAACGCCATCACGAAGTCGTCACCGGCGGTGCGCAGCCGAAGCCGAGTGCGCTCCAGGTCGGCCCGCGCGCGCGCACGGCTGGCGAGCGCGGAGCGGAGCAGGTCCTCCAGGCGCGAGCAGCGCGACTTGAGGGCCGAGGCAGTGGCAGTGGCGGACGCGGAACGGCGGGTTGGCATGGCACCACGCGGATCGGCGGCCCGGGCGGGAGCCTTCAGTCCGAACGCAGAAACGCGGGACGGGCGATGCCGTGCGTTCCGGCTGGTCCGGCCGGGTTGCGGGTTACCGAACCCTGCCCCCGTGGCGGGCTTCCCACAGCGAGACCGCCTCGGGCGGCCGCGGGTAGAGCGGCGCCAGCGCCAAGGGGTCGATCTCCTGCCCCTCGGCGCGGAGGAACTCGCCGACCTCGAGGCACGCGGCCGCGCTCCAGCGGGCGGGAATGCAGCCTTCCGGGAACCGCGCCGCAAGCGCCGCGGGAACGTGGGCATCGGCAATCAGCGCGCCGCGGAGCGGCGCGCCATCGCCCGAGAGCAGCGCGCCACCTGCCCCGGACGGCATGCCGCCCTTCACGTCCACGGGCGTGCACCAGGCATCGTGCGCCTTGGACGCGAGCGCGACCGTGCACGCACCGTCGCCGATGGCGCCGGCCCGCACGCACTCGCGCGCCACCACCAGCGCCGACGGCACGGCCACCAGCGCGCAGCCGGTGACGTCCGCGATGGCCTTGGCCGTGGCACAGGCGACGCGGAGGCCGGTGAACCCGCCGGGACCGATGCTCACGGCGATGGCCGCGATGCCGGCGGGCGAGACGCCGGCCCCGCGACACGCGGCATCGATCACCTGCATCAGGTGGTCCTCGGAATCCGTGGAAGGCGGCACCTCGAGCGCCTCGATCGGCGCACCAGGCGTGGCGCGGATGGCGACGCCCATCGCCCGCTGCGATGCCTCGATTGCAAGGAATGCGCTAGCCATGGAGCGCACCGAACGATGCGAGCGGGAGCGATTCCATCACCAGGTCGTCGGCGGTCGCCACGGGCGCCGAGAGGTCCACGGCGACGACGCGGGCACGCTCGTGGTCGGAGTTCAGGAGGAGGAGGTCGGGGAACGGCGCCTCGGCGCCGTGGTCGACGTAGGCGTGCCCGAGCACGAAGGTCCGCACGCCCCACAGGGCGGCAAGCTCGTCCAGTTCATCGCGGGTCCAGCCGCGGCCCCACACCATGCGCCATGCGCTGCCGGCACGATGCGCGTAGTCGTCCTCGCGGAGCGGCCGGTCGAGGATGCCGCGATCGAAGCCGTCGAGCTCGTACGGCGACGGCAGCGAGTGGCTGAGCATCAGGCCGTTCGCGCACCGCACCGCAAGCGGCATGGCGCGCACGAACCTGCCGATGGCCTCGTCGACCGTGGTGCAGTCGTCGCCGAAGGCCCACTCGAGCCCGGCATCGAAGAGCTCGAGGTTCTCGCCGGCGCCCTTCGACACTGGCTGGCGGAACGCCTGCGCGAGCTCGTGGTTTGCAAGCACCACGTGCACCTGCCCCGGGTGCGACAGGACCGCCTGCGCCGCGCGGCAGAGCATGCGGTAGCTGAGGTCGACGCCGGAGACGAGGCGCTCGCCGTGGATCAGCTCATGCAGCACCAGGTGGTGGTCAGGCGACCGTTCCAGCCGCGCGAGGCCGTCGATCACCTGCAGGTGCGCGGTGCTGTCGTGGAGATCGCCCGTGAGCAGGATGCGCCCGCGCGCGGGCAGGTGCACCGAGGAACCGCGGCGATTGGGGTCGGAACGGAGCGTCGAAGACGCGGCATCGAGAAGAGCGGCCACCCCCAGGGCGTCCTGCATGGAGACGGTCCGGTGGTCGAAGGTCACGGGACGACCGTCACCGCAACGTAGACGAGGCCCTTGCCGGTGCCGGTCTCCACCTGCACGGGCACGTACATGGGGCCCTTGGTGCCGGCCGCGGGCCGGAACTCGAAGGTGATGTCCGCGAAGTCGGTGCCGCGCTTGGTGACGGCACCGAGCGTGGCCGTGCCCTCGCCTCCCGGCACGGTGACGGACTTCACGTCCGACCAGGCCGGATTGGTCACGGCGCCCTGCGCGGCGGGGTTCAGGTGCTCGATGGTGGCGACCAGCGCCACCGGCTGGCCGGGCTTCGCGACGCCTGCGAGCACCACGCTCTCGGGCACGAACCAGAAGCGCGCGTTGGCACCCGGGTCGAAGCGGATGCCGGTGGTCTCGTGGCGGATGCGCAAGGGGACCTGCGGGCAGTCGGTGCGGTCGGTGTCGACCACCCACCACTGGGGAATCTGGCCTGCACCGAGGTCGGCCATGGTCCATCGCAGCACGTACTCGGCGCGAGGTGCGTCCGTGGCGGCGTCGAACCCCACGAGCGCGGGCGCGCGGCCTCCGGCGGAGAGGACGCGGAACGGCTTGCCGTCGACGGACGAGAGCGCGATGGTGCCCTCGGTCTTGCCCTTGAGCGCATCGACGAACGCCGGCACCGCGCGCACCGGCATGGTGACGTCGGCCACCATCTGCGCCACGACCATGCCCGCCTGGCCCTGCAGCGAGATCATGACCTTGGCGTCCTTCTCGCCGGGGGACTTGGGCACCAGGAGCGCCGCGGTCAGTTCCAGCGTGCCTCCGGGCGGGATGGTCTTGCCGACGATGTCGGAGACATCGGTGCACTTGCAGCTCGGCTGTGCCTTGGCGATGGTCAGCGGCTCGGTCCCGGTGTTGCGAAGGAGGAAGCGCGCGGGATGCTTGGTGCCCGGGGCAACGGTGCCGAAGTTGATGCCAGGCGGCTCAACGGCGAGCGTGCCGCGCTGGCCGGCGGCGGACAGCGGCTGGCGCTGCTGCGGCGGGGCGGACTGCGGCGCTGCGCCCGAAGCAAGGACCGCCGCGAGCGCGAGGAGCGATGAAAGCAGCATGACCCTCGATTCTACGAGGGCCATGCACGGAAATGCGCGAGGTTCCGAACGCGGGCGCCGCGGACGCCGTCAGCCGGCCGTCCAGTTGGCGAGCAGCAGGCCGAGGTCGGCGCCGTTCACCTGCCCGTTGGCATCGAGGTCACCGGGGCACGGCGTGCCGCAGGGGCCCCATCCGGCGAGCAGGAGACCGAGGTCCGCGCCGTTCACGACGCCGTTGTTGTCGAGGTCACCGATGAGCGGCGGGGTGCAGGTGCCGTCACCGGACGCGGGAATGATCTTGTAGATCTGGCCACCGTGGTCGGCGATGTAGAGCTCGCCGTTGGCATCCTCGCCGAAGGCGACGATCTGGTTCACCACGCCGCCCTCGGCGGAGGTGCCCAGCGTCGCGTTGCGGTTCTGGAACTCCGTCTTGGTGTTGGTGGCCACGTTGAGGCGGAACGACCAGATGTTGGGCGACACGTAGTCCGCGAAGAAGTACGTGCCCTGCAGGTCGGGGATGCGGCAGCCGCGGTAGACGTGGCCGCCGGTGATCGAGAAGCCGCCGGTGGTTCCGGAGACATGGCTGTAGGTGTGGATGGGGCCGGTCAGCGAGGGTGACCCGAAGGTGCAGCCCGTGAGACCCGTGTTCGACAGGCCCTCGGTGCAGCGCCACCCGTAGTTGCGGCCGCCGGCTGCGCCCGCCGCCTGGACGTTGATCTCCTCGACGGCGTTCTGGCCCACGTCCGCGATCCAGAGGTCGCCCGTGGCGCGGTCGAACGAGCATCGCCACGCATTGCGCAGGCCGTACGCCCAGACGGTGTCGTCGGCGGTGGAGGAGCCGCCCACGAACGGGTTGTCGGCAGGCACGGTGTAGAACGGCGCGGCGCCGCCGACGACGGGCTTGATGCGGTGGATCTTGCCGAGCCGATCGGTGAGGTTCTGCGCGCGGTTGCCCGGGTCGTTGGCGCTGCCGCCGTCGCCGGTCGACATGTACAGGTTTCCGTCGGGGCCGAAGTCGATCCACCCGCCGTTATGGTTGGTGAACGGGTCGGACCACGTCATCATGACCACGCCCGCGGCGTTGGCCACGTTGGGGTCTGCCGACACGGTGTAGCGCGCCAGGTTGTTGGTGCCGGTGCCCGTGTAGTAGACGTAGAACTGGCCGTTGGTGGCGTAGTTGGGGTCGAACGCCATCCCCAGCAGGCCCTGCTCGTCGCTGGTGGAGGCGCCGCCGGTGACAATCGGGTCGATGTTCAGGAACGGGGTGGCCCGCAGCGTGTTGGTGGCCAGGTCGATGATGCGGACGCGGCCGGCCTTCTCGATCACGAAGAGGCGGCCGGTGTCGCCGGGGGCGGAACCGATCCAGCACGGGAAGGTGAGGCCCGTGCTGATGATGCGCTTGGTGTCGATGGCGGTCTGCGCAAAGGCCGGCGCGCTCAGGAGGATGGCGGCGGCGAAGAGGGTGGATCGTGCCTTCATGGGGTCATGCGCTCCGGTCTGGAATTGGTCAATCGGTCGGCGAACAGGGAGACGATACGCAGAGGGGTGCGGACGGGGTCTGCCGGAAGGGGAAAGATGTTCTCGGAATGGGGTGCGCGCAAGCCGAACCGGTGACGCTTTCCGCCGATGGCACCGAATTCGCGGCCCGCACACCCGGAGAACCCCGAAATTTCAGGACCCTCGGCCGGAGACCCCGCCCGCCGCGGCCGCGCCGGGCCGGGGCGCATCGAGCGCGCGGACGGCCTCGTCGGCCTCTGCGACGGCCTGGTCGAGCCGGTCGAACGCTCCCCGGTAGCGGTCGATGGCCGCGTTCACCGCGTCCGCGGGCCCGTCCTGCAGCGCCTCGGCAAGGAGCGGGAGCATGGTGGGCGCATAGCCGTTGTTGCGGTCGGTGGCGGCCAGCAGGCTGCGGTACCACGGCCGGTCCTGAAGGCCTCGCGGGTCGAGCCAGGCCCGGTCGATGGCCATGAGCGCGCGATCGATCCGCGCGGTGGCGGCGATGCGTGCGGGGTCCCTCGAACCGACCGGCAGTTGCGCCGACAGCGTGCCGATGGACGCATCGAGCCGGCCGCCCGCCTCCGCCAGCCGCTGCGCGCGGCCGATGAGCGCGTCGATGGCCGCGGTGGTGGCCGGGTCCGTGGAGCGGTCGCGCAGCTGCGAGAGCAGCCGCCGGCCCTCAATGCCGTGGCGAGCCGCCGACAGCGGCACGATGGGCGCATCGGCAAGGGCGCACGCCAGCGCGTTGGTCATGCGCGTGATCATCAGCGCGGGCGCGTAGTCGGCGCCGACGGTGGCCCGGTACCAGGCGATGGTGTCGTAGTTGGAGTGGTAGCTGGTGCCCTCGGCCCCGCCCGAGCCGAGCCCCGCGCACGGGATCCCGGCGTGGCAGTTGAAGCCGACGTGGTCCGATCCACCGCCGATGTCGCCGAACTGCGGCTCGCGGCTGCCGCCCGCGGAGAGGCGGTCGTACACGGTCTCGCCGTCGGCGCCGCGCGCCTGCGGGACCCGGACGGCGGCGCCGAGCAGCACGTCGCGCAGGCTCGGGGAGCACGAGCCGCCGAAGTTCGGGCCCATCGCCGCCATGTCGAGGTTGATGTACCCGACCGCGTCGCGCGTCAGGCGGCCGCGGTACGCCTCCACGAACTCCGTGCTCCCGAAGATGCCGTACTCCTCCGCACCCCACGCGCAGAACACGAGCGTGCGTGCGGGCCGATCGCCGCGCCGTGCCGCGTCGGCGAAGGCCCGGGCGCTCTCCATCAGCGCAATGGTGCCCGCGAGCGGATCCGCGGCGCCGAAGCACCACGCGTCGTGGTGGCAGCCGATGATCACCTGCTCGTCCGGGTGCACGGCGCCGCGGAGGGTGGCCACCACGTTGGCAGTGCGGCGGACCTTCCGGTCCTGCATGACCTTGACGCGCACCTGCAGCGCAGGCCCGCCCTCCAGCACATACGGGAACTGCAGCCCGCCCGTCCACCCGCTGTCCGCGGGGACCGGCTTGCCCTCCATGCGGCGAACGATCTCGGCGGCCGCCGCGTAGCCGATCGGCTGCACGGGGATGCGCGGAAGGTCCATGGACGACTCATCGAGACCGGTGCCGCCGGGCACGGACGGTCGCATGGGAGTGCGCGGGTCGCCCGGCTGGCTGCCCGTCACCACCGAGCCGCGCTGCACGCAGGTGTCGTTGGCCCACCCGCCCTCGGGCCAGACCTTTCCCTTGGCGAAGCCGCCGTCGGCAGGGTCCGTGAAGATGATCAGCGCCGCGGCTCCCGCGTCCTCCGCGAAGCGCGCCTTGTAGCCGCGGAAGTTGCCGCCGTAGCGGGCCAGCACCACCTTGCCCTTGCAGTCGATGCCCCATTCGCGCAGGCGCGCGAAGTCACGGTCGGTGCCGTAGTTGGCGTAGACGACCCCGGCGGTGACGTCGCCCGAGGCGCTGAAGGCGTTCCAGCCGAAGGTCAGTCCGGGGTGGGCGGTGGCGGGATCCTCGGCGAGGTTGCGTTCGCTGACCGGGAGCGAGATCACGCCGCGGCGGCCCGCCTGCGGCGCGGGTATCGCCGGCCCGCCGACGATCTCGACGATCCCCTCCTGCGGCTGCGGCAGGACGGCATCGAATTCCTCGACGACGGTCTCCAGGCCCATGGCGACGAACGCCGCGCGCATGCGCTCGATGTTCCGCCAGTCTGCGTCAGTGCCCGCGATGTGCGGCTCGCTGCCGAGCAATTCATGCCAGCGCGCGAGCGACTCGGACGTGGGCAACGCGTTCACGCGCGCGAGCAGCCGATCCGAGGGCACGCCCTGCGGTACGGCCGCCGCGCCGCAGGACACGGCGAGCACCAGCGCAACCGGCGACAGCGCACGGAACGACACGCGTCAGTGTCCCGCGGCAGGTGCGGACTTGCCGGTGCCGAGCACCTGCGGCCACGGGTTGATGCCGTGGCACGCGCGACCGGTGCGGTCGACGTAGTCCTGGTGGTAGTCCTCGGCGGCCCAGAAGCGCGGGGCAGGTTCGACCACCTGCGTGACGATCTGCTTGGTCCCGAACGCCTTGGCGGCGGCGAGCCCGTCGATCACGTCGCGCGCGGCCTTCGCCTGCGCGGGCGTCGCGCAGAAGATCGCGGAGCGGTACTGGTCGCCGACATCGGGGCCCTGGCGGTTGAGCTGCGTCGGGTCGTGCATCATGAAGAAGCCCTCCACGAGCTGCCGGTAGGTGACCTTCGCGGGGTCGAACACCACCTTCACCACCTCGGCATGGCCGGTGGAGTGCTCGCACACCTGCCGGTAGGTGGGATTGTCGATGCTGCCGCCCATGTAGCCGCTGACGGCCTCCTTCACGCCCGGGCACACCGAGAACCAGTGCTCGATGCCCCAGAAGCAGCCGCCGGCGAAGTACGCGGTCTCGAGCGTGTCCTTCATGGGTTGGTCCTTGGTCGCTGCGGCGGCACCCGCGGAGGGGGCCGCGGCGGCCTCCCCGCGCGCGAGGCCCGTGGGATCCTTCGTGAACGCATCGGCCGGCAGCGCGCCCTTGTCGTAGAAGCGGAGCGACGCGGAGTTGAGGCAGTAGCGCAGGCCGGTCGGGCGCGGGCCGTCGTCGAACACGTGGCCGAGGTGCGCGCCGCAGCGGGCGCAGTTGATCTCCTGGCGCACCATGCCGTGGCTCGCGTCGGTGCGCTCGGCGACGTGGGCGGGGTCGACGGGCGCGTAGAAGCTGGGCCAGCCGGTGCCCGAATTGAACTTGTGCTCGCTGGAGAAGAGCGGCAGGCCGCAGACGATGCATGCGTACGTGCCCTGCTTCTTGTTGTCGAGCAGGTTGCCGCAGAACGCGGGCTCGGTGCCGGCGTTCTGCGTGACCCGGTAGCTCTCGGGGTCGAGCCGGGAGGCGAGCTCCTTCACCTGCTCGCGCGACATCGGCGTCACGTCGTAGCCGGACTGCGAGCGGGCGGGAGCGGGCGTTGAGGAGGCGGGCTTCGGGGTCATGGGAGTCGAGCCGGATTCAGGGGGTGCACAGCCGGCGCCGCCCACGAGGGCCACGGTCAGCGCAAGGAACAGGCGGAAGCGGCGCGGCGAGGTGGGCATCGGGAGTCCTTTGCACCAAGGGTATGCCATCGGGGCCGCCGTGCGCTGCGCCGGGCACGCGTAACCTCCGCGGCCGCCATGCCCCACGGTGACCGACGCGAATTCCTGCTCCGTGCCACGGCCGTGGCGGCCGCGGGCGCCTCGCTCGCAAGCGCCTCAGGGGCGCCTGCGGGTCCCGGCGGCACGCCGATCACCGATACCACGCTGGCCGAGGCCGAGAAGCTCGCGGGCATCGCGTTCACCGAGACCGAGCGTGCGCAGATCCTGCGCACGGTGGGAGAGCTGCGAACGCAGCTGGAGGCCCGGGGCAAGTCGGCGCTGGAGCTCCGCGAGGGAAGCGCCCCGGCCGAGGTGTTCCGCGCGGCGCTGCCGGGGCAGGACGCGACGCCGGTCACCGCCACGGGAGACCCGGCCGTGCTGCCGCTCCTCAAGATCGCGGGCGACCGCGCACCGACGGACGACGAGCTCGCGTGGGCCGGCATCCCGACGCTTGCGGCGATGCTGCGCACGCGCATGGTGAGCAGCGAGCGGCTCGCGCGGCTCGCGCTCGACCGTCTCGAGCGGCTCAACCCGACGCTCCTCTGCGCCATCACGGTGATGCGCGAGCAGGCGATCGAGCGCGCGCGGGCGATGGACGCGGAGCTGGCCGCCGGCCGCGTGCGCGGGCCGCTCCACGGCATCCCGTGGGCAGCGAAGGACATCCTCGACACCAAGGGCGTGCGAACCACCTGGGGCGCCGAGCCGTGGAAGGACCGCGTGCCCGACCGCGACGCGTGGGCGGTGGACGCGATGGACCGCGCCGGCGCGGTGCTGGTGGCGAAGACCGCGGTCGGTGCGCTGGCATACGGCGACATCTGGTTCGGCGGCCGCTGCCGCAACCCCTGGAAGCCCGACGAGGGCTCGAGCGGCTCGAGCGCCGGGAGCGCAAGTGCGGTTGCGGCAGGCATCGTGCCCTTCGCGCTCGGCACCGAGACGCTGGGATCGATCGTCAGCCCGTGCACGCGCTGCGGCACCAGCGGGCTGCGGCCCACGTTCGGGCGCATCCCGCGCACGGGCTGCATGGCGCTGGTGTGGAGCATGGACAAGATCGGGCCCATCGCGCGCAGCGCGGCCGACTGCGGCATCGTGCTGTCGCAGCTCGCGGGAACCGACGCCGGCGACCCCGCATGCGACGAACGGCCGTTCCGCTGGAGCATGTCGCAGGATGCGCGCGGCCTGCGCGTCGGCTTCGCGAAGGGGTGGTTCGACGGTCCGGCCGAGCCGCTGCGTCCGGCGCTCGATGCGCTGCGCGCGGCCGGCGCGGAGCTCGTGGAGATCGAGCCGCCGGACCTCGACCCGACGCCGCTCCTCGTGCCGCTCTACTGCGAGGCGGCCGCGGCGTTCGAGCGCCTGACGCGCAGCGGCAGCGACGATGCGCTGTCGTGGCAGGCGGACGAGGCGTGGCCCAACACGTTCCGGCAGTCGTGGTTCATCCCGGCCATCGAGATGGTGCAGTGCTCGCGCTACCGGCGCGCGGTGATGGAGCGCATGCACGCATGGTTCGGCGCGGTGGACGCGGTGGTGTGCCCGCCGTTCGCCGGCAACCTGCTGACCATCACCAACGCGACCGGGCATCCGTGCGCCGTGGCGCGCGCGGGCTTCGGCACCGACGGCATGCCGCTCACGATGACGGTGATGTCGCGGCTCTTCGACGAGGGCACGGCCCTGCGCGCGGCGCAGGCGATCGAGGAACGGCTTGCCGCGGGAGCGCGGAGGCCCGCGATCGCGTCGTGAGGGGCAAGCGCGCGCAGTGCCTCGGCATCGTGGCGGCCGCGCTCGCGGCAGTCACGGCGTGGGCACAGGACCCGGACGCGGCGATGAAGCAGGAGCGCGTGCCCGGGGAGCCGCAGCCGCCCGCCGGGCCGTTTGCCGCACAGCCGGGATTCACGCTCTTCCCCGCCAAGCCGCCGGAACTGATGCCGTACCTGGCATCCACCACGCTCTACGGCAGCACCTGCCTGCAGGAGGGTGCGCTCCTCAAGGGCGACCCGCTCTCGCACGCGGCGCAGGCGGTGAAGACGGAGCTGGCGAAGTACGGCATCAACTACGCCATCTGGCAGTCGTTCGACTTCACCGCCATGAGCGGCACGGTGCCGGGCGCCAAGAGCGCGCTCAGCTACTACTCGTTCAACTCCTACCTCACCTGGAACGTCTTCCAGACCGACGAGCTCTCCGGAAGCAGCGGCTGGATCACCATCGGCGCGAGCGCAGGCAGCGGGCTCGGCCAGGACAACAGCGTCCAGAACGTGCAGAACAACGTCGGCGTGGTTGGGTTCCCGCTTGGCACCGAGTACGGCCAGCAGGCGTTCCTCTACCAGTGCGCCTGGCAGCAGAGCTTCCTGGACGGCCAGCTGGTGGTGACCGCCGGATTCATGGACCCAGAGGTCTACATGGACCTCAACACCTACTCCAACAACCAGTACAACCAGCTGCTGAACTACGAGTTCATCAACCCGTCCACCATCCCGTGGTCGTTCAACTCGCTGGGCGTGGTGGTGCAGTGGCAGCCGGTCGACTGGTTCTACGCGATGTTCGGGAGCCTGGCCAACAACACCATCTCGGGCCAGAGCCCGTTCACCGGGCTGTCCGGCGACGACTGGACCAACACCTTCGAGTTCGGCTGGATCGTGGAGGACGCCTTCGGGCTGGGGAAGGGGATCTACCGCGTGCTTCCCTACTGGGGCGCGTACCAGGGCGAGGACGGCGGGGGCGTGATGCTCAACCTCGAGCAGAAGCTCGGCAAGGACAACCCGATGGGAGTGTTCGTGCGCACCGGGTGGACCAGCGACGGACTGGCCCCGGTGCAGAACGGGAGCGCGTGCTTCGCGGCGGGATTCGCGTGCGACGGGCCGAGCGAGTCGCCGCTCCTGCGCACGGAGCAGGCGTACTTCGCGGCGGGCGTCTACTGGCTGCAGGTGCCCGGCACCGGCCTGGTGCGGCAGGACGAGTACGGGCTGGAGTTCACCTACGTGCTGCAGCTGACCGAGACGCTGACGCTGCAGCCGGACCTGCAGTTCGTGTTCGACGCCGTGAACAACCCGGTGGCCGACGCCAACACCATCTTCACGATCCAGCTGAACTACGTGTGGTGACCTGCACCTCCGCGGTGAACGCGGCGCGCGGGTCGTAGCGATCGGCGAGCACGCGCTCCACGGTGGCGCGGGTGCGCGGCACCCTGCCCTTGAAGAGCTCCTGGCCCGACTGCGTCACGCGCACGTCGGCATCGAGGTCGAGCATGGAGTCGTCGAGCAGGAACCGCAGCGCGATGCCGGCGGGCGCCTCCAGGACGCGGATCTCCTGCCCCTCGCGCTCCACCACCACGCGCTGCCCCTGCTTGGGGTCCGGGTTCTCCACCCAGTAGAGGCGCGGGTGCGTGACGTCGTCCTGCAGCCAGACCACCTTGCGCGGGCGCGGGTCGCGGGTGAAGCCCGCCATCCACGGAACGGCCTTCGCGTCCTCGCGGTCCATCCAATGGCCCTTGCCCGCGTGGATGTCGGTGACGTGCACGTACGCGCCCGGGTCGGCCTGCGCGAGCGCATCGAGCATGGCGCCCCACTTCCCCGCGATCGTGTTGCGGTCGTACGCGCCATCGAGCGCGCCCATGTGGATGGCGAACGGCAGGTTGCGCAGGCCGTCGGGCTTGGCCTCGTTGGGGTGGCCCGCCATCATCGATGCGGCGGCGAAGCGATCGGCCATGCGCGGCGCGAGCTGGTACACGCCGTCGCCGCCGGCGCTGTAGCCCATGAGGTACACGCGGTCGGGGTCGCCCTGCTGCGTGATGACGAGGTCCTCGATGAGCCGCGCGAAGAGCCGGTCCACGGGTGCCTGGTGCCACAGGTTCCACTCGTTGCTCGGCGCGCGCGGCGCCACGTAGATGCCCTCGGGCGGCTGGTAGAGGCGCTTCTGGTTCTCCCACTGCTGGTCGTTGACCGGCGCGGGCGCACCGCCGCCGCCATGCATCGAGATCCAGATGGGCCGGAGCTTCGCGCGTGCGGAGGGGGACGGCGCCTGCACGCGCCTGCCGTCCTCCACGCGCTTGCCGCCCTCGTAGAGCGCCATCCATACGGGCATGCGCGCGCCGTCGGCCTCGAGCACGCCGGACTTGAGTTCCTTGGTGCGCGCCGCGCGGGTGCGGTCCGCGAGCGACTTGACCGCGGCACGCACGGCGGCCTCGCCCTGCTCCCTCGTGAGCGGTGCGCCGGCGGCAGGCCCGTCTCCCGCCGCGGCACACGGCACGGCGAGCGCGAGGAGCGCGGAGAAGGCCGCTGCGGGAACGATCATGGACGGCGGTGGCGCAGCGGCGGAAGCTGCCGAAGACTTGGCGCGCATGCGCGCGAGGCTACCGCGCGGCGCGCCACGCCTCGGCGCCGCGCGACGATGGGTACGGCGCCGGCGCGGCAGCGGCCGCCGCAGCGAGGCGTTCGCGGAGCGCCGCGGCATCCGACGCACGCCCCTGCGCCTCGGCAACCTCGGCGGCGAAGGCAAGCGCCTCGCGGTGTCCGGGCGCGAAGCGCAGCGCGATGTCCAGGCTCTGCGCGGCGTGGTCGAGTTCGCCGCCCCACGCAAGCGCCGCACCGAGCAGGTAGTGCACCTCGGGGAGCGCCATCATGCGTTCCGTGGCATCGAGGCAGTGCTCGACCGCTGCCTCGAATGCGCCGCGCTCGAGCGCCGCGCGGGCGCACGACAGGTGCGGCTCGGGGGAACCGGGATCGTGCGATGCGGCGCGCGCGGCGAAGGCCTGCGAATCGTCCCAGCGGCCCGCGCGGCCGAGGAGGTCGGCGAGGCTCCGTGCAAGTCCCGGCACCGAGCCATGCGCGCGGATGGCATCGTCGAGGCGCGCGTTGGCCGCGGCCGCGTCGCCGGAGGCAAGGAGCGAGAGCACGCGCATGAGGCGCGGCTCGGGCGCATCCGGCGAGGCGGCCTCCCACGCATCGATGGCACCGAGCGCGCGGCGGTGCTCGCCCGCGGCCTGCAGGGCCTGGGCGAGCGCCGATGCGTAGCGCACCTGGCCGGGGCACTCCGCGAGCAGGGCCTCGATCACGGGCACCGCCTGCGCGGCGCGGCCCGTCGTCATGAGCGCCGCGGCGAGGTTGTAGCGGGACTCGCGGCGCGTCAGCTCGACCAGCCGGTGCTGGTCCTCGCCGACCTCGGCCATGTAGCCGAGGTCGATGAGCTGTCGCAGCGCGTCAGCGGCCTCGAACGGGTCCTGCCGCATCTCCGGCGGATGCTCGCCGGCATCGCCGGGCTCGAGGTCCCAGCTGTCGATCGCGGCGACCTCGGGAGGTGTCTCGAATGCCTCCGCGACGACGCGGCCATCCATGTCCTTGCCCACGGGGAGTCCCAGCGCGGCGAGCGCGGTCGGGGCGATGTCCAGGAGCGTCGGCGCAGCGATGGCCTGCCCGGCGCGGAAGCCCGGACCCGCGAACACCGCGATGCCGAAGGCGCGGTGCCAGCGGCTTTCCAGTGCCGCGCGCTCTTCCTTGGACACGTCCACGATGGCGGGGCGCTCCGCGCCGGAGTGGAAGCCATGGTCGGACACCAGCATCACCGAGGTACCGTCGCCGCACGCCGCGAGCAGCTCCCCGAGCAATCGGTCGTGCAGCCGGTACGTGCGGTCCATCACCTCGCCGTACACGCGCAGGTCGGCAGGCTTCACGTGCGCCATGCGCGGCGCGCGATACTCCATGAAATGGTGGCCGATGGTGTCGATGGTGTCGTGGAACACCAGCGCGCAGTCCCAGTCGCCGCCGCGCAGGGCCTCGAGGGCGGCGCCGTGCAGCGAGAGAGCGCGTGAAAGCTCCTTCGCGAGCGTGGCGGGGCGCTGGTCACCGCGACTGGCCTGCGCGGCATTCGGCAGCACCTCTCGGAGCGCCTCGCGCGGGAGGCCTGCGGGCGCCACGCGCGCGGCGGCGATGCGGTCGGCCAGACCGTCTGAACCTGGTGCAGGCTTCACCACGCCCGGCATCAGCGGCCACGGGGCGCCGGCAGCGGCGGGCGCGCCCTCGCAGAGGAGGTTTGAGACGCAGGTGCCCGTGATTGGCTCGGCCGGGTGCGACGCGTACCAGCCCACGGCTTGCACGCGCAGCCCGCGCACCGTGAGGATGTTCCAGAGCGCACGGGTGCGGCGGGTGGTGCTGGCGGAGACGCGCACGCCCTCGCCCGACGGGTTCGGCTCGACGAAGTTGAGGATGCCGTGCTTGTCGGCGGTCTTGCCGGTGGCGATGGTCGACCAGAGGATGGGCGAGAGCTTGGGTTCGAGCGTGCGCAGGTCGGCGCGGGTGCCGGCGGCGAGCAGGCGTGCCAGGTTCGGCATCTGCCCGCGAGCGAGCAGCGGGTCGATCACCTGCCAGTCGGCGGCGTCCCAGCCGAGGATCAGCAGCCGTTGCGCGGGGCGGGCGAGCATGAAGGCGGCATCCTAGGGAAGGGCCGGGGTGCATCCCATCGTGCGCAAAAGCGAAGCGGGGGGCAGTCCTCGCGGACTGCCCCCGTGGATGCACAGGGTGCCTTCATTGCCGAGACCGCGATCAGCGGCGACGGCGGATGCCGGCGAGGCCAGCCACGCCCAGGAGCGCGAGCGCGCCCGGAGCGGGAATAGCGACAACGACGATCGGGGTGAGCGAGGTGGTCTCGTAGTACAGGTTGGTGATGGTGCGGTCGAGGAAGGTGTTACCGACGAGCATCGTGCCGAAGCCATACTTCGTGCCGTTATCAGAACCCCTCATGCGGAAGGCGAAGTAGTTGATCTGGTTGAGCTTCCAGTTGCCGTTTGCTGAACCGAAGATGACTCCGCCGCTGCCGAAGCTGGCAGCGCTACTGACCGTGGTGCCAGGGGCGAGGCTGCCTGCCGATCCAGTGGTCACGCCGGGGAAGCGCATCATGCCGGTGCCCGGGGCGTTGAACCAGGCGAGTCTGTCTGCGCCGTACGGGTTGAGGTCCCAGCCAGCGAGGAGAGAGCCGGCCGAAGCGGTGCTTTGCGTCTCAAGGTTGATGTAGATACCGTCAAGGGTCGCGGGGATCGCGATGTTGCAGTTCAGCCAGCTGACGACAGCGGCGTTGGCCGAGGCGGCCACGGCGACAGCAGCCGCAGCAGCGATGTGCTTCTCAAGACGAGCGTTACGCATTGGAGGGAACTCCAGTTGAAAGGGAAACGGGAACGAAGGTCGCCTGACGGGAGGGAGATCCGTTAGGTCATCGCCCTGCCTCACGGCAGGGATTCCGAACCGAGGGAGCAGTACGGAACAAGGGAAGGATGTCCCAAGACCGCCGCTAGGCAAGAAAATTGAACAGGAATTCGATGCGTGGCGCATCCGGGTGTTGAAAGCACGCGGTCTTGGCGCGTCAGTACGGATTCGGCAGCTGAAATCTGCTTTTCCACACCTCCGCTAACCTTTGCCGGATGAGCCCTGCGGCCCACGAATCCATGGTGTGGGCGGCTCAGCTGGCCCTCGCGGCGCTGGCCGAGCCAACGCCGGCAACCACCATGAGCCCCCTGCCGCCACCTGCTGACCATGTTGCACCAGCCGCCCCCGGCGAGGACGCGCCCCAGCCAGGTGCGCCCGCACCGTGCGAGCCGGTCCCCACCGCGGCGCAGCGGGCGTGGAAGGACGTTGAGTTCACTGGGTTCATCCATTTTGGGCCGAACACCTTCACCGACCGGGAATGGGGCCACGGTGACGAGCCTGCAGCCGTGTTCAACCCAACGTCGCTGGATGCGCGGCAGTGGGTCCGCGTAATGAAGGACGCGGGGATGGGCGGCGTGGTGGTGACCGCCAAGCACCACGACGGGTTCTGCAACTGGCCGACAGCCAAGAGCGGGCACTCCGTGAAGGGGAGCCCGTGGAAGGACGGCGCTGGTGACGTGCTGCGCGATCTGTCGGATGCCTGCCGCGAGGCAGGGCTGAGGTTCGGCGTGTACCTGTCGCCATGGGACCGGAACAACCCTGCCTATGGCACGGGCGAGGCGTACAACCAGTACTTCCGCGACCAGCTGCGCGAGGTGCTCACGGGATACGGGCCGGTGTTCGAGGTGTGGTTCGATGGCGCGTGCGGCGAGGGGCCCAACGGCAAGCGGCAGGTCTACGACTTCGCGAGCTTCGAGCGGACGGTGCGCGAGCTGCAGCCGCAGGCGGTGATCTTCAGCGACGTGGGGCCGGACATCCGCTGGGTGGGCAACGAGCAGGGCTGGGCCGGCGACACGTGCTGGTCGATGCTGAAGGCGAAGGGCCACGGACGCGGCGCGGACAACCCGCCGCCCACGAAGAGCCTGAACGAAGGCGACGAGGACGGCGAGGCGTGGGTCCCGGCCGAGTGCGACGTGAGCATCCGCCCGGGCTGGTTCTATCACGCGCACGAGGATGACAAGGTGAAGACGCCGGAGCAGCTCTTCGACCTCTGGGAGCGCAGCGTCGGGCACAATGCCAACCTCCACCTGAATTTCCCGGTGGATCGGCGCGGGCTGATCCACGAGAACGACGCGACGGCCGTGCGCGGGCTGCGCAGCTTGATCGATTCGACGTACGGGCCCGGGACCGATCTCGCGCGCGGCCGGGTGACGGCGGTCGACAACATCCGCGGCTTCGTGCCTCGAGGGGCCAGGGAGCCGCTGAGAGAGAGTGCCTTCGACGGATCGAAGGCGGTTGACGGCGATCCGCGCTCATACTGGGCGACAAACGATGCCGTGCGCGCGGCGACGATCGAGGTGGAGCTCGACCCGGGAGCGGCATGGGACCGCGTGGTGCTGGCCGAGCCAACCGAGCTTGGCCAGCGCATCCGCAGGTTCCGCGTGAGCGTGCCGGCGGGCCCGGGCACCAGCAACAACAACCGCGATTGGCGGGTGCTGGCCGAGGGCACGACGGTCGGACACAAGCGAATCGTGCGCGTGCCCGAGACGCACGCGTCGCGCGTGCGGGTGGAGATCCTCGACGCCCGCGCGTGCCCGCTGCTGTCGGTGGTGGGCGTGCACCACACGAAGTCGGGTCCGGGGTAAACCCGCACTTCTTTATCGCGGACCTTCGGCAGTGCCCACCATGATGAATCGCGTGCCCAACTGGATCGACGGACGACCGCAGCCCGCGGCGCGCGGGTGCGAGATGCCCGTGGTCGACCCAGCCACCGGGGAGCAAGTGGCGATGCTCGCGGCTTCGGGTGCCGAGGACGTGGCGGAGGCGCAAACCGCGGCGGGGCGCGCGTTCCCGGCGTGGAGCGCGCGGCGCGCCCCGGAGCGAGCGGAACTGCTGGAACGACTTGCGGGCCTGGTGGAGCGTGACCTCGACCGACTGGCGCGCCTGGAGAGCGTCGACAGCGGCAAGCCGCTGGCGCTCGCGCGGAGCGTGGACATCCCGCGCGCGGCGGCAAACCTGCGGTTCTTCGCCGAGGCCGTGCGTGCGTGGAAGCCCGACGAGGAGCTGCGCACGGCCAACTCCCAGTCGCTTGTGCTGCGGCGGCCCGCGGGCGTGGCTGGATGCATCAGCCCGTGGAACCTGCCGCTCTACCTCTTCACATGGAAGATCGCGCCGGCGCTCGCGGCCGGGTGCACGGTCGTCGCCAAGCCGAGCGAGGAGACGCCGATGACCGCGGCCGCGCTCGGCGAGCTGAGTGCGGAGGCGGGTTTCCCGGCAGGCGTGCTGAACGTCGTGCAGGGGCGCGGCGCCGACGCGGGCGCGGCGATCGTGGCGGACCCGGGCATCCCGGTCATCACGTTCACGGGCGGAACGGCGACGGGCGCGCGCATCATGCAGGTGGCAGGACCGATGTTCAAGCGCGTGGCGCTCGAGCTCGGCGGCAAGAACCCGACGGTCGTGTTCGGCGACGCGGACTTCGACGCGGCGGTTGCGGGTGCCGTGCGGGCGGGCTTCCAGAACCAGGGGCAGATATGCCTGTGCGGAAGCCGCGTGCTCGTGGAGCGCGGGACGTATGCGCGGTTCCGCGATGCGTTCGTGGAGCGCGTGCGTGCGCTGCGCGTGGGCGACCCGATGGAGGCCGGCACGGACCAGGGCTCGCTGGTGTCGCAGGCGCATCGCGCGAAGGTGGCGGCGGCGGTCGAGCGCGCGCGCGCGGAGGGCGGGCGCGTGCTGTGCGGAGGCGGTCCACCGGAGCCGGCGTCGCTTCCGGCGCGCGTGCGCGGCGGCGCGTTCTGGATGCCAACCGTGGTCGAGGGCCTGCCGATGGGCTGCGCCACGAACCAGGAGGAGATCTTCGGGCCCGTGGTCACCGTTGCGCCCTTCGACGGCGAGGACGAGGCCGTGGCGCTTGCCAACCACAGCCGCTACGGGCTGGCCGCGAACGTCTGGACGCGCGACCACGCGCGCGGGCTGAGAATGGCCGAGCGGCTTGACTTCGGCATCGTGTGGATCAACGCTTGGCTGCTGCGCGACCTGCGCGTGCCGTTCGGCGGCACGAAGCAGAGCGGCGTCGGCCGCGAAGGCGGCGATGAGGCGCTGCGGTTCTTCACGGAACCGAAGGCCGTGACGTGGTGAATCCGTTCCTGGTTAGTTTGCCACCAGTTGTTTTCTCCGGAGAAACGGGTCTGCGCCGGCTGGCCGCCCGTGAGGCACGAGGATCGATCGATGACTGACGCACTGAACTCCGCGCGCGCGCCCGAACCCGTCGGCCCATACCCCCACGCCAAGCGCGTCGGCAACCTGCTCTTCATGTCCGGCGTGGGCCCGCGGGTGCGCGGGTCGAAGGAGATCCCCGGCGTGACGCTGGCAGCCGATGGCTCGGTGCAGAGCCACGACATCGAGGCGCAATGCAGGAGCTGCTTCGCGAATTGCCGCGCGGTGGTCGAGGACGCCGGCGCGCGGTGGGAGGACGTGGTGGACGTGACGGTGTTCCTGACGGACATCCGGCGTGACTTCGCGGCGTACAACCGCGTCTACGCGGAGTGGTTCGCGGGGCCGGGCAACCCGAATCCCACGCGCACGACGCTCGGGATCACGGCGCTTCCCACGCCGATCGCGGTCGAGGTGAAGGCGATCGCCGTGATGCGGTGAAGTTCGTCCCGTTCCTCCCGGGCCATTTCCCGTGGCGCGGAAATTGGTGCCGAGCTAACCAGGAACGGATTTCAGGATGGCGCGGACGGGGCTCGCGTCGGCGCCCTCGATGCGCAGCGGTAGCGCGATCAGCTCATAGCGGCCCTCGGGAACGGCGTCGAGCACCACGCCCTCGATGATCGCGATGCCGGTGCGGAAGAACGCCGCGTGCGCGGGAAGGTCCTTGCTGTCGGAGCGGTCGACGCTCGGCGTGTCGATCGCGACCAGGCGCACGCCGCGCGTGTCGAGCCACTCGACGAGCGCGGGGTCGATCGATGCGAAGTCCGCGTTCCAGCGCTCGGGGTCGGGGAAGCTGCCCGTGGCAAGCACGAGCCGCTCGGTGCCGAACGGCACGCGGCCGGCGACATCCTGCACCGTGACGGCGCGGCCCCGCACACCGTCCACGCGCACGACGATGCACGGGCCCACGTAGAGGTCGAGCGGCTGGCGGTCGATCGTCCCACCGCCCTTGCCGTAGTGCACCGGTGCATCGGCATGCGAGCCGAGGTGCACGGTCGAGGTCACCGAAGACAAGGAGATGTGGTCCCCACGGTCGACGTGCATCGGCTCGCGGCGCTCGAACGGCGTGTCACCCGGGAACACCGCGAGGCGCGCGGAGATCACCGGCGAGATGTCGTGGATGCGCGTCATGGCCACTTGCTCCCCGCCGACGCCGCGCGAACCGCGAACGCCGCCAGCGCCACAAGAGCCACGAACGCTACGGTCGCAAGCGCCGCACCGGCCGCCAGCACCGTGCGATCTTGCCTGCGCGCGCGATCGCGCGCCGCCGCATACGGCACCGTGGTGAAGCTCACGAGGTCGTAGAGCGGCACGAACGCGCGTGGCATGACGCGATTCAGCGCGTGGTCGAGCTTCTTCTTGAGCCGGAAGCTGAGGTGCGCGGTGCGGTCGCGCATCTCGACGAAGTTGTTGAGCGCCATGTCCGCGATCGCGTCGGCATTTGGCTTGCGCTCGCGCTGGTATTCCTCGAGCGCGCAGGACACGTCGGACGGGTTGCGCTCGAGCGCGTCCACGAGGCACTCGCAGTCCTCGAAGCTCGCGTTCGCGCCCTGGCCGTAGAACGGCACGATGGCATGCGCGGCGTCGCCGAGCAGCGCGAATCGGCCGCCCATGGCCCACGGCCAGCAGCGGATGGTGACCATCGAGCCGACCGGGTTGCGGTCGAAGTCCTCGGCGAGCGTCGGCATGATCGGCACCGCGTCGGGATAGACCCGCCGGAAGTACTCGAGCGCCGCGCGGCCGTCGCGGACGGATGCGAACGAGGCGTCGCCGCCGCCCTCGAACGGCCAGAAGAGCGTGCACGTGAAGCTGCCGTCGGGATTCGGGAGCGCGATCATCATGCTGCCGCCGCGCGGCCAGATGTGGAGCGCGTTCGGGTCCATCGCGAACGGCGCGTGCGGGCCGGCGGCTACGGGCGGGATCACCAGCTCCTTGTAGCCGTGCGCGAGCGACGACTGCGAGTACTCGAACCGCTCTCGCCGCTCCATGTGCCCGCGCACCGCGCTGAATGCGCCGTCGGCGCCGACCACGAGGTCCGCCTGGGCCTCGACGCGCGTCCCGTCCTGCCACTCGAAGACCGCGGCACCACGCTGCTCGTCGAGGCCGGTGCAGCGATGGTCGAAGAAGAGCTCGACGTTCGGGTGCGCCGCCGCCGCGCGCAGCAGCATCATGTTGAGCGCGCTGCGGCTGAAGCTGACGATCGCGCGGCTCGGGTCGGCCGAGTACGGCACGTACATCGTCTGCCCGGCGGCGGAATGGAGGATGCGCCCGGGCATGCGGATGCCGTGGGTACGCACCTCCTCGGCGAGTCCGGCGCGCTCGAGCGCATGCAGGCCGCGGGCGCTGATGGCGAGGTTGATCGATCGCCCACCCACGCACCCGCGCGCGCGCGGGTCGCCGCGGCGCTCGAACACGCGAACGTGCCACCCGCGCCGGCCCAGGAAGTGCGCCAGGAGCGAGCCGCCGAGTCCGGCGCCGATGATGACCGCGGTGCGTGGCATGCGAAATTGTGTCCGGGGTAACCCCGCACTCCTTTGTCGAGACTCAGGCGACGAGACCCATGTCGCGCCGCCGCCGCTGCCGGATGCAAGGTCCGCGCAAAACAGTGCGGGGTTACCCCGGACACAATTTAGCGTCCGCAGAGCGCGGCTGCCGCGGCGCGCGCGTCCTGCCAGCCGCTGTAGAGCGGCACGGGTGCGAGGCGCACGATGTTCGGCTCGCGGAAGTCGCACACGATGCCGCGGCGGCCGAGCTCCGCGTGCCGCGCGCGCGCATCCCGCTCGAACGCGATGCTCAGCTGCGCGCCGTGCGCTCCGGGCGCATCCGGCGTCACCACGCGGCAGCCCTCCGGGCCCCACGCCGCGATCAGCGACCGCAGGTACCCCGTCACGGCGCGGCTCTTCGCGTGCAGCGCATCCATCCCGACGCGGTCGAAGATCCGCAGGCTGGCCAGCAGCGGGGCAAGCGCCATGATCGGCGGGTTCGAGCACTGCCAGCCGTCCGCACCCACGCGCGCCGTGAACTCGGGCCCCATGGCAAACCGCGTGGCAGGGTCGTTGCCCCACCACCCCGCGAAGCGCGGCAGGTCCGTCCGCCGCCCGTGCCGCTCGTGCACGAACGCGCCAGCCACCGCACCCGGGCCGGCGTTCAGGTACTTGTACGAGCACCAGCACGCGAAGTCCACGTCCCACTCGTGCAGCCTCGCCGGGAGGTTCCCTGCCCAGTGCGCCAGGTCCCAGCCCGCGACCGCGCCCACGGCATGCGCAGCCGCGGTGATGCGCGCGATGTCGAACGCCTGGCCCGTCGCGTAGTTCACGCCGCCCACCATCACCAGCGCGAGCGACTCGCCAGCCTCCCGGATCGCGTCAAGGAGGTCATCCTCGCGGATGAGCGCCTCGCCCGCGCGCGGCCCGACCTCGATCACCTCGCGCGCCGGGTCGAGCCCACGCGCGCGCACGTGCGTCTTCACCGCGTAGGTATCGCTCGGAAACGCGCCGCGCTCCATCAGCACCTTGGTGCGCCTGCCCTCGGGCCGCCAGAAGCTCACCATCAGGAGGTGCAGGTTCACCGTGAGCGAGTTCATCATCACCACCTCGCCCGGCCGCGCGCCCACGAGCCGCGCGCCCAGCTCGCGGAACTGCTCGTGGTAGTCGACCCACGGCCGCCGCGCATGCAGGTGACCCTCCACGGCAAGCCGCGACCAATCGTCGAACTCCTCCTGCACCAGCCGGCGCGCCTCGCGCGGAAGAAGGCCCAGCGAGTTCCCGCAGAGGTACGTGAGCGGTGCGCCGTCCGCGCCGCGCGGGAACTCGAACTCCTCGCGCACGGCACGGAGCGGATCCGCCGCGTCCATGCGGGCCGCGAACTCGGCGGAAGCATCAAGGGGATTCGGCACGGTCGCGGTCATGGTCATACTCCCTCGGCCTCACGCGGTGGCATCGACATGCGGCGGCACGCGCCCATCTCCCGCGCCACCCGCGGCGCGCACCGCTCGCGACGCACGCTCGCCGAGGAAGGCCGCCGCGGCGCCGTGCAGGATGCTCTCGCGCATCTCGGCGTCCAGCCACCCGGCCTTGCGCACCACCTCGCCCGCCGACAGCTCGCCGAGCGGAAACGGGTAGTCCGTGCCCAGCGCCACCTTGCCATTGCCAGCCACCGAAAGCAGGAGCCGCAGCGCCTCGGGGTCGTGCACCAGCGAGTCGAACCACACGCGCCGGATCGACTCGCGCGGCGATTCGCGCGTCATCGTCTGGCAGAGGTCGGGCCGCTCGCGGAAGCCGTGCTCCCAGCGCCCGAGCGTCATCGGCGCGGCACCGCCCCCGTGCGCGAACCCGATGCGAAGCGACGGCAGCCGCTCGAGGACGCCGCCGAAGCACACGCTGCCCACCGCGAGCGCCGTCTCTGCCGGCATGCCCACGAGCCACGGGAACCAGTGCCGCGGCATGCGGTCGGCGGCCATCATGTCCCACGGATGCACGAACACGCACGCGCCCAGCGCCGCCGCGGCCTCGAGCACCTCGACCACCGCAGGATCGTCGAGGTTGCGGCCGTTCACGTGCGAGCCGATCTGCACGCCGGGCATGCCGAGCTCGCGCACGCACCGCTCGAGCTCGCGCACCGCGAGCCGCGGGTCCTGCATCGGCACGGTGCCGAGGCCCGTGAAGCGGTCCGGAAATGCCTGCACGACCCCCGCCACGTGGTCGTTGAGGAACGCCGCCAGGTCCGCCGCATCCTGTGCCTTGGCCCAGTAGCCGAACATCACGGGCACCGTGCTCAGTGCCTGCACGCGCACGCCGGAAGCGTCGCAGTCGGCCACGCGCACCGCCGGGTCCCAGCAGTTCGACTGGATCTCCCGGAACATCCTCCCGTCCTTCCACAGGCGCGCACGGCACGCGCCGCAGTGCTCGATCGACACCCAGCCCGGGTACCCGTACTTCGCGCACAGGTCTGGCCAGCGCTCCGGCAGGATGTGCGTGTGGAGGTCGATCATCGTGGTCCGTGGCTGCCGCGCGAAGCGCGCACGGCCGGCGCCTTGCCTCAGTACGGACGCATCACGCGCGTGCCGCACTTGCGACAGGTGCAGAGCTTCTCGTCGGCCCAGAACTCCTCCATGGCCCTCTTGAAGTGCTGCACGATGTCCTTGCAGCAGAACACCTTGTCGTAGACCAGTTCCCCGCACTTCTCGCAGAAGAACATGAGGTGCTCCGGCTCGGTCTCGGGGCGCCGCCGCTCCACGACCAGGCCCAGCGTGTCCGGCCCGCGCTGCGGGCTGTGCGGAACGCCGCCGGGGATGAAGAACGTCTCGCCCTCGCGCACGGGGACGTCCCTGATGCCGTCCTTGTCGCGGATGCGCACGACGATGTCGCCCTTCAGCTGGATGAAGAACTCCTCGCTGTCGGTCATGTGGAAGTCGTTGCGCGCGTTGGGGCCCGCGATGACCATCACGAAGAAGTCCTGCCCGCTGTAGAGGTACTTGTTGCCGACCGGCGGCACCATCATGTGCCGGTTCTCGGCGATCCACCTCATCAGCCCGACCGACGGCGCGACGGTGCCGTCGGTCATGAAGCCCGTGGGGTCGCCGAGGTCGTTCGTAGCGCGCTGCGCCGTGGCGGAGGCGGTGTGCATCGCCCGAGGATACCTGCGTGCGCAGCCGCTCCCGCCCCGGACGAGTCGCCCGCACCGCTCCGAACCCGATGCTCCGCTACAGCCGCGTCCTGATCGCCCACAGATCCGGGAACAGCGGGTTGAACAGCGTCGTCCGCAGGTACGCAGCCCCCGGGCTGCCGCCCGTGCCCTGCTTGAAGCCGATGGTGCGCTCCACCATCTTCACGTGGCGGTAGCGCCACTCCTGGATGCCCTCGTCGAGGTCGACGAGCAGCTCGCACACGCCGCGCTCCGACGGGCACTCGCGGTAGAGCGCAAGCAGCGTCTCCTGGAACGCGGGCCATTCCTGCATCGGCTGCGTGACGTCGCGCGCGAGCAGCTCCGCGGGCACCGCATGCCCCCGCGCGGCCACGAAGCGCGCGAACGCGTCGTACACGGTCGGCGCCGCGTACCGACGCTCCAGCGCCGCGCGCTCGGCGCTGCCCTCCGGGTAGTGCGCGAGCATGCGCGGGTTCTTGTTGCCGAGCAGGAACTCGAACTCGCGGAACTGCGCGCTCTGGAAGCCGCTCGAGTTGGCCAGGAAGCTGCGGAAGGACAGGAAGTCGACGGGCGTCATCGTCTCGAGCACGTCGATCTGCTGCACCATGGTCTTGAGGATGGTGAGCATGCGCTTGAGCGTCGGTGCCGCATGGACCGCATCGCCGGACAGCAGGCACCCGACGAGCCGGTCGCCCTCGTGCAGCTGCTGCCTGAACCACAGCTCGTACACCTGGTGGATGACGATGAAGAGCATCTCGTCGTGCTCGGGCTGGTCGGACCCGGGCGCACGCGAGAGCGGCTGCTGCAGCGAGAGGAGCTCGGGGACCTTGAGGTAGCTGCCGTAGGTGATGTTCATGTGGAAGCCTTGCCGCCGCGGCGAGGCCCGCGCGGTCGCCCGGAGAGTACGGCTGAAGGACCTGCCAATCATGGACGCACCCGGGATCCCGCCTCGGTCAGGTCGGAATCCCGGGTGGGACCGTGGATCATGGGCGTCTGCGGCCGGCGGACCGATCAGGCGCGCCGGCGCGGCCTCAGCGCCATTGCCAATCCGAGCGCCGCCAACGCACCCGGCGCCGGAACGGCATTGCCGTAGAACGCCGAGGTCTGGCCGGTGACTCCGTCGCGGACATTCACATTGGCTCGCCAGCCGAAATCAAATGTGTCCGTCGGCAACAGCGGGTAAGTCACGTTGCCCGCGACGAAACTGAGGTTCTGCAGGGAGGCGTTGGCAAGGACGAGATGAGCGCACCAAACCCCCCACTGCGCGCCCGCTGAGCCGGGTGAGCCCGCAATGGACCCGTTCGGTAATGTCGGGCCACTGTCGTAGCGAGCGTAGTTGCCGTTGAAGAAATTCAGGCTAATCGCCTTCGTGTCGATGCTGGGCGGATTCGAGGCGAACCAGCCACTAATGCCATAGGCCCCGATCGAGTTGTCGGACTGCCCGCCACCCCACGCGGGGTCGGGAGCCGACGATGCCGAGGCGAAGTACTCGCCGTAGATCTGCTGCCCGCCCGTGCAGCCGATGGTGAAGAAACTGTCGATCGAATTGTTGGTGCTTGTCGCTGTCGGTTTCCAGGGTTGAGCGCCGGACCCTGTCGGGTTCTGTAAGAAGCCGCCGGCGAGATTGGTGGCGCAGCTGACGTTGTAGCAGGCGAGCACCCGATCGGTGGAGTTGCTGGTCCCGGCAAACATGTCGATGACCAAATCCGAGCCGACTTGCCTGGCGTAGGTAATGAAGCCGAGAAACCCGGCGTCAGCATGCGCGCAGAGCGTTGCCACACCGGCAGCGGCGAGGATGAGAGACCTATTCATGATTCGACCTCGTTTGGTGAAAAGGGGGTAAGGGGCGCGCGGGGCACCGCGCGCTTGTGGGAGGAGCCACAAACATCCGTGAAGAACGGGCGCGGCGCAAGTAAAACTTTGCCCGATCGCTCAGTGCATTCCCTAAGTGTCTTTCAGTGATTGGCTTAGGCGCCCCTCCCGCAGCCAAGGCCACTCACCGCCCCCACCGGCCGCGCAGACCCGACGCTCAGGACAGGAGCGTCCCGCCGAGGAGCGCCTTGGCGACGAGGAAGTAGATGACCAGCCCGGCCACGTCGACCAGCGTCGCGACCGCGGGCGCCGAGCTCGTGGCGGGGTCGAGGCGGAACGAGCGGAGCACGAACGGCAGCATGCTGCCCGCGATGGTCCCCGCCGTGACGACGCCGACAAGGCTGGCCCACACCACGAAGCCGACCGCCACCGCGTGGTCGCCGAAGTCGTACCACCCGAGGCGGTGCCAGAGGATCACCCGCACGAACCCGAGCGCCCCGAGCATCGCGCCCAGGACCGCGCCCGTGGCCACCTCGCGCACCAGCACGCGGCGCCAAGAGCCCGGCTCCAGCTCGTCGAGCGCCAGCGCGCGCACGATGAGCGTGGCAGCCTGCGAACCCGTGTTGCCGCCGCTCGAGATCACCAGCGGGATGAACATCGCGAGCATCACCGCCGAGGCCAGGTCGTGCTCGAAGTAGCTCATCGCCGTGGCCGTGAGCATCTCGCCGGCGAAGAGCACCGAGAGCCACACGCCGCGCTGGCGCAGGAGCAGCCAGAACGGCGTGCGCGCATAGGTGGTGTCGACGGCCGCGACGCCGCCGAAGCGCAGCTGGCTCTCCGTCTCCTCCTCCTGCGCGATGTCGAGCGCGTCATCGGCAGTGATGATGCCAAGCATGTGCCCGTGCTCGTCGACCACGGCAAGCGCGGAGCGGTCGTAGCGCTTGAAGAGGCGCACCACCTCCGGGAGCTCGGTGCGCGCGGGGATGGCCACCAGCTGCGGGTGCTCCAGGTGGCGCACCGCCGTGCCGGGGAGCGCCTTCACGAGCGTCCCCAGCCGCACGTCGAACAGCAGCCGACCCGCCGCGTCCACGACATACAGGACGTTGAGCGTCTCGATGCGGCGGTCGGTGCGCCGGATGGCCTCGAGCGCCTCGGCCACGGTCATGTCGGGCGAGAGGCCCACGTACTCGGGCGTCATCCGGTGGCCCGCGGTGCCCTCGGGGTAGCCGAGCAGCGTGCGCGTGGCCGCCAGCGCCTGCGGATTGAGCGACTCCAGGATGCGCCGCGTCACCTCCGCAGGAAGGTCATCGAGCAGCTGCACGCGGTCGTCGGGCGTCATCGCGTTCACGATGTCGCGCATCTGGTCGCTCGACAGCGACGCGATCAGCTCGGCCTGCTGCTCGACCGGCAGATAGGAAAAGACGGCGCCCGCGCGGTCGCGCGACAGCAGCCGGAAGATCGGGCCCTCGTCGTCCGCGGGCAGGTCCGTCAGGATCTCGGCCACGTCCGGGTCGGCCAGGCCCTCGAGCACGCGCCGCAGCTCCGCCCAGTCCTTCTGGGCGATGAGTTCCTCGACCTCGACCTGGAGCAGGTGTCCGAGCACGGAGGGCGCAGGGTAACCCGTTTCCGGACGCCCGGACCGCGTTCAGGCGCTCGCCCGCGTCGAGTCGACGCGACCGCCGCGGCGAAATCAGTTCCCGGTTGATTCTGGGAATCCGCCGGGTGCGGGCTATTCTTCAGGAACTCCCGATGCGCATCGCCCCGACCGCTGCATGCTGCCTGCTGACGGCACTGGCCGCCCCCGCAGCGGCACAGGAGTTCGTGCACTTCGAGAGCCCGCACTCGCACCCCGTCGAGCTCTCGCCGGACGGCCTCCGCCTGCTCGTGGTGAACACGCCGGGGGGCCGCCTCGAGGTCTTCGACCTGCCCGCGTCGGGCCTTCCGCTGCACGTGGCGTCCGTCGCGGTGGGCGTGGAGCCCGTCGCGGTGCGCATGCGAACGCCCACCGAGGCGTGGGTGGTGAACCGAGTCTCCGACTCGGTGAGCATCGTCGACCTCTCCGCGCTGCGCGTGATGGACACCGTGCTCGTGGGCGACGAGCCCGCCGACATCGTCTTCGCGGGAACGCCGCGGCGCGCGTTCGTCTCGCTCGGCCACGAGAACGCCCTCGAGGTGATCGAGCCCGCCGCGCCGCACGCCGCGCATGCGCGCGTGGCGATCGCAGGCAAGGAGCCGCGCGCGCTGGCGACCGACGGAACGCGCGTCTACGCCGCCATCTTCCAGAGCGGCAACGCCACGACGGTGGTGCCCGCCGACCGCGTGTCCTCGGCTGCGCTCAGCCCCTACCCCGGTGCACCGAACCCGCCGCCGAACGCGGGCGCAGGCTTCGACCCGCCGATGAACCCGGCGCTGCCGCCGCCGCCGCCCACCGGCGTCATCGTGCGCCGCGATGGTGCCGGACGGTGGCGCGACGTGAACGGCGCCGACTGGACCACGGCCGTGACCTGGGGCGTGCTCGACCATGACGTCGCCATCGTCGACGCGCAGTCGCACGTAGTCACGCACGCAGGCGGCGCGTTCACCGCTTCGACGGCGCTTGCCCCGCTGCCGGACGGACGCGTGCTTGCCATCGGCATGGATTCGCGCAACGAGCTGCGATTCGAGAAGCACATCCAAGGTGTGTTCGTCCGGTCGCTGGCCTCGGTGCTCGACCCCGCCTCCGCCACGCTCGCCGCGCCGTTCGACCTGAACCCGCACCTCGACTACGCCGTCCGCAGCATCCCGATGCCGGCGCGCACCGCGTCGGTCGGCGATCCGCGCGGCCTCGCCGTCAGCGCGGACGGCACGCGCGCATACGTGTCGGGCATGGGGTCATCGAACGTGGCGATGGTCGATACCGCCACCGGCGCACGCCTCGCGACAGCGCCTGTCGCGACCGGCGCCACGGGGCTCGCGCTCGACGAAGCACGCGGGCTGCTCTACGTGGCCAGCCGGTTCGACGGTGCGGTGTCGGTGCTGCGCGCCGACACGCTGGCGACGCTCGGCACGTCGCGCTACTTCGACCCGACGCCCTTCGACATCGGCCGCGGGCGGCCGTTCCTCTTCGACACCCACCTCACCTCGGGCCTCGGGCAGGCTTCGTGCGCCACCTGCCACTTCGACGCACGCACCGACGGGCTGCCGTGGGACCTCGGCAACCCCGCCGGCCTCGAGGCCGAGTTCGACCAGGTGTGCTTCGGCCCCAACGGCCAGGCCGGCGCACTGGACTGCTCGCCGTGGCACCCCGTGAAGGGCCCGATGATCGGCCAGACGCTCGTGGGCATGTCCGGCACCGAGCCCTTCCACTGGCGCGGCGACCGCGCGTACATCGCCAACTTCGCGCACACCGCGCACAACCTGCAGGGCGCGGACGGCGACATGACAGAGGAGCAGCTCAAGCAAATGCAGGAATACCTGGCCTCCATCGCGCAGGCACCCAGCCCGCTGCGCACGCTCGAGGGCGGGTTCCTCCAGCAAGTGGAGGACGGCGACCCTGCGCACGGCAAGGCGCTCTTCGAGGCATCGCACGGCAATGCGCTCAGCTGCATCGACTGCCATAGCGGCCCGCTCGGGAGCGGCGCATTCGTCGTGCGGCAGGACCTCTCGGGAGACGACCAGCTCTTCGCGGTGCCGCACCTCTCGCCGATGCGCGACAAGCGCGGGTTCGAGTCGCTGACTTCCGGCACAAACCTGCGCGGCTCGGGCTTCGGCCACGACGGCACCTCGCCGACGCTCATCGACTTCCTTGGCACGCCCGGAACGCACTTCAACGCCACCCTTCCCGCCGGCGCGCAGTCCGCGCGCGACCTGGCCGCGTTCATCCTTTCCTGGGACGCAAGCGAGCACCCGGCGGCCGCAGGCAGCCCGCTGCTCGGCACTCACCCGTCGGTGGGCGCGCAGGTCACCGTCCGCAACGACAGGCCCGGATCGCTTGCACGCCGGGATCGGCTGCTCGCCATCGCCGCCGCGGGCAAGTCCGAGCTCGTGGCGCACGCGACGCCCGCGGACGAGGAGCGCGCCTACCTGCTGATGGGCGGCATGCTGCTCTCCGACCGCATGGGCGACTCCACCACGGTTGCCGCGCTCGACGCCGCCGTGGCGCTCGGCACGCCGGTCACCTGGACGCTGGTGCCCGTCACCACGGGGCTTCGAGCGCTCGACCGAGACGGCGACGGCATCCGCAACGGCGACGAGCGCGACGCATGCAGCGACCCCGCCGACCCCGCGAGCGTGCCCGGAAGTCCCGGCAGTTGCCGCGCAGACCTCGCGCACGGCGACCGGCGAATCGATGGCGCCGACCTCGCCGTGCTGCTTGCGGCGTGGGCAACGGCAGGAGGGCCCGCCGACCTCACCTGCGACGGTGCGGTCGACGGAGCCGATCTGTCGATGCTGCTTGGCTCCTGGGGAGCATGCGCGCCCTGAGGCGCGCGCGCATCACTCGGGGCACGGACCCCAGCTCGACAGCAGCTGTCCGAGGTCGGCGCCGTTGACCTGCCCATCGCCGTTCAGGTCGCCGAGGCAGGTTCCGCGCGTGCATGGCCCCCAGACCGAGAGCAGCGCACCGAGGTCCGCGCCGTTGACGACGCCGTCGGCGAAGAGGTCGGCCACGCAAGGAGGCGTGCCCGGCACCACCACGATGTCCGCGGGATCGGACACGCTGCCGCCGAGGGTCGCCGCACGCGTGTAGATCCTGAACCCGTTGGTCACGAGCATCGCACCCGCGGGCACGACGAGCTGTTCCACGTAGATCGCCTCGTTGCCGGCACCGGGCGCGTTGCCGTGCGCATCGACCAGCTGCACCGCAGCCCCCGCGCGGATGCGCAGCGCCCCGAGCAGGAAGTTCGACGTCGAGAAGCCGGCGTTCACCGGGCCGAGGTCGGCGGCGAACACCTCCACCGCCTGCCGGCCCTCCGGCGAGAGGCCCGTCAGCTCGAGCGTGGCCTGGTCCATGACGAACCGCGCCGGGTCATCGATGGCAACGTCGAAGTTTCCACCCACGCGCAGCCACCACACCGGCTCCGCGAGCACCAGCGACGACGACGCCGACACCACGTAGTTGCCGCCGATCGAGTACCCGTCGCCGGAGTTCGGGGGCACGAACCCGTTGTTGAACTGGCCCGTCATCGTGCCGGTGTTCGTCAGCGTGCCGTAGATGTAGAGGATCCCGCGCTGGATCACCGTGGATCCCGCATTGGTGTAGTTGGCGAAGATGTCCGTGTCGCCGGCCACGCGGTTCTGCCCGCCGACGGCCGTGGAGACGCCCTCCGCCAGCACGGGGCCCTGCAGGTAGCAGACGCCGCCGGAATTGCTCGAGAGCACCTGGTTCACGAGCACGGTCGTCCCGCGCTGCAGGAACTGGCCGCCCGACGACACCGACAGCTGCTCGAAGGTCAGCGTTCCCGTGCTCGGCGCCACCAGCTTGCCGGCGATCGTCAGGCCGGCAGCTGCCACGTCGGGCGACTTCTCGAACACGGTGCCCGTGGCGACCTGCATCATGGCCGCGGACGAGAGCGTCAGCGGCTCGAGGCCGACGAAGGTGAAGCGCTTCGCGGCGGAGTCGACGATGCCCGCGGCCTCGGCGAATGCCAGGGCGCCCACCAGGAGCCGGTCGCCGGCGAAGCCCGCTGCCATCGCCGGAGCAAGGCCGTCAAAGCCGGTGTCTCGCGTTGCGTTGAACACGCGATAGTTGCCGAAGATGCGAACGCTGCCTTGGTCAGGGTTTGCGCCGACGTCGTCCAACGGCACCCCAACCGCAAGGGTGTCGCCGGAGAGCGAGACCGAACTGCCGAAGTAATCGACCGCCGCACCATCGGCAGCGACAAGCGTCGCCTGGAGCGTCCACGACGAGCCGCTGCGCACGAACACGCGAACGCTGCCTTGGTCACCGTTTGCGCCGACGTCGTCCACCGGCACCCCAACCGCAAGGGTGTCGCCGGAGAGCGAGACCGAATCGCCGAAGTTATCGAACGCCGCACCATCGGCAGCGACAAGCGTCGCCTGGAGCGTCCACGACGAGCCGCTGCGCACGAACACGCGCACGCTGCCTTGGCCACCGTTTGCGCCGACGTCGTCCAACGGCACCCCCACCGCAAGGGTGTCGCCGGAGAGCGAGACCGAATCGCCGAAGTAATCGGCCGTCGCACCATCGGCAGCGACAAGCGTCGCCTGGAGCGTCCACGACGAGCCGCTGCGCACGAACACGCGAACGCTGCCTTGGCTCGCGTTCGCGCCGACGTCGTCGTACGGCACCCCCACCGCAAGGGTGCCGCCGGAGAGCGAGACCGAACTGCCGAAGTAATCGACCGCCGCACCATCGGCAGCGACAAGCGTCGCCTGGAGCGTCCACGACGAGCCGCTGCGCACGAACACGCGAACGCTGCCTTGGTCAAGGTTCGCGCCGACGTCGTCGAACGGCACCCCCACCGCAAGGGTGTCGCCGGAGAGCGAGACCGAAATAATGCCGAAGTAATCGGCCGTCGCGCCGTCTGCCGCCAGCACCGTTGCAATCTCCGGATACAGGTCGTTCAGCGTTTGCGCCCGAGCCGGCACGGCTACGACCGCCGACACGAGAATCAGGGCGCCGGCGAGGATCAAACGGTGGATCGAGGTGTTCGTGTTCATGCGGGTGCTCGGGAAGGTAGGCGAAATCCATGCCACGCCCGACACCCCCAATTCTCATCCGTTCGGCAGTGCGGCGTCCGGAAACCCGCGCCCACGCTTTCGGCTTGTCTCGGGCTTGTCTCACGGAGAGGCCGACCCAGTCGGCGATGCCCGCGTCGAGCTCATCGTCGAGCTCATCACGGAGCTCACCGACGACCGCCGCGTCCGGCTCGCCCGGCGCCTCGCGGACATCGACGGCAACCGGAACTAACCCGCCCCGGCAATGCCCCCCCAGGGGTCAAGGGAAGCGGACCACCGCCGCCTGTACCCGTCAAGCAAAAGCCGGGAACGGGCTTCGCGGAAGGACGATTCGACCGTGGTCAGGGGTTGATCCGCGGCCTACCGGTCGCAAGGACGCTTGAAGATCAGCACCGCAGAGTGTGTCCGGCCCTGCGCCATGTTGGTGTCAAAGGCGGCAACGAGCTCCCAGCCGTCTTGGCCTGCCTCGTTCATCATCTGGTCGAGCTTTGACGAGTCCATCTTGCCGCCCATGAGTGACGCCCACTCCGCGGCGACCATGACTGTTCGGTACTCCCAAGTCATCTCTGCGCTCCATGAAAAGGCGACGGCTATCTGCGGCTAGCGGCGTCAGTCGAACCATACCTCCGGTAGGCGGTCAGGGGTTGATCAGGGCCAGCGGGCAGTCCGACGGCGGGATGTCCTGCCGGGGGGCGTCCCCCCAGTCGGCAAGGATCCGGAACTCGCTCACGGGCACGACCCCCAGAATGAGAGCAGGTAGGTGAGGTCCGCACCGTTCACGGAGCCGTCGTGATTGATGTCAGCGCGGGTCGCCGGCGTCACCGGCCCCCACTCGGAGAGCAGGGCCGCGAGGTCGGCACCGTTGACCACGCCGTTCGTGTAGATGTCGGCGTCGGCGCAGGTGGGCTGCTGGCAGATGTCGGGGATGCCGTCCTGATTCGTGTCGGCGAAATCCTCTTGCAGAATCTGGCCGTAGTCGACGATGCCGTCGCCGTTGCAGTCGGCGGACCATTCGATGACGTAGTTGAGCTGTTCCGATCGCCCGTAGTTGGCCCACGCCGACGCGAAGACCGGGATGAAGCCAGCCGCGCAAACCTCGTGATCGAGGTCCCCCGGATACTTGGGCCCCCAATTGTTGTAGTCGAACAACTCACCCGTGACCCACAGGTAGCGGGAGCCGTCATCGCACTCGCCGGCGATGGACTGCGCCCCGATCCAGGCGGGATCGTTGCTGTGCCCGCCCGGGCTCACCACCGACAAGAACACGAACTCATTCTCGTCCGCGGAGGTGAGCACCGCGAGGTGACCGCCTCGGGCGATCGCCGCGGCCTGGGCGGCCTCGAACGAGGCCGGCTTGCTGATGAGCTCGTACCAATGACCGTTTCCGAACGGGGGGGGCCACTGAACTGCGCCGTCGCCGACGCCGGCGTGCGCAACCGACGCGCTCGCGCCAACCGCTAGCGCAACCCCCAGCCACCTCATGGATCGGATCTGAATCATTGAGTCTCTCTCCTCCGGAACCGCCCGCACCTTCATCGACCGCCGCCACTGCCGGGGAACACGACCCACCGGCCTCACGAGGACCCCAAGGCCACGCGGCCAAGGGGGAGCGGATGCAATGGAAACGGACCCCGTATCTCCGGGATAGGCGGGACTCTGAAGCCAACCGGATCACCGTGGCCCCCGGAATTTTTCTCCAATAGACTTGACTGTTGAAATTCTTGGGTCGCCCGGCCGCATGATGATCCGCCGAGCCTGTATTTCACGCCTTCACCTGAGAGGAGGCGATGCCCGGGCATGGGAACCCCCTGCCCCGCGGATCGGCTGTACGGAACTGTACGGAAGTACGGTGAAACGAAGGAGGATCACCCGATGCAAATCGATCGCCGCCCGGCCATCTTCAACTTCGTTCTCGCATCTGGATTGATTGCCGTGCTCGGTGGCGGCGAGCGTGCATCGGCGCAGAGCGGCCTCACCGCCTTCATCACGAATGCGGCGGACAATAGCTCCCTCGGAACTTGCCAGTCGGCTGATCTCAACAGCGACGGCGTCGTGAACAGCTCCGACCTGGGCGACCTCCTGTCGCAGTGGGGCGCTTGCCCCACTTGCCCCAGCTGCAGCTGCACTGCCGACCTCAATGGCGACGGTGTGGTTGCGGGTGAAGACCTTGCCATCCTTCTGGGGTATTGGGGTCCGTGCGATAGAATTGGCGCGGTCATCCCAATTAACCTCGCGACCCGACAGGCGGGCTGCCCGATCGAGGTGGGCAATGGGGCGGGGACCAACTGCATCATCGTGACGTCGGACGGCGCCCACGCGTTCGTGACCAACGAGTTCACGAACCTGCGCCATGGCAGAGTCAACAAGATCAACCTGGCTACTGGTGAGGTGAGCTGCCCGATCATTGTGGGTTGGGAGCCGGTTGACATCAACTTCGTCCCGCATACGAATGAGCAGTGGGCGTGGGTAGCGAACTACGCGGACCAGACGGTCACGACGGTCAACTTGCACACGTGCGAGGTGGGCGCGACGATCACCGTTCCCTTTGCCGGGCCCAACACGGTGGCCTTCACTCCTGATGGCAGCTGGTGCTACGTCGCAAACTGGGGCACTGTCCAGACTGCCGGCTCCACCGTCACGCGCATCATGGTCACCGGCGGTGGCGCCACCGGAATCGTCTACGACTCGATCGCCGTGGGGTTAAACCCCAACTGGATCGCCATCACGCAGGACGGCGCCACGGCCTACGTCGCCAACAAGGGGAGCAGCAGCATCACGCCCATCGACGTGGCCGCGTTCAGCGCAGGACAAGCGATTGTCATGCCGGGTCCAGCGATCCAGATGGAGATCGCCCCCGGCGGGAAGCTCGCGTACGTCGCGATCGCCGGCAGCTCCATCGACGCCGTGGTTCCCATAGATCTCTCGGTCACTCCCGTGCAGGTTAAATCCACCATCCATCTGGCCCACGGGGCCCAGCCTCATTGGGTCGCCTTCACGCCCGACGGCACCACTGCCTATGTGGTCGGCAACGGCAACAGCACGCTGACGCCCATTTGGGTTGCGAACGGCACACCCGGGAAGCCCATCGTCGTCTCAACCGACCCGAATGCCGACATCCTCGACATCGCCATCGTCAGTGGTGGTGGTGGTGGCGGTTGCGGTGGTGGTAGTTGACAGGAAGTCGCTCCTCCGGCATCGCGCGCGCGCGCCCGACAAGCCCACTGTAAGCGGTGGTTCCGTACGATGGTTGCACCAACGCGGTGCCGAGTTCGCCGCCCGTCGTGGGGTGGTCTCCTCGTTGCCCTCGACGATCCGTCGCGAGGGGAAGCTGCTCTATGGCGGCTGACGCGCCCGATGTGCGCACCTTGGAGGTACGTGGCTGGCTGCTGCGCGCGTCCGAGGGCCTGCGCGCGGGCCGTCACGATCTGACGGCAGTTCCGCCGCTCCTGCATTGCCCGACCTCAATTGGCTCTCTGAACGTCGGCGCCGGCAGCGTTCCTTTGTCGAGACGTCGGCGGATGGAACGGGGGTCAACCCTCAAGAGTCCAGCCAATTGATGGTCGTCGATGACTTGGGGAAGATCAGGGTTCGGGTTCGGGACCTTGGGCGCGTCCATTCGAGGATCATGCGCATGGAACTCGGCAATGGAAGCGTCCCGCGCCACTGGTACTGGTCTTCGAACCAGTGGTGCCAACCGCCGCGCTCGCCCCCACGTCAGTTTGCTCCCAGTTTGAAGTGCCTGCCGTCCGACGACGTCCTTTGCCGTCCGCCAACGTCCACTACCGTCCAGGTCCGGCGAACCGCACTTCATGACGCCGATGCGGCGGCCGATTCCATTTTTCGCGGCTTTGACAGGCAATCCCTGCTGGCAGCTCCAGGAGAGGCATCACTTGCGGCGCGCGCGCTATACTTCGCCCCCTCGGGCTGTAGCGCAGTTTGGCTAGCGCGTTTGACTGGGGGTCAAAAGGTCGTGGGTTCAAATCCCGCCAGCCCGACTCGTCACTTCGAAGCCGAAGGCCAATGCGCCTTCGGTTTCGGCGTTTCGGGGTCGGCCTGCGCCGGCTCCACCCTGCAGCACCGCCACCGCCCGCAGCGCGGGCACGGCATCAGCTTGCACGGCCGCCCGGCGGCGCCCACGCGGATCCACGGATAGGGGAACCGATGCCCGCAACTGAGGCAGCGGGCCGTCCAGTTGCGCGCAGAGCGGTTGCGCAGCCCGGTCGAGACCTTTCGCAGCCAGCGAAGCATGGGCGCTCAGCGCGACCGCGACATGCGGAACACGAGCGGCGCCTCCGCGGGCTTCCCTTCCGGGGCGCGCGGCTCGACGGTGAGCACCAGCATGTCGGCACCGTCGAGCGCGTAGGTGACGCGGGCGAGCGGACCGGCGTTGGCCTTCGCCGGATCCGCCACGGGCACGAAGGTGGCGCTGCCGGCGCCCGCGCGCTCGAGCACCAGCTCCATGGGCTCGGTGCGCTTGGGGTCGGGCTCGAAGTTGCCGTGCACGTGCATCTGCCGGAGGACGACGCGGTCCTTCTCGGCGACCACCTGCGTGAACTCGTAGAACGGCACCGCGCCGTTGCCCAGGATCCGCCGGAACGACCCGAGCATCGATGCGCCGCGCGGTGCCATCCAGTGCTCCTCGATCATCGCGCCGTTGGCCTGCTGCTGCGTCCATGCGCCTGCCATGAACGCGAGCGGCTCGAGCGCCGCGGCGGGGCGAGGGCCGGCGGCGGGGGCGCTCGGGCTCGGCGCCGCACCGGGCGCGGCTGCGGCAACCGGCGGCTTCGCGGGGCCGGCGGACTGGCAGGCGGCGGCGATGGAAAGGCAGAC
>VGXR01000007.1 GCA_016873255.1 Planctomycetota bacterium
AGGCCAGCGAGTGCGCCGCCGCGGGCGTCACCACGATGGCCTCGACGTCCGGGTGCACGATCGGCCCGCCGGCGCTCGCGTTGTACGCGGTGCTCCCCACCGGCGTCGCCATGATGATGCCGTCGCCCTGGAACTCGGGCCCCTGGGCGCCGTCGAGGCGCAGCGCCAGCTCGATCATCCGGAACGGGGCGCCTGCCGTCACCACCGCGTCGTTCACCGCGAGCCCCTCGTAGCGCACCGCGCCGTCGGCGCCGCGCACCAGCACCGAGAGCACCATTCGCTGGCGCACGGATGGCTCGGCGCCGAGCACCTCGGCGGCATGGCGCTCGAACTCGGCGGCATCGAACTCCGCGAGGAACCCGAGCCGCCCCGTGTTCACGCCCACCACGGGCACGCCGCGGTCGACGAACTGCCGCAGCGCCGCCATGATGCTGCCGTCGCCGCCGACCACCACCGCGCGGTCCGCGCGAAGCGTCGGCGGCAGCGCCTCGTTCACGTCGAACTCGCCGACGATCTCGGCGTGGCGCGCAAGCACCGCGCGCACCTTCGCGAGCACCTCGCCCGTGCCGGCACGCGCGCGGGCCGAGAGCAGCGCCGCGCGCATCAGGCCACCATCCCCTTCGTCAGGCGCATGAACGCCGTCTCCAGGTTCACCGGTTCCTCGTGCATGGCCACCAGGCGGAAGCCGTTGGTCACGAGCCGCGCGGGCAGGTCGCTGACCGGGGCCGGCGACTTCGGGTCGAGCATCACGTCGATGCGCGGGCGCTGGCCCTCGCGCGGCACCACCATGGCCTTCTGCACTCCGGGCACCTGCGACAGCATCTCGGCGGCTTCCTTGGCGCGGTCCTCGACCGTCACCTGCACCACCGCGCCGCCGCCCACCTTCTGCATGATGTCGCGCACGCTCCCCGCGTAGATCAGCTCGCCGCGCTCGATGATGGCCACCATGTTGCAGATGTCCGCGAGCTCGTGCAGGATGTGGCTCGAGATGATGATGGTCTTCCCCATGCGGCGCAGCTCCTTCAGGAGCTCGCGCATCTCGATGCGGGCGCGCGGGTCGAGGCCCGACGCGGGCTCGTCCATCAGCAGCACCTTCGGGTCGTGCAGCAGCACGCGCGCCACGCTGAGGCGCTGCTGCATGCCGCGGCTCAGGCCGTTCACCTCGGCGTCGGCCTTGTAGTTCAGGTCGGTCAGGTCGAGCACGTCGCGGAGCGCCTGCTCGCGCTTCTCCCCGTGGATGCCGTAGCAGGCCGCGAAGAACTGCAGGTACTCCGTCACCAGCATGTCGTCGTAGGCGCCCATGAAGTCGGGGACGTACCCGATGACCGGCCTGATGAGCGGGTTCTGGTAGCCGACCGTCTTCCCGTCGATGCGGGCCTCGCCCCACGTGGGCTTGAGGAGCGTCGCCAGGATCTTGATGGTGGTGGTCTTGCCGGCGCCGTTGGGCCCGATGAAGCCGCAGCAGGCCCCTTCCTCGATCTGCAGGTTGAGGTTGTTGAGGGCCGTCAGCTCACCGTACTTCTTGGTGAGGTTGATCGTCTCGATCATCGGCATGGTGACTCCATTCTAGGGTTCGCGCCCGCGCGGCGGCCCGTCACTTCGCCGCGGGCGCCGGCAGCGGTACCAGCGCGGCCGGCGGCGCCGGCAGCGGGAAGACCACGCGCACGAAGGTCTGCCCGTCCGCGCGCGGCTCGTCGCCGTCGATTGTGAACGGGAAGGGCAGGGCCACGGTGCCGTTGCCGGCGTCGTCCAGGCGGCCAAGCACCAGGAGGCACGGCTGCGAGAACCAGCGCGAGAGGTCGACGCCGCGCGCGAGGTCGCGTTCCACGCGGACGGCCTCGCCCCGGAAGCCCGTGGACTGCCCGCCGTCGCTCACGTAGAGGGGCGGCTGCAGCATGGCATAGAGCTGGAGCATCTCGAGCCGCGCCGGCGGCTGCAGCACGCTCGAGGGGTCGTACACCGACAGCGCGCTCTGCAGCACCGGGTCGTACCAGAGCGCGCGAACCGTTGCCTCTGCGCTTGCGCGCCCGGCCATGCGGATCCCCGCCGGCACCGCCTTCGGCGTGGGCTGGTCGTCTCCGTAGAGGCTGGGGCCCACGTCGAGCGCGACGCCCGGATCCCATTGCGCCATGCGTGCCATGCGTGCGTAGCTCGGCATGCTCGCGCTCGGGACGATCAGCGGGACGGCGCCGGCCGCGACGGTGCGCTCGGGCGGGCGGAACGGCGTCACGTGCACCAGCGTGACGTCGCGCAGCGGTCCGGGCAGCGAATGCGCCAGCGCACCGTGCAGCACGATCGTCGGGCGCTCGCCCCATGCGATGTCCTGCCGAAGCCTGCGCTCGGGCATCTCGCGCGGCGTTCCGTCCCACGCGGACAGGGGGCGTCCCACCCACTGCGCGGTCAGCACGGTGGCCGTGGCGCGGCTCGGGATGTCGTAGTCGGCCTGCGAACCGGCGGCCACCAGGTACGTCTCGCTGTCGGGAAACCCGCTCTGGTTGCCTGCCGGCGGCGGGAACCACGTGCCCACCACGTCCCCGCCGGGCGCGCCCTCGGACTTCCCGAGCGCCACGCGGGCCGTGCCGTAGCCCGGGAGCGCCACGCCCATCCAGCTCTGGACGCGCACCATCGAGCGCTCCTCGGCAGTCGCACCGGCCCACTCCACGCGGTCCACGAACGTCAGGTGCTGCACGCGGCTCGAGGTCAGCGCGAACACGCCGGTGGCGATCCACGCGAGCGCCGCCGCGCCAGAGGCCACCCCCAGGAACGCCAGCCACGCGAACTGCGGCCGCCTCATCGAGCGCAGGGCGAAGAACGAGCCGGGGCCCGCGAGCGCCCAGTACAGGGCGAACGCCGCGAGCAGCCCGAGCACGCCGATCGCGGCGCGGCTCTGCAGCCCGACCTGCGCGTTCACCAGCTCGCCGCCGTTTCCGGGGATGAGGTACCCGCCGCGGCCTTCGAGCCGCTTCTCCGCGGCAAGCGCGGCCCACATGGCAGGCGTCGGCGCATCCGCGCGCCGACCGAGGATGCGGTTCCAGAAGACGTCGGCCTGGGGCAGTCCCTCGGCGACCAGCGCGCGCCGGTCGAGCCCGTCCACGTCGATGCCGACCACGGTGACGAACCCGAACCCGAACGGCCTGCGGACGACCAGCGCGCGTCCCTTGAGCGCGTCATCCGTCTCCAGCGTGCCGTTGCGCAGGCTCGCCCTCGTCGGTGCCATCACGAGCGGCGCGAAGCCGTTGCCCGCATCCTCGCCGAAGCTCCACACGGCGGTGCGGGCCGCATCGTTGCGGAGCGCGCGGTCCTTGGTGAGGACCGGCAGCAGCTCGCGGACCGGCACCGCGTCGTGCCGCGTGGCCTTCTCCGGCAGCGCCGGCGCGAACGGCGTCCGGCCGCGCTGGCCCGCCATGCCCCACGGGTCGCCGGACTCCGGGAGCACGATCACCAGGTTGCCGCCGCGCCTGGTCCAGTCGAGCACGGCGCGCGCCTGCTCGGATCCCAGGTTCTGCACCGGTGAGTTGGTCCAGACCAGCGTCTCGAAGCTCGCGAGGCCTTCCCAGCGGTCGGGCAGGTCCGATGCCGCGATGCCGCGCGCGACCTTCGTCAGCTCGTTCATCGACGCGATGGAGCTGAGGTTCGGCGTGGGCGTGGAGATGCCCGCAAGGCCCGCGCGGCCGTCGCCCACCACGCCGACGAGCGCCTCGTTCACCTCGACCGGCACCGCGGGATCCTCGGCCGAGGCGCCGTCGATGCGCCGCTCGCCGAGGACGCGCACCACTCTCCCGTCGTCCACCTCCACCACGCGCACCGTGGTCACCAGGTCGACCGCGCCCTGGGCGCTCGCGCTCAGGATCGGCATCACGCCGTACACCCAGCGTTCGGTGGGTGCGCCCGGCGCCAGCGCGGCGTCGCGGGCGTACCGCGCCACGTCGCCGTCGGCGTTGCGCACCGACCACTCGATGCGCGCCTGCACGGGTGCCTGCAGCCCGCTCGTCACCCGCACGAGGAGCGCCGTCATGTCCCCGGGCCGCACGTGGTTGCCCACGCCCATGCGCACGAGCGCGATGTCCACGTCCGCCGCGTGCGCGACGGCCGCGCACAGCAGCGCCATGAGTGCCATGAGCGCCATGTGCGCCATGTGCGCCGGCATCCAGCGCGCGCGTCCAGGTGCGCGCAGGCTCATGTCGCCATGGCCCCGAACTCCGCCAGCATCGCCGCGTGGCTGCGCGTGCCGTTCATGAAGCACTTGACCTCGAACTTCTCGTTCGGGCTGTGCACTCGGTCGTCGTCGAGCCCGAACCCCACGAGCAGGCTCTCCACGCCGAGGATGCGCTGGATGCTCCCAACCGCGGGTATCGAGCCGCCCGTGCCGATCAGCGCGGCGTCGCGCCCGAACACCTGCCTCAGCGCGCGCGTGGCGCACTTGAGGTACGGCGAGTCGGTGCGCACGTGGATCGCCGGGTTCACCCCGTGCGAGTGCACCTCGAGCGAGTAGCCCGGCGGCACCTGCGCGCGCAGGTGCTCCTCCACGAGCTGCCGGATGCGCTCGGGGTCCTGCCCGGCCACCAGGCGGCAGCTGAACTTCACCGTGGCCTTCGAGGGGATCACCGTCTTGGCACCCACGCCGGTGTAGCCGCCGAAGATCCCGTTGCAGTCGCAGGTCGGGCGGCTCCACACGCGCTCGAGGCAGCTGCGGCCCTTCTCACCCCACGGGTGTCGCACGCCGGCCTCTGCCAGGAACTCCTGCTCGCTGAACCCAAGCCGTGTCCAGCTGTCGAGCACCTCCTTCGAGGGCTCCGGGATGCCGTCGTAGAAGCCCCTGATGGCCACGCGGCCGTCGGCATCGTGGAAGCTCGCGATCATGCTCGCGAGCGCATTGATCGGGTTGCGAAGGCTGCCGCCGTACATGCCGCTGTGCAGGTCGTGGCTTGGGCCGGTCAGCGTGGCCTCGAGGTAGCAGAGGCCGCGCAGGCTGGTGGTGATGGCCGGCGTGTCGATGTCCCACATGCCCGTGTCGCTCACCACCGCCACGTCGCAGGCCAGCTGCGCAGCGTGCGACCGCATGAACGGCTCGAGGCTCGCGCTCCCGGACTCCTCCTCGCCCTCGATCATCAGCGTGACGGGGCAGGGCGGGCCGCCGGCCACCTCGTGCCAAGCGCGCAGGGCCTCGACGAACATCATCACCTGGCCCTTGTCGTCGACCGCGCCGCGCGCCACGATGCGCTTGCCGTGCGGCCCGTCGACGAGGCACGGCTCGAAAGGCGGGCTTTCCCAGAGCTCGAGCGGGTCCGCCGGCTGCACGTCGTAGTGGCCGTAGAAGAGCACGCGCGGCGCGCCGGCCTGCGTGCCCGGGTGGTGCGCAAGCACCATGGGGTGCCCGGCGGTCGGCACGCTCTCGGCGTTGAACCCCATCGTGCGGAGGTCGCGCACCATCCACTCGGCGCAGTGCGCCACGTCCTTGGAGTGCGCGGGGTCGGTGGAGACGCTCGGGATGCGCAGGAAGTCGCAGAGGCGCGCGACGGCCGCGCCCTCCCCGGAGTTCACGCGCGAAAGCACGGATGCAACGTTCGATGGCATGGACGCTAGGGTAGCCGCGGTCCCGGTGCGGGTGGCTCAGGGAGCGGCCATGAGCAGCGCCGCCACGAGCGTTCCCGCGGCGGCCACGGCCACCCCGCCCACCACCAGCAGCCATCTCGCCGCGGCAGCATCGGCCCGGGCCTGCGCGACCGCTGCACCCTCGGGGACCTCGGACGCATCCAGCTCGAAGAGGCCCTCCATCTCGGCGTAGCTGCGAAGAGGGCGGGATATCAGGTCGCACCCGCAACGCGGGCACTCGTCGATCGACCCGGCGTTGATGGCCTCCGCGGCAAGGCCGCAGCCGACGCACCTGCGGCGCAGGTGCCGGCGCTCCAGGATCGGCGGGGCGCGATGCACGGACATCATCGCTACAGTAGCCGCGGTCTGGCGGCATGCACGGTGTTTGCCGCCCGATTTCTCCCTGAACCCGCCATGCTTTCGTCCACGCACGACTGGATCCGCCACCTCCGCGCCGTGGCAGGCCCGGGAACCGATCCCGACCTCGACGCCGCGCCGCCGTGCGTGCTCGCGGGCGGCGGGCCGGACGAGGTCCTCTGGCCCGCAGCGCTGCCCGGCGCGGGGCCTCGGCTCCGGAGCGAGGCCGATCGGCTCCTTGCCGCCCGGCCCGGCACCTCCCTCGCGGACGGCAGCAGGTTCCTGGCGCTCGAGGTCTGGACCGAGTGCGAGCTGAGCGCCCTGCACGCGCTCTCGCGACTGGTGCGCGCCGAGCCGACGCCTGCGCGCGTCGCCCGCCTCGAGGAACTGCGCCGCTGGCACCTCGAGCACACGCAGCCTGACAACGCCACCAACCGCCCCTGGGCGCTCCACGTGTTCGCGCGCGCGGGCGATGCGGAATCGTCCCTCTACGCAGAGACGCTCCTCCACAACGTGCGCGCCTCGGACGCGCGCCACGAGCCGCTCAGCCGCTGGATCGTGCTCGACGCCGTGCGTGAACTGTCGCTCGGCTGACGCGCACCGCGGCGGCGGCGTTCCCGTAGCATTCCGCGCGTGGACCGTTCTGCCCGCATCGCCGCATCGGATGTCGTGCCCTTCGCCCGCTTCGCATGGCTGGCCGGCTGCCTCGGCACCGCCGTGCAGCCCGCGCGCCTTGCCGTGGGCCTCCTGGCGGCGCTCCTCCTGTGGCTTCCGGGCATCGCCTGGGACCGCGCCATCGGCCCGCGCATCGACCCCCCGGGCCTCCTCGCCGAGCCCTGGGACGACCTCGAGCGCGATGACGCCCAGCGCACCCTCCGGCGCCTCGCCGTGCAGCACGTGCCCGAGATGGACTTCGAGGGTGCCACCATCCCGGCGGAGGACCTTGCCGCTGCGCTCGCCGCGCGCGCCGACTCCCTTGGCCGCGATCCCGAGGCCGAGCGCGTGCGCATGGCCGCGCGCCGTGCCGCCGGCCTCGTTCCGCTCGGCAGCTTCCAGGCGCTCTCGGCGGCGGAGGCCGAGGCCGCCAGCGCCATCGTCGACGGTGCGCTGGCCGTCGACGTGCGTCCGGTCGCGGCGGGTTTCCGCGCCGCGGTGATCGACATTCCCGTCGCATGCCTCGACCGCGACCCGGTGTTCGCGGTTGCGTTCGGCGCATGGGCCGTGCTTGCGCTGCTCGTCACGGGCGGCGCGTTCGCGCGCATGGAGGGCTCGCAGGTCGCGGGCCGCGGCGTCCTCTCCGCGCGCGATGCGCTCACCTTCGCGGCCGATCGCTGGACGGCACTGGTGCTCGCGTGGGTCGGCCCGGTCGGCATCGCCGCCGCGGTGGGCGTCCTTTGCTACGCGTGGGGCTTCCTGTTCCGCTCGGATGCGGGCAGCTGGGTCGGGGCGGCGCTGTACGCGCTGCCGCTCGTCGTCGGCGCGATCGCCGGGCTTGCGCTCGTCATCGCCTGCATCGGCGCGCCGCTTGCGCCTGCCGCCATCGCCTGCGACGGACTGGACGCGCTGGACGCATCGCAGCGCGGCGCGGTCTACTTCCTGGCGCGCCCGCTCCTCTGGGTGCTGACGCTGCTGGCCATGATGGGCGTGGTGGCCATCGGGCTCGTCATCCTGCGCGTCTTCGGGTGGGCGCTCACCGCGTATCCCGCGGCGCTCGTCGACCTCGGCGCGGGCGGTGCCGCGCCCGTGCACTTGGTCCCGCTGTCCCCCGCGCGCTGGGCCATCCCGCTCGAGCCGCGCTCGGCGCTGGTGTGGTCGTGGGTGCTCCTGGTCGGCGTGGTGCTGACGGGGGCATCCATCTCGCTGGTGGCCGGTGCGCTCACGCGCTCCTACCTCCTGCTGCGCGAGGCGTGCGATGGCCAGCCGGTCGACTCCACGTGGCCCTTCGAGGTGCCGCTCGATGCGACCGACGTGGCCCCGTCCGCGTCCGCTGCGCCCTCGGCATGAACGTCGTCCGCGACCGCATCGCGCGGCGCGCCGCCGCGCTGGTCGCCGCGGGGCGCGAGCACGATGTCCACCGGGCCATCCGCATCGCCGCCGAGTCGCTCGGCTTCATGCGCGGCGCTCCGCTCCCGTCCGACGGCGAGGTCCGCCGTCACCTGCAGGGCATGGCGCAGGAAGCGCTCGGCGCCGAGGGCTACCGTGCGCGGGTGGATGACACGCTTGCCTTCGCAGCAGAGGCCATGGAGCTTCTCGAACGCGCCTTCATGGGCCGGACGCTCCTCTGCGGCCGCGGCGCGCGCGGCCAGTTCGACGGCGGCGCGGAACTCCACGTGCGGCTCTACGCGCGCGCCGACCTCGCCGACGTCGCGCGCGTGCTCGTGGACGCGGGCTTCGACGAGCCGGCGTTCGAGACAGCGGACACCGTGCACGGCAAGGCCAATCGCCTGCGCACCGCGCAGGACGGCATCGCGCTCGCGGTGATCCGCTGCCTTCCCGAGTGGTGGGGCGCGCGCGAGGAGGACCTCGTCACCGGGCGCAGGACCGCCACGCGGACGCTCGATGAGCTCCGCGACTCGCTGCCCCCCGCGCAGGGTTGATCAGCCCAGCCCGCCCTTCAGGTCGCGGCCGGAGAACCTGGCGCGCAGCTTGCGCATCACCGGGTCGTCCTCGCGCAGCGCCGGCGCCGGCTTGCCGTCGCGGCCGCCCGAGCGCTCCGGCATCGCCGGACGGTCGAGAAGCTGCTTGCGGCTCAGCGAGATGCGCTTGCGGTTGGCGTCCACGGAGAGCACCTTCACCTGCAGCACCTCGCCGACGGTCAGCACCTTCGCCGGCGTCGGGATGCGCTCGTGCGCCACTTCGCTCACGTGGATCAGGCCCTCGACGCCGGGCGCGAGCTCGACGAACGCGCCGAACTCGGTGAGCTTGGTGACGCGGCCGGTCACCGTGCCGCCGGCCTCGATCTCCTCCATGGCCGCCAGCGCCGGGTCGGCGATGGTCTGCTTGAGGCCAAGCCCGATCTTCACGGGCTTCGCCTCGCGGTTGAGCTTCAGCACCTTCACCTGGACCACCTGGCCGAGCTTCACCACCTCGGACGGGTCCTTGATGCGCGTGTACGACATGTCGCCGATGTGGATCAGCCCGTCCACGCCGCCGATGTCGGCGAACGCGCCGTAGCTCTGGATGCTGGTGATGGTGGCGGTGCGCACCTGGCCCACCTCGAGCTCGGCGAGCACCTTGTCGCGCATGCGCGCGCGCTCCTCGAGGAGCACGGCCCTGCGGGAAAGCACCATGCGGCCCTTTTCCCGGCGCAATTCGATGATCTTGCAGGGGAACTTCTCGCCGAGGAACACCGAGATGTCCTCGATGTGGCGGATGTCCACCTGGCTCGAGGGCATGAACGCCTTGTGGTGCAAGACCTCCATGTCGAGGCCTCCCTTGTTCATGCCCACGCAGCGGGCCTCGACGATCATGCCGGCGCTGAGGCTGTCCAGCTCGCCCTTGTGCGTGGCTCCCGGGCGGCTGACCACCCAGAGGCCCTCGAACGGGTCGAAGCGCTCGTCGAAGAACTCGTGCTCCTCGCCCGGCTTCGGTTCCTCCGCGAACTGCGCCACCGGGCAGACGCCCTGTCGGTTGGGGCCGAACTCGATGAAGACCTCGCCGTCATGGACGCGGAAGACCTTGCCCTTGCGGAGGACGCGCTCGCCCTTCACGGCGGCGCCTCGGCCGGCCGCGGAGCTGCCTTCCACCATCGCTTCGAGGCTCATGCCGCCGAGCGCCTCCTCGATCTCGCGCATGAGCTCGGCATCGAGCGCGGCGCGGTCGGGCGAGCCTGAGGGCGGAGGAGGGGTCGGGGTGGGGGTGGGGGCGGACGGGTTCGTCTGGTCCATGGGGAGCCTGCGGAGGTTGCGCGTGCCCGCGGTTCCGGCCGCGGGCGAGCGCGAAAGGGTACCCAAACCGACGGGGAACCCGCACCCGTCGGCACGCGAATCCTCCCCTGAAGACCTCGCGAAGCCGGGGCCCGGGCCCCCCGGGGACCCGAGGGCCGGACGCGGTATTATCGCAGGGCTTTCGTCCGTGCGGACCCAAACGGCGCGCCGGCGGCAGAGCAACCCCTACCCAGTCAGGAGCCCACGGTTCACATGGCAAAGGCAAAGGCAGCTTGGGGCATCGAGGTCGGCAGCGCGGCGGTCAAGGCCGTGCGCCTCGAGCGCGACGGCTCGGACATCCGGGTAGCGGACTTCATCGTCATCCCCCATTCGAAGGTCCTGACCACCCCCGACCTGAACGTCGAGGAGATGCTGCGCATGTCGCTCGGTGGGTTCATGGCGCAGAAGACCATCGAAGGCGCCGCCGTGGTGGTGGGTGTCCCCGGCAACGAGGGCCTCGCGCGCTTCGCCAAGCTTCCCCCCATCCCGAAGAAGCAGGTCCCGCCGACCGTGCTCTTTGAGGCCAAGCAGCAGATCCCGTTCCCGCTCGAGGAGGTCGAGTGGGACTACCACCTGTTCAGCTCCGACGATTCCCCCGAGTACGAGGTGGGCATTTTCGCGATTCTCAAGGAGAAAATCGCGCAACGGCTGTCGCTCTACAAGGAACTGCAGCTGCGTCCCACGGCCATGACCCTCGGTCCCATCGCCGTCTACAACGCGATGATGTACGACCGGGACCTCGGCAAGGGCGAGAAGCCGGTCATCGCGTTCCTCGACATCGGCACCCGCGCCACGGACCTGGTGGTGATCCAGGCCGGCCGCGCGTGGATCCGCACCTTCCCGGTGGGCGGGCACCACTTCACCGAGGCCATCGCGTCGGCGTTCAACACCCCCTACGGCAAGGCCGACCGGCTCAAGGCCGAGGCCGCCACGCACAAGTACGCCAAGCAGCTCATGCAGGCCATGCGCCCGGTGTTCGATGACCTGCTGCAGGAAGTGCAGCGGTCGCTCGGGCACTACCAGTCGCTGCACCCGGACACCCCCGTGACGCAGGTGGTTGGGCTCGGAAGCACGTTCCGCATTCCCGGCCTCCGCAAGTACCTGAGCGACCAGCTGCAGGTCGAGATCCGCCGCCTCGAGGAGTTCGAGAAGGTGAAGGTCGAGGGCAGCGCGGCATCGGACTTCGCGGCCAACGCGATGAACCTGGCCACGGCCATCGGCCTTGCCCTGCAGGGGCTCGGCATGACGGAGATCAGCACGAACCTCTCGCCCGTCTCCAACCTGCGCGAGCAGGTCTGGAGCCGCAAGGCGCGCTGGTTCGTGGCGGCGGCGCTGCTGATGTGCGCGGGTTCGGCGCTGCTCTTCTATCGCCCCGGCGGCTCGGTCGGGCCGGAGGTCGCAAGCGCGGTCACGCGTGCGGAACGCGAGGCGGACGGTCACAAGAAGCAGCTTGACGAAGCCAAGGCGTCGGCCGACGTCGGCGCCCGCGCCAACAACTTCCTGTTCACGCTCGAGGACCGCAAGGTCTGGCCGTGGCTCGTGGCAGACGTCAACGCGGCCATCGCCTCGGCGGGCCCGCAGGATGCCTTGACCGGTGCCTTTGACCCGGCCAATCCCCCGGTGCCGTACGCGCAGTGGCAGACCGTGGAACTCTCGGAGCTCTCGGGCCGCTACAAGCTGGCCACGGGCGGTGCCGCGCCCAAGCGCACCGTCGAGGTGACGATGCGCGTCATCGTGCCCCGCGACGAGAAGGCTGCCAAGGAGTTCGTGCAGCAGAGCGTCATCGGGTGGCTCAACAAGAACGCGGACCGCAAGGATGCACCGTACGTCATCGTGATCCCCGAGAAGGGCATCGTCCCGCAGTTCGCCGCGCTGGGCGCCTCGCCCGATGCCGAGCGTCCATCGCAGGGCGGTTCCTCCGGCGGCAACGAGGAAGCGCCCCAGGAAGTGACGCAGGGCAGCGGTGGTTCCGCGGCCATGGGCAGCCGCAACACCTCGGGCGGGTCCATCAACCGATCCAAGGGCCAGCTCGGCGGGTCGGGCTTCGGGTCGACCGTCACCGCCGACGACCCCGCCATCACCGGCGAGGGCGGCGGATCGGGCGGCGGCGGCGCCGGCGGCAAGGGAAGCCGCAAGGCCGCCCGCGTTGCCATCAAGTCCACCGCGGCCGAGCCCGTCAACATCGATGCCGATGCGGCCATCCCGTCGGCGCCGAACCCGTATGCGGGCCGCGCCGCCACCACCGCCACCATCCGGTTCACCGTCGAACTGCGCCCGCCGGTCGGGCGCGAGATCGCCCCGGCCCCGGCCGGCGACGGCGCCACGCCCGAAGGAGAGCAGCAGTGAGTTCGCCGCTTGACAAACTCAAGGACAGCTTCGCCAAGCTGCAGTCCATCGGCAAGAAGGGCGGCGGTGGCGATGCGGACTCCGCGCCGCAGGGCGGCGGCAAGATGGACCCGAAGGCCGTGCTTGCGTGGGTGAAGTCGCACCCGGCGATCGTGGCGTCGGTCGCGCTGATGGTGGTCGTGCCCGCCGCGGCGTGGTGGTTCGCCGGCGGAATCCATGCCGAGAAGGACGCGGCGGCGGCGGCCCGTGCGCAGAAGCACGGCGCGCTCGAGAAGTTCGAGAAGACCTCGTTCGAGCTGGCGCTTCCCGGGCAGGCCCCGCAGCAGCTGACGGGCGTGGTCAACGCTGCCACGGTCAAGCAGTACAAGGAGCTCACCGAGAAGTTCCAGGGCGACGCGCTGGCGATCCAGGAGGCTGCCATCGCGCGCAATCGCCGCGACCGGCAGGGCCTGGTGGCCGACATCAAGGTCACCCCCGAGAACAGCAACACCATCGCCGACCGTGTCTACGGCGCGGTCATCGCGCAGGCCAAGAAGGACCTCAAGCGCATCCGCGCCGGCATGCCCCCGTCGGACGAGAGCCTGCTCGACCAGTTGCAGCGCGCGCAGGACCAGTTCATCGCAACCGAGCGCAAGCCCGACCGCAAGTCGCTCAACGCCGAGCAGATCGAGCTGCTTCGCAAGAAGCTGGTGGAGAAGCGCCTGCAGCTCTACACCGACGCCGCGGCCGGCGTGTCGCTCTACGCCGACCTTGCCGACCTGGGGCTTCCGGCGTCGTCGGAGGAGGCAGGCACTCCGCCCTCCGAGTCGCGGATGTTCCTCTGGCAGTGGCGGCTGTGGGTGATCCAGGACACCCTCGATGCGCTGGCCTCGGCCAATGCGGCATCCAAGTCCGTCGTGGACGCGCCCGTCAAGCGGCTCGTCTCGCTGTCCGTCCGCGAGGACGCGCTGCCCAAGGCGGCCGCTCCCGCCGGTGGCGAAGCGGCCCCGCCCGCCGACGGCGCGCCAGCCGAGGGGGCCGCGGCTCCGGCCGAGGCTGCCGCGTTCCCGCCCATCGACCCCAAGCAGCCCGTGTCGTACGACTTCGCCAAGTCGATGACCGGCCGCGTGCCCAATGCGCTCTACGACGTGCGGTTCGCCACCGTGCAGCTGGTGGTGGCCACCGAGCGTATCCCCGAGGTGCTCGACGCCATCGCGCGCCAGAACCTCATGACCGTGGTCAACGTGGACCTCCGGCCCGCCGACGCATTCGATGCGGCGGACGAGGGCTTCATCTACGGACCGCGCCCCGTTTCGCAGCTGCGGCTGACCATCGAGTCGCTGTGGATGCGCCCGTGGGTCGCCAAGCTGATGCCGGCGGAGCTCCAGAAGCTGAAGGGCACCGACGGACGCACCACCGATGACCCGGCGCCGGCGCCTCCTGCCGAGCCGACCACATGACCAGGCCTGACGCAGCAACCTCTGAAGGCGGAGCCACGCGATGAAGCTCAAGGGAATCAACATTTTCGAGCAGCACGTCGAGAAGTTCGTGCTTGCCGCTGCGGTGCTCGGCGTGGCCGGCATCGCGGCGTGGCAGTTCCTCAGCGTGCCGATGGTCAAGGTCGGCAGCAAGACCCTCGCGCCGTCCGAGGTCGACGACGAGCTCGAGCGGAAGGCCAAGGCCCTCCAGGCCAAGCTCGGCGAGGACTTCAAGGGCGACGGCGTCGTGCGCATCCCGAATGACGCGGTCGCGACGGTGTCCGACGGGTTCCGCGCCAGCCTCTCGGCCGGCACCTCGCCCGTGCAGGCCCTGGTCGTGACGTCCCCGAACTTCAATGGCCTGCTCGTGGCCGGCAACGCCTCCGCATCCGACGTCTGGTACTACGTGCCGAAGGTCGCCGCGCTGCAGATCCGCGCCGTGCAGGAGACCGCCGACGCCCTGACCAAGGAGTCTGCCGAGGAGGCGAAGAAGGCATCGGCCGTGCTCGCGGCCCGTCCTGACTTCGCGACCATCGATGGCCCGCGCGACGTGGTGTGGACCACCCCCGTGGCCCGCATCGACCTCAAGGCGCTGCGCGACGAGCTCGCGCGCTCCAACGCCGAGGCCGCCCCCCCGCAGCGGCAGATCCCCGGCGTGTGGTACCAGGAGACCCCGTACGTGGTCGACATGGTGTTCGAGCGCCGCGAGCGCACCGAGGGCGGATGGAGCGCGCCCAAGGTGGTGCCCGTCTTCGCAGCGCGCACCGAGGAGCTCGCGTTCCGCGCCAAGCTGGAGGGCGCCACCGCGGACCTTCGCGACGAGGTGTTCTCCCTCCTGGGCTCCGACGAGAACCAGAAGGAGATCCTCCAGCCGACCTTCTACGAGACCGTGAACTCTGCGTTCGTCTCGCCCACCGTCCTCGCGGATGCGGGGCAGGCAGGCGGCGCGCCGGTTCCCGGAACCGATGCCGGCGCGACGCGTCGCCGCATGCAGATGCAGACGCAGCTCCAGCAGAAGCAGCGCCGTGCCGAGTCCCTCCGCCTGGAGGTCGAGAAGCTCGGTGGGCTCTGGGACGAGGCTGCGGAGAAGCGGGCCGAGGAAGACCGCAAGCGCGACGAGAAGGAGCGCAAGGATGCCGAGAAGGGCGGCGGAAAGACGGGCGGCGGCGCCGGCGGCGGCGGTCCGGGCGGCGGTCCCGGCGGGTCGATGAGCGGCAAGAACAACGCGCAGTCGGACAACGCCGAGCGCGATGCCAAGCGCCAGGCCGCCGAGCGCAAGTCAAAGTCCGCCGTCCTGCGCCGCATCTACGCCGAGATCGCCGACCTCGAGAAGGAGCTCGGCCTCGCATCGACGGTCCCGACGGCCAACTCCAAGGCCGTCAAGGCTCCTTCGCTCGCTTCGATGGACGAGCTCCTGGTGTGGGGCCACGACCTCGAGGTGAAGCCCGGACAGACGTACCAGTACCGCTGCGTCGCCCGCGTCTACAACCCGTTCTTCGGCAAGGGCAACCAGCTCGTGAAGGAGCAGGAGGCCACGGGCCTGCCCGCGGCATTCACCATCGACTCCGCTGCGAGCGAGTGGTCGTCGCCCATCACCGTCTCGCCCGATGTTCGCTACTTCGTGACGCGCGCCATCGTGGGCGACGGCCCCATGGGCACCGGATCCGCGCAAGTCGAGGTGTACAAGCTCCTCGGCGGCCAGTGGCGGCGCGCGGAGCTGAGCGTGCATTCGGGCGAGCGCATCGGTCGCCCCGACGACCGCGGCGGTGCGATGGTCGACTTCGGCACGGAGTACTTCCTCGTCGACGTGATCGAGGACCTCGACCCGGATCGCTCCGGGGGCTCGTCGCGTGAGCGCCGGCTGGGCATGGCTGTCATCGCGCCGATGTCGGGGCAGGGCGCCGAGATCCGCATCCCGGCGATGGACCTGGACAACGTCGACCGGCTGCGCCTCAAGGAGCAGGCCGATGCAGCCAAGGGCGCTCCCGCAGCGGCAAGCGCGGACAACGCCGCGTCGCCCAAGGGTGGCGGTCCCGGCGCGCCCAAGGGGCCTGGCGCGGGCTGATCAGGCATCGCACAAGTTGTGCACATTCAGCTGGTCCGCGCGTGCGCGGACCAGCTGCCTTTTCAGCTAATAACGCGAGCGGACGTTGCTGATAATTCGATCTGCGGAATTTCCGCACGGGAGCGCCCCAACCCCCTTGACGGCATGGGTGGTTTCGATAGCATTGCCGATCCCCATTCGCTTCTCGCGCATGGGCTTTCTTTGACAAGTGAAGTGTTGGTCGTGCGCAACCGGACACGCATGCAGCCCAGGGATTCCCCGAAGCCAGCTGCGACCGGACGCGCAAGATTGAATTGAACCGAGAACGATCTCGAGTAACGAGTCGTCGGCGCGCGTGAGTTGTTCGACGCGCGTGCGATTGTCCGGATCCGCAAAGTCCGGACGTGGCATGCCCAGCCCCGCAGGGGGTCAGGTAGGCATGGCCAAGACTGAAAGGGCACATGATGGATGCCTTGGCATTGAGAGGCGATGAAGGACGCGAGAACCTGCGATAAGCCGAGAGGAGCCGGTAACTAGGCTGTGATCCTCGGATCTCCGAATGGGGCAACCCCACCGAATGGTGACTCCGGTCTGAATGCATAGGACCGGCAGAGCGAACGCAGCGAACTGAAACATCTCAGTAGCTGTAGGAAAGGAAAGCAACAGCGACTCCGCAAGTAGCGCCGAGCGAACGCGGACCTAAGCGGGAAACGTACGAACGACCTGGAAAGGTCGACCAAAGAAGGTGATAGTCCTGTACGACGGGAACCGTGAATGGCTTCAAGTAGAGTCAGGCTCGAGAAACCTGGCTTGAACATGGGGGGACCACCCTCCAAGCCTGAGTACTACTCAATGACCGATAGTGAACCAGTAAGGCGACTGAACGGTGAAAAGCACCCCGACAAGGGGAGTGAAATAGCACCTGAAATCATGTGCTTACACAGCGGTCACGGCCCGCAAGGGTTGTGGCGTGCCTTTTGCATAATGATCTGGCGAGTTACTGTCTGCGGCAAGGGTAAGCCTTATCCAGGCGCACCCGAAGCGAAAGCGAGTCTTAAAAGGGCGTCAAGTTGCAGGCGGTAGGCGCGAAACCGGTTGATCTACCCATGGGCAGGTTGAAGAGAGGGTAAAACCTCTTGGAGGACCGAAGCCGTGAACGTTGAAAAGTTCTGGCATGACCTGTGGGGAGGGCTTAAAGTGCAATCATAACCGGAGATATCTCGTTCTCTCCGAAATAGTTTTTGGACTAGCCTCAGCTTGTCAGTGTACGGGGGTAGAGCTACTGAATGGGGTCTGGGGGCCTACCCGGCTACCCGCCCCAATCAAACTCCGAATACCGTGCACGCAGCGCTGGGAGTAAGACTACGAGGGATAATCTTCGTGGTCAAAAGGGAAACAACCCGGACCATCGGCTAAGGTCCCTAAGTCATGCTCAGTTGAAAAGGTAGTCAGAATGCTGTGACAGCCAGGATGTTGGCTTAGAAGCAGCCACCATTTAAAAAGTGCGTAACAGCTTACTGGTCGAGGATTCTGGCGCCGATAATTATCGGGGATAAGCATGACACCGAAGCCGTGGGACTCGTATGAGTCGGTAGGAGAGCGTTGCTGTCAGCGTTGAAGTTTTCCCGTAAGGGTTGATGGAGCGGCAGCAAGTGAATATGCCAGATTGAGTAACGATTAATGCAGTGAGAATCTGCATCCCCGTATGCCCAAGGTTTCCTGGGGAAGGTAATTCCGCCCAGGGTTAGTCGGATCCTAAGGCAAGGCCGAAAGGCGTAGTCGATGGACAGCTGGTTAATATTCCAGCACCCTCGTGTAGGTTGATGGCAGGTGACGGATTTCCGCAGCTCAACGGGACAGTGAAGCGTCCAGGCCGTACGGCCGGTGTTGGGTGAGGAGGTCTCAAGAAAAGCCCTGTCGGACGTTTACGAGGTCCGTACCAAAACTGACACAGGTGGGCGTGGCGAATAGCCTCAGGGGCTCGAGAAAACGGTCCTGAAGGAACTAGGCAATTTGACCCCGTAAGTTCGCGATAAGGGGGCCCTACTCGCAAGAGAGGGCGCAGAGAAAAGGCTCTGGGAACTGTTTATCAAAAACACAGCACTGTGCTAACTCGCAAGAGGATGTATACAGTGTGACGCTTGCCCGGTGCCGGAACGTCAAGGGAGCTGGTTAGCGCAAGCAAAGCTAGCGACCGAAGCGCCGGTAAACGGCGGCCGTAACTCTGACGGTCCTAAGGTAGCGAAGTTCCTTGTCGGGTAAGTTCCGACGCGCATGAATAGCGTAATCACTGGAGCACTGTCTCCAGGACCGACTCGGTGAAATAGTAGTGGCGGTGAAGATGCCGCCTACCCGCAGCAAGACGGAAAGACCCCGTGGACCTTTACTGTACGCTTGCAGTGATCATGGATTTGTTCTGCGTAGCATAGGTGGGAGCCTGCGAAGTTCGGCTTTCGGGCCGGATGGAGGCTAAGGTGAAATACCACCCTGAACGAATTCGTGGTCTAACCCCGATTCCCATGAAACTGGGCGGGGAACACTGCATGCCGGGCAGTTTGACTGGGGCGGTCTCCTCCCAAAAAGTAACGGAGGAGTGCAAAGGTTGGCTCAGCGCGGTTGGAAACCGCGCCAAGAGTGCAAGAGCATAAGCCAGCTTTAGTGCAAGCCAGACAGGGCAAGCACTCTCGAAAGAGGGCTCTAGTGATCCGGCGATCCCGTGTGGAAGGGTCGTCGCTCAACGGATAAAAGGTACCCCGGGGATAACAGGCTGATCGCTCCCGAGCGTCCATAGCGGCGGAGCGGTTTGGCACCTCGATGTCGGCTCATCACATCCTGGGGCTGAAGGCGGTCCCAAGGGTTGGGCTGTTCGCCCATTAAAGTGGTACGCGAGCTGGGTTCAGACCGGCGTGAGCCAGGTCGGTCCCTATCTGCTGTGGGCGCAGGAATGCTGAGAGGAGACAATCTTAGTACGAGAGGATTGGATTGGACGTACCCCTGGTGTGCCAGTTGGACCGCTCGGTCCATAGCTGGGTAGCTACGTACGGCAGGGATAACCGCTGAAAGCATCTAAGCGGGAAGCCCACCTCAAGATGAGCATTCCATGTCGCAAGACGAGAGACCCCCGGTAGACCACCGGGTTGATAGGACGCATGTGTAAGCGGAGAGATCCGTTTAGCTAAGCGTTACTAACGGTCGACGTCTTGGCCTTGTCTACCGGATTCCCTCCGGTGGACATCCAGACTCGAGCTTGAGATTCGTTCTTGGTCCCGTCAATGGGGGCCTCAATTCAGTCGAACGACCAACCCTTCACGCAATCAGCCGTGGCCGGCCGGAAGGCCGGCCACGGATTTGCCGGTGAACACAAGCAAGGGGAAACACCTGTTCCCATCCCGAACACAGCAGTTAAGCCCTTGCTGCCGATGATACTGCTCCGCGGGAAAGTAGGTCACTGCCGGCTTCATGAGCCCCGCCAGGTACGCCTGGCGGGGCTCTCATTTTTGGCGAAGTGTTCACGGATTCCCGTCATTGGCCCTGAAGCCTTGAGTTCGCCCGGCCGATCTGCTTCAATACGCGGGCCGCGCGTTCTCCCGCGCGCGGCTCGGTCTCTCCTGACGGGGGCGGTGGAACGCGTGTTCCAGCCGGTTTGCTCGGACGTCCGGGGAATCGTTTGCCGGGGTGCGGCCTTTCCACGCCGCAGTGCGCTCGATGGCGTTTGCACCACGCCGACTCTCGAAGCAGGAACCTCTCCCGTGCCAATGTTCAAGGTCTATGTCGGGAACCTCGACCCCCGCACCACCGTCGAGACGCTGAAGCCGTACTTCGAGCCCTTCGGGGACTCGGTGGACGAGATCATCGTCGCGCTCGACGGTGAAGGGCAGCCCCGCGGATTCGCCATCGTGCTCTTCCGCGACGCGCAGAAGGGGCAGCTCGCCATCGAGACGCTGATGGGCAAGCGCATCAACGGTCGCGAGGTCCAGATCAACGAGGCCGTCAAGAAGGGAAAGAAGACGAAGTCCGTCGAGAAGGGGCCCCGCAACTCTCCGCTCGGGCCGCGCGCGTTCCAGCGCCCGGGCTCCGCTCGTCCGGGTGGGTCCCGTCCCGGAACGGGCGGACCGATGGGCGGTCGACCAGGCTTCGGTGCGTCGGCTGGCGGTGGCCGGGGCGGCCCCGGTGGCGGCATGCGCGGCCCCGGGTCCTCCGGCGGCTTCAATCGCAATCCCCGACGCGGCCCTGGATTCGGTCCGACCGACGGCGCGCCCCGCGGCGTTGGTGGCGCTCCGGGCAGCGGCCCATCCGGCGCGAGCGGCCCGGGCGGTGCTGGTGGCCCCGGCGTTGGCCCCGGCTCTCGAATGCTCGGCGGCGGCAGCAGGCCGCTCGGCGGAGGCGGAATGGCGCGGCCGGGTGCGCCGCGTCCACCCATGCCGGGGCAGGGTGCGCCGGCAAGCCGCCCGCTCGGCGGTGGCGTTCGCCCCCTCGGCGGCCCCGTCCGCCCAGCAAGCCCCGGCAGCACCGGTGCCTCGAGGCCTCCGGTGCCTCCCGCGCCGCCGGCAGCCTCACCCGCAGCTCCGAAAGCCTCGGACGACGCATCAGCCCCGCGGCCCCGCGCGGTCAAGAAGAAGCCCCCGACCGAATAACGACCTGCATGCCGGGCCAATCGCAGTGGCCGGAAACCTTGGTTTCCGGCCACTGCGCTTTGGCATTTCCCTCACGCTGCTCTCCCCGAGGCGTGGTATCCTTTCCCACGAAGCAACTCGGGCTGATGTCAGGACCGTTCGTTGTTTTCAGGCACGAGGCGCCGCCTGGGTCGGGCGCTTGAACTTGTTGGAGCAACGAACGAATGTTTCGGATCTACGTCGGCAATTTGAGTTTTCGCACCACCCCGGAGGGCCTCCGGGAGCACTTCGCCGTTCACGGCGAGGTCCTTGACGTCTTCATCGGCACCGATCGCGAGACCGGCCGCTCGCGCGGCTTCGGCTTCGTGACCATGGCCGACAAGGACGCTGGCAGCAAGGCCATCACCGAGCTGAACGGCAAGGACTTCGAGGGCCGTCCCCTCGTCGTCAACGAGGCCCAGCCCCGCGCCGAGCGTGGCCCGGGCGGCGGTGGCGGCGGCGGTGGCTTCCGCGGCGGCCGTGGCGGCGGCGGCGGCTACGGTGGTGGCGGTGGCGGTCGTGGTGGCTACGGTGGCGGCGGCGGCGGCGGCGGTGATTTCAACCGCGGCCCGCGCCGTGAGCGTGGCGACCGCCGCAGCGATCGCGACAGCGAGTGGTGATCCGCCCGCGGGCACGCGGCCCGATCGATGGATGACGCGTTCGCCATCCTCGGCTTGGAGCGTCGGTTCGACCTGACGCCCTCCGAGGTCTCGGCAGCGCACCTGCGCGCAGTCGCGCGCATGCATCCCGACCGTGCGGCGGACCCCGTCGAGCGAGATCGCCTGGTTCGGGCCTCGGCTGCTGCCGGGGCCGCGAAGCAGCGTCTGATGGATGAATCTTCCCGCGCCGAGGAACTCCTTGAGTTCCTCGGCGCGCGGTCTTTGCTCGGTGCGCCGCTGCCGCCCTCCTTCCTCATGGAGACCATGGCGCTTCGCGAGGAAATCGAGACGGTTGCCGCTGCCCCCGACGACGGGCGGCGTGCGTCACTCGCGTCCCGCATCGACTCGATGCTGCGCGAGGAGCGGTCCGTCCTCCTGCGGGCCTTCGGCGTCGCGCTGCCCGGAGGGGCCATCGCCACCGGGCCGATCGCGGTGGAGGAAACCCGGCAGGCGGCCGCAGCGCTCGTGCGACTGCGTTACCTGCTGCGGATGGCGTCGAGCCTCGCCGCGGACCCGTAGCCCTGGGCCCACGGGACGGCGCCGATCGAGCCGTCTGCCACCCCCTCACCGCCTGCAGGGTGGTGGCACCCGCAGCCCCCGCTATACTCGTCGATCCGACGGGCTAGTAGCTCAGCTGGCTAGAGCACACCCCTGATAAGGGTGAGGTCGAAGGTTCGAGTCCTTTCTGGCCCATTGGTCGCCGCGGCGCCCCCATCCCGGGGCGCCGCGGTGCGTTCGGGGTCGGCGCTCCGCAGCCGCAGCGGCTCCCTATCATTCGCGCCCTCGATGTGGTCCGGGGCCGGACCGCATCAGAGCACAGCAACACGGAGACACGAAGTGCGACGCGCCAAGATCTCGATCATCGGAGCCGGAAACGTCGGAGCCACCTGCGCCCACTGGGCCGCCGCCAAGGAGCTCGGCGACATCATCCTGGTCGACATCCCCGACCGCGTCGGCGTGGCGCAGGGCAAGGCGCTCGACCTCGCGCAGTGCGGACCGATCGAGCGGTTCGACGCCAGCATCGTCGGCACCTCGGACTACAAGGACACGGCGAACTCGGACGTGGTGGTCATCACCGCCGGCATGCCCCGCAAGCCCGGCATGAGCCGCGACGACCTGATCGGCGTGAACGTCAAGATCGTCAAGGACGTCACCGAGCAGGTGGCCAAGCACTCGCCGAACGCGGTGCTCATCGTCGTCAGCAACCCGCTCGACGCCATGGTCTACACCGCCTGGAAGGTGTCGGGCTTCCCGACGCACCGCATCCTCGGCCAGGCCGGCGCACTGGACGTGGCGCGGTTCCGCACCTTCCTCGCCATGAAGCTCGGCTGCTCGATCGAGGACATCACCTCGCTCCTCCTCGGCGGCCACGGCGACGACATGGTGCCGCTGCCGCGCTTCACGAGCGTGGCGGGCATCCCCATCGACCAGCTGCTCTCGCAGGCCGACATCACCGAGTGCGTGGAGCGCGCCAAGGTCGGCGGCGGCGAGATCGTCAAGCTCATGGGCACCAGCGCCTACTACGCGCCGGCGAGCGGCTCCATCCAGATGGTCGAGGCCATCGTGAAGGACAAGAAGCGCATCATCCCGTGCGCCGCCTACTGCGAGGACGACTACGGGGTCGCCCCCGGCCAGAAGGGCAAGGGCTACTTCGTCGGCGTGCCCGTGGTGCTCGGCGCCAAGGGCATGGAGAAGGTGGTCCCCATCAAGATGACCGCGGACGAGTCCAAGCTGATGGCCGAGAGCGTCAGCCACGTGAAGGACCTCGTGGGCACCGTGCAGAAGATGTTCCCCGAGCTGGCCTGATCCGGCCCGGCCCCCGCACCGCATCCCGCCGCCCGCGGTCCCGGGCCGCGGGCGGCGTTCTCTCGGGGCGTTGGGCCCGCGTTTTGGAGCGACGGGTCGCGGAGGGTCGATGACCTCCGGATGCGCATGCCCCGTGCCGCCGTCCTCGTTGATCCGGGCTGGATGTTCCTGGTTGCCGGCCTGGTGCTCGTGGCGTCGGCGGCGCTCGTCCCCGCCACCTACGACCTGTGGGTGATGCGCGCGCAGCTCAAGCACCTCGAGGCCCAGGAGCGCGAGAACGCGGGCCGCCTGGCCGCGTACGAGCGGTTCATCGGCGACCTCGCCGCTGCCGATCCCCAGCTCGTGCGCCGCCTTGCCGCCAGCCAGCTGAACCTCGTTCCCCGCGGGGAGCGGCCGATGATCGTCGCCTCCTCCGCGCAGCGCCCGCCGCTCGACTGGGTGGAGGCGTCCGTGCAGCCGGTGCAGGCCACCGTGGTGCCGTTCCCGGATTCCCTCCTGAGCCGCCTGACCCTCGGCCGCAAGGCGCTCTGGATCGCAGGCGCCGGTGCCATGTGCATCTTCCTCGGGTTGCTGTCGGCGCCCCTGCGCATGCGGCTTCCCACCCGTCCGTCGCTCGAGGAGGCCGGCGCCCGCGCCGCGCGCGCGCTGGGGGTCCCGGCACCGGCTGTTCTCGCCGGTGCTGGGCCGTCGCTGCCCGCCGCGCATGCCGATTCGCAGTCGAGCGCCGTGCCTTCGGTGCGCATCGGGGGTGATGCGCTGCCCGAGCACGACCCCGCTCCGCACGGCGCGGACTGAGAACTTCCGCCGGGTCCGCCGTGGCCTTTCCGCGCCCTCGCTAGGGTGGCGGCATGCCGCGACAACCCTCCGACATTCCCGATGCAGCGCTCCGCATGGTGCTTGCCGCCGAGGCAGGCCCGTCCTTTCACCACGACGCGCTCCTGCGCCTGGGCTCCTTCGATGCCGTCGCTTCGGCGCCCCTCGCCGCGCTGGCCGGGTGCGGCCGGGCGGCGGCCGGGCGGCTCGAGCAGATCCACCGCGGGATGCGCGCGGCCGATCCGGATGCGGAGCGGCGTGCCATGGAGGCGTGTGGGGTGGTGGGCATCCTGCTCGGCGACCCTGACTACCCGCCGCTCCTTGCGCCACTTCCGCTGCCCCCGGTCCTGCTCTGGGTACGAGGCCGGGTGCAGGCCTGCGCCGAGGATGCGGTGGCGGTGGTCGGGGCCCGGCGTGCCACGGCATACGGCGAAGGGCAGGCCTCGAGGTTCGCGGCCTCGCTGGCAGGGCACGGGATGGCCATCGTGTCGGGCGGTGCGCGCGGCGTCGACGCGGCGGCGCATCGCGCGGCGTTGCGCGTCGGGGGGACCACCGTGGCGGTGCTCGGCTGCGGCCTCGGAGACCCGTACCCGGAGGAGCATGCGGGACTGTTCGGGTCGATCGTGGATGCGGGCGGGCTGCTCGTGAGCGAGTTCCCGGTGCGGCGGCCGCCGCGGCCGGCGAACTTCCCGCGTCGCAACCGCATCATCTCCGGGCTGTCGCTGACCGTGGTGGTGGTCGAGGCGGGCGTCGCGAGCGGCGCCTTGGTGACCGCACGTCATGCCATCGACGATCACCAGCGCGAGCCCTGCGCAGTGCCGGGGCCCGTGGACAGCCCGCGATCGGCCGGTTGCAACGCCGCCATCCGCGACGGATGGGCGCACTGCGTTCTTGACCCCGAGGACGTGCTGCGGATCGCGGGGTCGGCGACCGAGCGCATCGGGCGAGCGGCGGGCGTGCGCCCCGACCTCGACGGGCTCGGCATCCCAACCGAACTGCGTGAGCCGGTGATGCGCGCCACCGAGCTGCTGGCACGTCGGCCGCGCATCCCGACCGAACGGCTTGCCGATGAGCTCGGGATCGACCACGACCGCGCGCGATCGGTCCGGGTGTTCGCGGCGCTGGTGCGGTCGCGCATCACGGACGCGCCCGGCCCGGCCCGTCGCACGTCGGTGGCGGCCCCCGATGCGAGCATCCGCAGGAGCCCGGGCGTCGGCGCGCCCGGCCCCGCCGATCAGGTCCAGCCGATGGCGTAGAAGATCGTCGAGAAGAACAGGTCGCTCAGGATCACGAAGATCACCGTCTGCACCACGGTCTCGGTGGTTGCGCGGCCCACGCCGGCGGCACCGCCCGTGACGCGCAGGCCGTTGTGGCAGGCGATGAGGCCCAGGAGCAGGCCGAACACGCCGGCCTTCAGGAGGCCCGTGACGAAGTCGGTCATCTTCAGCTGCGCGATGGTGTTCGACACGTAGAGGTCGTAGGGAACGCCCAGGGCCGTGGTTCCGACCACCATGCCGAAGAACACTGCCGTCAGGTCGCTGACCACGGCAAGCGCCAGCAGGCTCGACACCGTCGCCACGAGGCGCGGCACCACCAGGTAGCGCACGGGATTGAGGCCCATGGCCTCGAGCGCCTCCACCTCCTCGCCCACCACCATGGTTCCGAGCTCCGCGGCGATGGACGCGCCCGCGAAGCCCACCATCACGATGGCGGCGATGAGCGGGCCGAGCTCGCGAAACACCGCCACGCCGATGAGGTTGGCGACCTTGTCCGTCTGCCCGTACTCCTCGAGCGTGGGGGACGTCTGCAGCGCGAGGATGATGCCGATCGAGCCGCTGACGAGCATCACGATGGAGATCGAGCGGACGCCCACGCGCACGATCTGCGCGGTGATGGCGCTGGTGCCCATGCGCACCTTCCGAGACACGAACCCGCGCCATGCCCAGCTGACGGTGTCCTCGCCGAGGTAGAACAGGGCGCCGCAGAGGTCGAACACCGCGGCCCAGAATCCGATCCACCGGTCGAGGAGCGCCACCGGCCCCCTCGGGGCCGGCGGAGCGTTGGGGGCGGCTGGGGCGGTCGGGTCGGCCATCGGTTCAGGCCTCGAGCGCCGCATCCACCGTGGGCACCATCCGGAAGACCTCGGTCAGCCGGGCGATCTCGAAGATGCCGCGCACGCGGTCGTTGGCTGCCGCGAGGTAGAGCTGGCTTCCCCCGCGCTGGGAGAGCTGGAGCCCCTGGACGAGGACCGCAAGCCCCGGGCTGCTCAGGAAGGTGGTCTGCGAAAGGTCCACCACGGTGCGCGGCTGCTTGCGCGCGATGGCGTCGGCCAGGCCCTTGCGGAACGGGTCGATGTTCACCGCGGACACGTCGCCGACCACCGCAACCACGGCAGCGCCGGGCCGGACATCGACGGAAATGCGCAGTTCGTGCATCGCCATGGAGGTCGGGATGTTAGCGGGGAGGGGGTGGCCCCGGGAGGCCGGGTCAGGGATGCGCCCGCACCCAATCGGCCCAGCGCGCGATGGCCTGCTGCCGGTCCGGGGACGGGTCATCGAAGCGGTACCCGAGCGTCTCGCCCGTCATTCGCCGAAGCGCCCCGATCGCCGCCACGCGCACCGCCGCGTCGTCGGAGGAGAGGTTCTCCACGATCCGCGGGAGGTCCTGCCTGCGGCCCTCGGCCGCGCTCCGCTCGATGGCGGCGATGCGCGATGCCGGGGATCCGTCGGAGTACGAGGGTGTCTCGCGGGCCGCGCACGCGGCGGGCAGGAGCATCCCGCCGGCGGCGATGGCGGCACATGCCAGGCTGCGCATGGCTCGGAGTGTAGGGCGGGCGCGGCACTTGTAGGATGCCCCGCCTTCCGATGCAGAATGCCACCGAGACAGTGCTGATCCTCGACTTCGGCAGCCAGTTCGCGCAGCTGATCGCTCGCCGCGTGCGCGAGCTCGGCGTCTTCAGCCTGTTGGTGGCGCCCGGGACCCCCCTCGAGAAGATCCGTTCGCTCGGGGCAAAGGGCATCATCCTCTCGGGCGGCCCCTCGAGCGTCTTCGAGGAGGGCGCGCCGCGCTGCGACCCGGGCGTGCTCGACCTCGGCATCCCCGTGCTGGGCATCTGCTACGGCATGCAGCTGGGGTGCCACATGCTGGGGTTCGAGGTCAGCCCCGCGGAGACGCGCGAGTACGGCCGCGCGCACCTGGACGTGCGCGACGGCAACGGCCTCATGCACGGGCTGCCGGCCCGCACCACGGTGTGGATGAGCCACGGCGACCAGGTGCGCGACGCGCACGGCGACCTGGCGATCCTTGCGTCGACCGACACGTGCCCCGTGGCGGCGGTGGCGCACCGCTCGAAGCCGTTCTTCGGCGTGCAGTTCCACCCCGAGGTGACGCACACCCCGCACGGCATCGACATCCTCCGCAACTTCCTGTACGACGCGTGCGGCTGCCAGGGCAACTGGAGGATGGCGGACTTCCTCGAGCGCGAGTCGGCGCGGATCCGCGCCGATGTCGGGAGCGACCGCGTGATCTGCGGGCTCTCGGGCGGCGTCGACTCGAGCGTGGTGGCGGCGCTGCTCGCGCGGGCGATCGGCGACCGGCTGACCTGCATCTTCGTGGACAACGGCCTGCTGCGAAACGGCGAGCGCGACCTGGTGGAGAGCACCTTCCGGGGTGCCTTCGACGTGGATCTTCGCGTGGTGGACGCGTCGCGCGAGTTCCTCGGCGACCTGCGGGGCATCACCGACCCCCAGGAGAAGCGCCGCCGCATCGGGCACCGCTTCATCGACGTGTTCCGCAAGGCCGCCAAGGACGTGGGGCCGGACGCGCGGTGGCTCGCGCAGGGCACGCTCTACCCGGACGTCATCGAGAGCGGCGCGAGCCTCGCGGGCACCGCCGCCAACATCAAGCTGCACCACAACGTGGGCGGCCTGCCCTCGGAGCTCGGGTTCCGGCTGGTGGAGCCGCTCCGTGACCTCTTCAAGGACGAGGTGCGCCGCCTCGGCGAGGTGCTTGCGCTCCCGCCGCAGATCGTCTGGCGCCACCCGTTCCCGGGCCCGGGCCTCGCGGTGCGCGTGCTCGGGGAAGTCACCGAGGATCGCCTGGCGATCCTGCGTGACTGCGACGAGATCCTGCTCGAGGAGATCGTGTCCGAGGACCTGTACCGGTCCACCAGCCAGGTGTTCGCGGTGCTGCTCCCCGTCAAGAGCGTCGGCGTGATGGGCGATGGCCGCACCTACGACTCGGTGGTTGCGCTTCGTGCCGTGACCACCGAGGACTTCATGACCGCCGACTGGGCGCGGCTGCCCTACGACGTGCTGGCCCGGATCTCCAACCGGATCATCAACGAGGTCAAGGGCGTCAACCGCGTCGTCTACGACATCTCGAGCAAGCCGCCCGCCACCATCGAGTGGGAGTGACCGCGGTGCCCGGCCCGGCGCCTCAGGCCCGGCGCCTCAGGCCCGGCGCCTCAGGCCCGGCGCCTCAGGACCGGTGCCTCAGGACCGGTGCGCACCGCCGGTGCGCGCGAGTGCCACCTCGAGCACGTCGCAGACCGTCTCCACGTCCTCGGACGTCATCGTGTTGTAGAAGGGCAGGGCGATGACCCGTGCCGCGGCGCCCTCGGCCACGGGGAACTGCCCGGGCTCGGTGCCCACCAGCGTCCGGACCTGCGGGAGGAGCGATGCCGCCGGGTAGTAGTTGGCCGCGCCGATGTCCTGCCGGTGCAGCACGCCGATGATGCGGTCGCGGTCGTCGGCGGTGAAGCGCGTCGACAGGCGGACCACGAAGTTGGCCCAGCTGACGCCGGCGCCGTCGGGCACCGTCGGAAGGACGATGTCGGGGTTGGCGGCCAGCCGCCGCAGGTACGCGTTGGCCACCTCCTGGCGCCGGGCGATGGTGGCGTCGAGCCTGCGCACCTGCGCGCAGCCGAGGGCTGCCGCAAGCTCGCTCATGCGCGCGTCGTAGCCGCCGAGGGTGGCGTGCTCGATGATCGCGCCGATGTCGCGGGGCTGGCCGGCGAAGCTCATCCGGTCCACCCGGCCCTGGCTGCGCAGCGCCCGGCATGCCGCGGCGAGGTTGTCGTCGTGCGTGACCACCATGCCTCCCTCGGCCGTGGTCACCTGGCGGTTGGTCCAGAAGCCGATGCAGGCGATCCGGCCGAAGCGGCCGGCGTTGTCGTCGCCGAGGGTGGTGCCGAGCGCCTCGCTCGCGTTCTCCACCATCGGGATCTCCATCCGCGAGCAGAGTGCGATCAGCTCCGGGAGCATCGCCGGATTGCCGAAGGTCAGCGCCGCGAGCATGGCCTTGGTCTTCTTGCCGATCCGCCGCGCTGCCTCCGCGGGGTCCATGTTCAGGCTGAGCGGGTCGACGTCCACGAAGACCGGCCGCGCGCCGACGTTGAGCACCGAGTGCGCCATGCCGCTGAAGCCGAAGGCGGGCACCAGCACCTCGTCGCCGGGCCCGGCCCCGACCGCGCGGAGCGCGACCTCGATGGCCACCGCACCGGAGGCCACGCCCACCCCGAACGGCCGGCGCGTGCGTTCCGCCACCAGCTGCTCGAACTCGAGGAGCCGCGGGCCGAGGGTCAGCGCGCCGCGGCGCAGGGTCTCCGCCACCAGCTCGATGTCCTCCTCGAGGATCTCGGGCTTGTTCAGCGGGATCACGGTGCTCGCCGTCCGGTCGGTCATGGTCCCTTCGCTCCTTGGGCGGGTGGCGCCACGGCCAGGCGCTCGATTGCACCATCGGCCAGTCCCTTGGCGCGCGCGTAGAACCACGCGGCCTGCAGCGCATGCGAGGGGTCGAGGTCGCCGCCGCCTGCGCCCGCCCGTCCGAGGACATCGAGGTCGGCATCCGTGAGCGGAGCTCCGCGCCGCGCAAGCGCGAGGGCCGCAAGGCCCTCGCCGGCACGGGGAAGGGAGCCCCGGCGGGCCCGTGCGATCTCCTGCGCCTGCGGTGCCTGGCTGTCGCAGATGCCCTGCATGGCCGCGACGAGGAGGTCGGGCTCCGCGGCAAGGCGTTCAAGCAGCGCCGCGGCCGCGGCCGGGTCGGCCTCGACGAGCTCTCGCGCGAGTCCGGAGATGAGCGCCGCGGTCGGCCGATCATCGGGGTCGGACGTCTCCAGTCGCGTGAGGAGGTGCTTCCAGACCGGCAGTGCCTGCTCGGGCGGCAGTTCCGTGGCGCGCACCATGGCCCACTCCGCGCTTGCCTGGTGGCCGGACTCGAGGAGCCCGATCAGGGCGTCGGCCGGCGGTGCCTTGGAGGCAAGCGATGCTCCTGCCGTGGCGATGGCCTCCAGCGCGGGAGTGCCGTTTCGAACCTCGTCGAATGCCGTCGGCGGCACGCCGCGCTCGGCGTTGGCGAGGAGCTGCATCGCGGAGCGCATCAGCGCAAGCTGGGACCGGTTCGCCTTCGCCCGGGCGCGCCACGCCTCCACGCCGAGCGGCGTGTCCAGCCGGATGGCGGCGCCGATGGCGGCCACGCGCGCGTCATCTGACCCGCCCTGGGCATCGGTCAGCTCGAGGAGCCTGCGCGCCGCGGGCTTCACGTCGAACAGCATGGCCGCCTCGGCGATGGCGCGGATGGCCTCGTCGCGGTCCACCGGCGCCAAGGCCGCGATCCGTGCGCGGCACGCGCCCCAGGCAGCCGCCTTCGGGTCCGCGTCCACGCCGTTGCCGCCGGCCGCAAGGAGCAGCGCCGCGAACCCGGCGGCGATTGCGTCCTTCGAGGCCGCGATCTCGCGCATGCGCGAGGCATCCCACGGCTCGCCGCGGCGCGACAGCTCGGCCATCAGCGTCAGCTGCGAGGCTTCCGAGAGGTCCTTGCAGGCCAGGAGCGGCACGATGGACGTCTCGCGGAGGAGGCCCGAGACATTCGCCTCGCGCACCACGTCCGCGCGCTCGTCGGCCGAGGCCAGCGCCGCGAAGAGCTGCGCATCAACGCCCTTCTTCGAGAGGAGCGCCTGGCCGAGCACGCCGTACACCCGGGTTAGGGGCCCGGCGCCGCGCGCCATGGCACGGAAGAGCGCATCGGCCGAGGGGTCGCCGGCGCCGGCGAGGTTGGCCGCGAGCGAGCCGATGCGCGGGTCATCGCCGTCGAACGCCTCGACGACGGCATTCACCGATGCCTTCCCGAGATCGACCTTCTCGTAGAACTGCGCTCGTGCCGTGCTTGTAGGAAGCGCCACGGCGAGCGACGCGGCGAGCGTTCGCAGGACGTGGGCGGCTCGTGCCGTGGCCATCCGCGGAGTCTATCGGGACGCCCGGGTGCGCCGTTCCACGCCGCGCTTCACGGTCTCCACGAGCTCCCGCACGCTGCGGGACGCCGGTGCCCGGTCATCGGCCGGCAGTTCCTCGCCGCGGCCGAGCATGTCGCGGACGCGCTTGGCGGCCGCGTGCGCGCTCGAATGCGCGTTGCGCCCGAGGTGGCGCGCGATCTCCGGGAAGCTCAGCGTGGTCATCTCGCGGGCGAGGTGCACCACGACGCCGCGCGCGAGCACGACGCGCCAGTGGCGCCCGCTTGCCGCGAGGTCGTCGCGGCTGACGCCGAGCTCGTCGCAGGTGGCTTCCACGATCGCCGCGATCCGCGGCGGCGCGCCGCGCACGGCCGCGTCGCCGAGCCCGAGCGCGCGCTCCACGAGGCTGAGGGTGGCGATGCCGCCGAGGTCCTCGAGGAGGAGCGCGGCCGCGATGCGCGCGAGCGCACCCTCGATCTCGCGCACGCTGCCGATGGCACGGTCGCCGATCATGCGCGCAGCCGCCGGCTCGAGCGCGATGCCGCGCTCCTCGGCGATGCGGGTGACCAGCGCCTCGCGGGTGCTGCGGTCGGGGGCCTCGACCTGCACCACCATGCCTGCGAGCATGCGGCTGACCAGCGCCTCGCTGAAGGACCGGAGCGCGCGGGGGTGCGCGTCAGTGACGATCGCGATGCGCGCGCCGCCCAGGCCGATGGCGTCGATCGTGTGGAGGAACTCCACCTGCGTGGCGCCCTTGTTCGACAGGAAGTGGACATCGTCGATGGCCAGGAGGTCGAGCTTGCGCACCTTGGCGCGGAATACCTCGATGGTGCCGCCGCGGACCGCCTGGATGTAGTCGTTGGTGAACTGCTCGCCGGTGGTGTAGCGGATGCGCTCCGGCGGGTGCAGCTCGCGACGCCGCGCGCACAGGCCCTGCAGGAGGTGCGTCTTGCCGACGCCGCAGCCGCCGTGCAGGAGGATGCCGCGGATGCCACCGAGCTCGTCCTCGGCGAGCCGCCGCGCGGCCTCGTAGGCGATGCGGTTGGACTCGCCGACCACGAAGTCCGCGAGCCGGCGCCAGCGCGGCTGGTCCCGGCGCGCGGCCGGCACCAGGGCCACCTCGCGCGGGGCAGGGGAGGCGGCGGCGTCCGGCGCCACCAGCCCCGGCGCGTCGAGCACGGTCACGGCCACCGACTCGAGGCCCACGTCGGCGGCGACCGACGCGAGGTCGTCGCGGAAGTTGCGCTCGATCCAGTCCGCCGCGAACCTGCTCGGGGCCATGACCTCCAGGCAACGGCCGTCGATGCGAAGCCGGGCGGGCTCCGCGAACCACATGCGGTAACGAGCCGCGCCGATCCGGGCTGCCAGGCGGCGCTCGATGGACGACTCGGTCGGGATGTCTGCGTTGCTGCGGCGTGCGTCGGGTGCGGCGTTCGTCTCGAGGGTTGCGCTGGCCGTGGACACGGGGTCGAGGTCCTGTCAGGTCTGGCCGCCGAGGCGGCGTGATGGCCGCCGAAGCGGCAAGACGCAGCCGCACGCGCCCGGCCGAGGCCGGGGCGGCGCCCGGCACGAATCGGGCGCAGCGCGTGCGACGAGATTGAGGATCATCCATGTCCCGGGCTCGGGCGGTCGGCTCCACCGACACGCCCGGCCCCGGCGATCCGCCCACGCGGCGGCCAACGGGCTTGAGAGCTCGCCGGCGCCAGTGGGGCGCCGCTCGGGCGGCACCGCCGTTCGTCACGCTTCCTGCGCGACCGGACGGAAGAGTAGCGGCACTGTCGCGCAGTGCAAGCGCGCGTGCGCACGGTTCCCCGAGCAATCATCCGTAAGTCCCGCGCGTGGTTGCGTTTCGCGCTCCAACATCAATTTCATCCACCGTCGCGGGCGTCCGATGCGAGTCGGTTGTGGACAACTGGCTTCACTTGACACTCGCCGCGGGCGCACGGTAGAGCGACGGCTGCGCCACGAAGGCCTCGCGGCGGCGGACCGTGCGGAACCCGAGTCGCGCATAGAGCGCAACGGCCGGCGTGTTGCGCTGGTCCACGGCGAGCGCCATCACGCGCTCCGGACGTTGCTGCACCAGGCCAAGGCCGTGCAGCATCAGTGCACGACCAAGTCCGCGCCCGCGCGCCTCCGGCGCCAGGCCGAGGTAGACCACTTCCACGGAGTCGGTCGCGTGCGACGGTGCCAGGAGCAGCGCACCGACCGTGCGTCCGTCGCGGAAGGCGAGTGTCCAGAGGTCGGGGTCGTGCTCGCCGGCGGCGAGGTGACCCTCGAGGATGTCGCTCGTGGTCCGCATCTCCGCAAGTCCCGGGCAGTCGAGCGTCTCGACGTAGGTGCGCGCGAGCAGTTCCTCGAGCACCCCGCGTTCGGATTGGTGCCACGGGCGCAACGAGATGCCGTCCGGGCAGGGTGCCTGCGCGGGGGCCGCGTCCCGAAGCGGCCGCTCCATGTAGTCGAGGGACGCGAGGTGCCGCAGCCCGCCCGCCGTCCACGCCCGGGAGCGCAGTGCCTCGCTCGGTGCCGAGAGCGCCTGGATCAGGCGGACGTCGGGCAGGTGCGAAGCCTCGGCCAGCACGAAGTCCACCAGTCGGCCGACGGAGGCCGCGTTGCCGTGGTCCGTGGGGGCAGTGGCCATGAGGAGCGCCGAACGCCCCGGGTGCGGGACGAGCAATGCCGCCGCCTCGAGTTGGCCGTCCTCGCCGTGCGCGGTCCAGAGAAGCGACAGGTCGATGCCCTGCGCCTCGGCTCGCTGCTCGAACCCCGGGTGGGCCACGGTCCCCGGGCCGAGCACGGATGCAAGGGCCTCTGACCGCACGCTGCCCACCGCCCGCCCCAGCCGCAGCGGCGGGGGCGCGGGTTCTCCGAGACCGAAGAGGCCGCGAAATGACACGGGAAGAGCGTAACCGCGGCCGATTGGGATCCGTAGAATCCGGGTCATGTCTTCTTCGCTTCCGTCGCTGGCCCGAGTCGCCTCGATTGCCGCTGCCGCCGCCTTCGCAGGTGTCCTCGCGGGGGTCGGGCCCGTGGCTCCGATGCAGCAGTCCGGCCCGGCTTCCAAGGCCGCGGACTCGCTCATCCCCAAGGTGAAGCCCGCCACGCCCAACGACCTCGACTTCCGCCCGGGCGCCCTGCGCCTGGTGACAGACTCGGAGACCGGGTCGCGGTTCTGGGTGTTCACCTACGTGATCGCCAACAAGACCGGCAAGTCGCAGCGCTTCTCGCCGCGGTTCGAGCTTCTCATGGGTGACGGCACCGTCCTGGAGGCAGGCCGCGACGTGCCGGTCGATGCCGCACGGCGCATGCAGTCGGCGGCCGCCGGGCCGCGCGCGCTCGACCAGTTCCAGGTGATGGGGGAGATCCCGGACGGCGAGTCGAACGCCCGCGAGGGCTTCGTGGTCTGGCCGGCCAGGGGCGATGCCAAGGAAATGACGCTCTTCGTGGCGGGAACCAGCGCGGCCTTCGACCGCCGCACGGACCCGGCCACCGGCAAGGAAGGCCTGATCCGTCGGACCTGGAGCCGCCGTTACAGCGTGTCCGGAAGCACCGACCCGCGGTCGTCCGCCGAGGCATCGTTCGACCCGATCGGCGATGCCTGGATCATGCGCTGACGCTGCGGCCGGCCCCCGCCACTGCCGCAAAACGGATCCGATAAGCGGCGGCGCCCCCTTCCGCTGATCGCGAGCCGTGCCATTGAGGTAGCGCCGGGGTTTCGCTACACTTCCCGACTCGCGCGAATGCGCGTCTTTGCAGAAGGAGACTTTGCCGTGGCACACAAGAAGGGACAGGGCTCGACCCAGAACGGACGCGATTCGAACCCGCAGTTCCGTGGCATCAAGCTCTACGGTGGCGAGTTCGCCAAGAGCGGTTCCATCATCGTGCGCCAGTGCGGCACGCGTTGGAAGCCCGGCTACCTGGTCAAGCTCTGCAGCGACCACACCCTGATGGCCCTCGCCGAGGGCACCGTCCGCTTCCGCGGTCGCATGGTGGACGTGATTCCGTCCGACCCGTCGACCCCGCGGCTGGCGATCGACCGCTGATCCGCCGCTGAACCGATCACCACGCCGCGCAGGTCGTCCGATCTGCGCGGTTTTTCTTCCCCCGCCGCCATGAACGTCTTCGTCGACACCGCCGTCGTGACCGTCCGCTCCGGCAAGGGCGGCGACGGCTGCACGCACCTGCGTCAGGAGAAGAACCGTCCCAAGGGCGGCCCCGACGGCGGCGACGGCGGTCGCGGCGGGGACGTGACGGTGGTGGCCGATCCGCACCTCGACACGCTGATCGAGTTCTCGTACCGCGGCCACTTCTTCGCCCAGGACGGCGAGCGCGGCCTGCAGAAGAGCTGCCACGGCGGCGACGGACAGGGCGTTGAGATCCGGCTGCCGGTGGGCACCACGGTGTCCGACGCGGACACCGGCGAGTTCCTGGTGGACCTGGTGCAGCCCGGGCAGCGCGCGGTGGTGGCTCCCGGCGGCAAGGGCGGGCTGGGCAACGAGCACTTCAAGGGTCCCCTGAAGCAGACCCCTACGGAATGCACCCCGGGCGAGCCGGCCATCGAGCGCAGGCTGCTGTTCGAGCTCAAGCTCATCGCCGACATCGGCCTCGTGGGGCTTCCCAACGCCGGCAAGAGCACGCTGCTGCGTGCCGTGAGCCGCGCAAACGCCAAGGTGGGCGCCTACCCGTTCACCACCCTCAGCCCCCAGCTTGGGATCGCGGAGCTGGACATGGAGCGCAGGCTCGTGTTCGCCGACCTTCCGGGACTCATCGAGGGTGCGTCGGAGGGCGCGGGCCTCGGGCACGACTTCCTCCGCCACATCGAGCGCACGCGCGCCATCGTGCACCTGGTGGACATCGCGCCGCTCGACGGCAGCGACCCCGTGCAGAACTGGAGGACCATCCGCGGCGAGCTGCTCGGCTTCTCCGCGGAGCTGGCCGAGAAGCCGGAGCTGGTGGTGCTGAACAAGCTCGACCTGGTGCCCGCGGAGGAGCGCGACGCACGGATCGAGCGTTTCGCCGGTGCCATCGGCATGAGGCGGGGCGAGCGCCCCGTCTGCATCTCGGGCGCCACCGGCCAGGGGGTCCGCGAGATGCTCGAGGCGGCGTGGAAGCTCGCCGGCAAGGCGTCCTGAGTCGCTGCCCCGGGGGCGGGCGGGCTAGCGGCAGAGCAGGAGGTAGCGCTCGAAGACGGCCACGACCTGGTCGTGCCAGGTGTCGCTGAGGGCCAGTCCCGCAAGTTCCGCCGCGAGGTCGGTGCGCGCATCGAGCCGGATGACGCGCCCGCCGCCCGCGCGGGCGATGTCGGGGAAGTGCTTGACCTCCGCGGGCTGCCGCTCGTCGCGGGCGCTGAGGACGTACGTCGTGATGCCGCGCGCGCGGGCCTCGCGGGCCATATCCACGCAGCGTGTGCCCCAGCCGGGCGTCGGCGGTGCGTCTCCCACCAGCACCATGACCTGCTGCGCGTCCGTCCGCCACGTGAACCGCCCGTAGGCCACCTTGAGCGCCTCCTGCACCAGTTCCGGCTCGTCGCCGCCGCCCTCGGCCGAGAGCTTCCACAGGCGCTCGCGGACCACCGATGGCTCGGCGGCGAAGTCCCAGCCGAGGGTCTTGAAGTCGTCCTGCTGGTCGCGGTAGCCGACGATGCCGACGCGCAGCCCGGCCGTGACCGCGTTGACGAAGCGCATCAGGTCGTCGATGCCCGCCTGCGCCTGCGCGATCTCGCCGGCCATGCTGCCCGTGCAGTCGATGGCGACGCCGAGGTCGATCGGCCGCCTGAAGAGCGTGTCGAGGGCACCCGCGAAGCGGACGAACGCGCCGTCGTCGAGCTTCGCCACGGCGTTGTCCTCGCCGGGCCCGGCCTTTCGCGCCGGCACCACGGCGTCGATCCGCATGCTGCCCCGGTTGCGGTCGAGCCAGATGCGCCACTTCCAGTCCTGGCGCGAGTCGCGCGCGCCGGTGAGCGCCGCGATTCGGGGGCTGAGCGCGCCGCCGTCGTCGCGGTCGAGTCGTGCGATCACCGAGCGGAGCGTGTCCTTGCCGAAGTCGGCGAGGCGCTCGTCGCACCGGCCCGGTCCCTGGCCCTGGAGCGCGCCGATGAGCTCCACCGCGAGCAGGCGCTCGGAGTTGTCTTCGCTGCGGGCGAGGATGCGCGCGCCGCGCTCGATGCGTGCCGCGTCGAGCTGCCAGCCGCAGCGGAGCATGTTCCGCAGGACGCGTGGGTCCTGCTCGGCGTCGCCGAGCGCCGGGTTGGCATCGATGCCGGCGCGCGCGCACGACAGCACCGCCGCGCTCCGCACGCGCGGGTCGGGGTCGACGGCGAGCGCCAGCAGGAACTCGCGTGCGGCGACGGTCCCCGGCCGCTCGAGGCGCATGGCGGACACCATCCTCCGCAGCCATGATCCGTGCACGGCCATCGAGCGCAGCGAGGCCTTGCCGGCATCGGCATCGAGCTCGGCGGCGCCCGGCGGGCGTTCCGTTGCGGCAGGCGGCGTCGGGACGGTCGGCGGCGCGGGATCCTGCGGCGCTGCGTGGGCCGCGAGCGCGAGCGCCGCGGGCGCAGCTGCGTTCACGGCCCATCGCGCGCGGCCCGCCACGGTCAGTCCCCGTGCTGCTGCCGGAGGCGTGGCGAGAGCCGCAGCATCAGCTGCACGCGCTCGAATTCGTCGATCCACCCCTGCAGCGTGGCGGCGGCCTCGTCGGCGCCGACCGCGGCACCGGGGAGCGGGCACGACGCGCCGAGCTGGCGCGCGGCCATCGCCCGGTACCGCGCGAGCGTGCGGTCGCCCATCAGCGCGCAGAACTCGAAGTCCTCGGCGCACCAGACAACCGTGGGAACGCGCGTGCCGGCATTGATCCGCAGGTCCTCGGCCAGCTGCATGTGCGCGGCCTGCTCGAGGAACCTGACGTCGGCCGCCGGGCAGGCGGCACCGATGGCCGCGAGCATGGGGCACTGCACCGCGCAGTCGCCGCACCAGGCACCGGTCAGCACGATCACGTTCATGCGCCGGGTGAACGAGGCGAGGAGCCGCCCCTGCGCATCGGTCGTGCGCGCGGCGGCGACGTGCGCGCCCCATCCCGCGGTGCGCGACGCGTTTGCGGCGAGGTAGTCGTTCCAGCCGAGGCCGGCGGCGTGGGCGCGGCGCCAGCGTTCGGTGTCGGGGAGCGTTGCGGAGTCAAGCATGGTCGGTGGGCTCCGCGGAGGCCGCGGCGCGAAGGGCGCGCAGCAGGTCGAAGGCCTGCAGCGGCGTGAGGTTGTCGAGGTCCGCGCCGCGAAGCGCGACGAGGGCAGGGTGCGGCTCGGCCGTCGGGGCGGCGACCGGCTCGAAGAGCGGCATGGCGTCGGCGGGCGCGGTGCGCGTTCGGGCGCGACCGGTGCGCGGCTGCGTCTGCACCTCGAGGGTGCCGAGCACCTCCTTGGCCCGTGCCACCACGCCGCGCGGGATGCCGGCAAGCTGCGCCACGTGGATCCCGTAGCTTCGGTCGGTGGAACCTGCCAGGATCCGGTGGAGGAACACCACCTCGCCCTTCCACTCGCGCACCGCCACGTGCAGGTTGCGCACGCCCGCGATGCGGGCGGAGAGGTCGGTCAGCTCGTGGTAGTGCGTGGCGAAGAGCGTCCGCGCGCCCGTGGCCGCCAGGTGCTCGGTGATGGCCCAGGCAAGGCTGAGGCCATCGAGGGTGCTCGTGCCGCGCCCGATCTCGTCGAGCACGACCAGCGACCGCCGCGTGGCGTGGTTGAGGATGCGCGCGGTCTCGGTCATCTCGACCATGAACGTCGACTGGCCGGAGTGCAGCTCGTCGCTTGCGCCGATGCGCGTGAAGATTCGGTCCGCGATGCCGACGACGGCCCGCTCCGCGGGCACGAAGCTGCCGAGGTGCGCAAGCAGGGCGATCAGCGCGGCCTGGCGGATGTAGGTGCTCTTGCCGGCCATGTTGGGACCCGTGATGAGCGCGAGGGTCGCAGGCTGCGCCGACGTCCCGAGCTCGGCGTCGTTCGGCACGAATCGGTCCCGCAGCAGCTCGTCGAGCACCGGATGGCGGCCGCCGGCGATCTCGAGCACGGGTTCGTCGACCATTTCGGGGCGCACCCACCGGTGGCGTGCCGCCGTCTCGGCGAGGCTCGCCACCGCATCGAGGCTTGCCACCGCGTCGGCGAAGCGCGCGAGGTCCGCGAGGTGCGCCGCGGCTTCTTCGCACAGCGCCTCGAAGATCGCGCGCTCGCGGGCGTTGGCGCGGCCCTCCGCGGAGAGGACCTTGTCCTCGAACGACTTGAGCTCGGGCGTCACGTAGCGCTCGGCGTTGCGGAGCGTCTGGCGGCGCGTGAATTCCGCCGGCGCCTTGGCCGAGTGCGCGTTGGTGACCTCGATGTAGTAGCCGAAGACCCGGTTGTAGCCGATCTTGAGGCTCGCGATGCCGGTGCGCTCCGCGAGCTCTGCCTGGTAGCGCGCCATCCACGCCGCGGCGTCGCGCTGGAGCGACCTGCACTCGTCGAGCTCGGGGTCGGCGCCGTCGCGCACGAGCCCGCCCTCGCGGAGGTGCGCCGGCGGCTGGTCGACGCAGGTCGCCCCGATGCGGGCGGTGAGCGGAGCGACGCGCGTGGCCGCTTCCTCGAGCGCGGAGCGGGCGCCCGCGAAGGCGGGCGAGTCCCCCAGCGCCGCCGCGATGCGGCCCGCGAGCGACATCGAGCGCCCGAGCGCCACGAGGTCGCGCGGCGTGGAGCGGCCCATCGACATGCGCCCGGCGATGCGCGCCACGTCCTGCACGCCCTCGCAGGCGGCGCGCAGCTCCTCGCGCATGCGCTCGTCGGCCACCAGCGTGGCCACCGCGTCCTGGCGCGCACGGATGGCGGCGCGGTCGCCGAGCGGCGCGCAGGTCCATTCGCGCAGGAGCCGCCGGCCCATCGGGGTGCGCCCGCGCTGGAGCACCGAGAGGAGCGTGCCCTCGGTGCCGCCCGAGCGCAGCGTGCGCTCCACCTCGAGGCTGCGCAGCGTGGTTGCGTCGAGCACCAGGTTCGCCGCGCGGCCGCCTCGACGCGGGGGGCGCAGGTGCGCAAGCGGCCGCACCGCGCGGCCCGACGCCGCGGGATCGGCCCCGAGCCCGCGGTGCGCGTCGAGCAGGTGGCGGAGCAGGGCGCCCGCGGCCACGGCGGCGGCGGAGTCGTCGGCGAGCTCGAAGGGCTCGAGCGTCCGCACCGCGAAGTGCTCCTTGAGCGTGGCGGCCGCATCGGCGGCGCGGAACATCCAGCCCGGGGCCTCCAGTGCGGGACAGCCGAGGGCGCGGCCGAGCCGCACCGACGGGCGGTCAGTGTCCTCGCGGTCGCCCTCGGCGACCAGCAGCTCGCTGGGTGCGATGCGGGCCAGCGTGTCCTCCAGCCCCGCCACCGTGCACTCCTCGACGGCGAACTCGCCGGTCGACACCTCGACAACCGCGACGGCGGCCCGGTCTCCCGGGGCGCTGCCGGCCGTCCAAGCGCACGCGATCCGGTTGGCTCGAGATTCGTCGAGCAGGCTCTCGTCCACCAGCGTGCCGGGCGAAAGAACGCGGGTGACCCCGCGCTCCACCACGCCCTTGGCCTCGGACGGGTCCTGCAGCTGCTCGCAGACCGCAACACGGAAGCCCTGTTCCACCAGGCGGCGGAGGTAGCCCTCCACCGAGTGGAACGGCACCCCGGCCATCGGCTGGCCCTTGGTGCGCTCCGTCAGCGTGATGCCGAGCGTGCGGTGCGCCGTGACGGCGTCCTCGTCGAACAGCTCGTAGAAGTCCCCCATCCGGAACAGCAGCAGGCACCCGGGATGCTCCCGCTTGAAGCGGTCGTACTGCCGCATGGCGGGGGTGTCGCGGTTGTAGGCGCGCGGTGCGGTCTCGGCTGACGGTTCGCCGGCGGACATCGGGTGCGATGGTACGGCGGGGTGCCGCGCGGGCGGCCGCAAAAGCGACGCAGCCCGCCGGGGGGCGGGCTGCGCTCCGGGCCCGAGGGCCCGTCAGGTGGAGTGGATGAGGATCGAACTCACAACCTCCTCGATGCGACCGAGGCGCTCTTCCAATTGAGCTACCACCCCATGCGGTCGAACGAAGGAGTTTAGCCGGGGCGGCGCGGCGCCGCAAGCAGCGGACGCTCGCGCGCCCCGCGGGATTCAGCCTGTTTCCTGCGGTGAAGTATCGTTCGCGACCTGCCCGAGGGGCACCCCATGGCACTAGAGACCGCCCTCATCGCCTACTGCGCCTGCATCGTGGTCGCCTCCGCCGCGGGGGGGCTGGTGCCGGTGCTGCTGCGCCTGAACCACCGGCGCATGCAGTTCGGGCTGGGCTTCGTGTCCGGGATGATGCTCGGCGTGGCGATCTTCCACATGGTGCCGCACGCGCTGATGGCGCGGCTGGGGCAGGCCCCGCAGCCCGGGCATGCGCACGGCGCCCTCGACCCGCTGATGCTGGCCATCGCGCTCGGGTTCCTCGCGATGTTCTTCCTGCAGCGGTTCGCGCACTTCCACCAGCACGAGGCGCCGGAGCCCGCCTGCGATGACCCGATGCACGGGCACGACGGCCATCACCACCACCATCATGGCGATGCGCCGGTGGGCCGCTTGACCTGGGCGGGGGCGGCGGTGGGCATGGGGCTGCACTCGCTCCTCGAGGGAGTGGCGCTCGCGGCGAGCATGGCCGCGGCCGCCGATGGCAAAGGGGGTGCGGCGCTCGCGGGCCTCGGCACCTTCCTCGTGATCCTCCTGCACAAGCCCTTCGACGCCATGACCGTGGCCACGCTCTGCCATGCGGGCGGCGGCAGCCGCGGCAAGGTGCTGGCCGTGAACGCCTGCTTTGCGCTCCTGGTTCCGGTGGGGGTCCTCCTCTTCCGCGCGGGGGTGCCTGCCCTCGGCGGGACCGACGTGGCCGTGCCGTACGCGCTTGCGTTCTCCGCGGGCACCTTCCTGTGCATCGCGGCCGCAGACCTCCTGCCCGAGGTGCACTTCCACCGGCACGACCGGATCGGCCTCTCGCTGGCGCTGCTCCTGGGCGTCGGCCTGGCGCTCGCGGTCGGCCGCCTGGAGGCGGCGGCGCACGATGCGCACGCCGGACATGACCACGGTGCGGCCGTGGATCCCCACGCAGGCCATGATCATGCCGGCGACGACCACGCGGGCCACGACCATGCCGGCCACAAACACTGACCTAGACTGCCCCCCCCGGAGCTGCCCATGAAGGCCGAACGAGTGATTGCCGAACTGAACCGCCTGCGCCAGGACCTTGACAAGGACCCCAAGGACCCGGAGTGGTTCACGCTGCACCACGTGTTCTGCTTCGTCTCCTACAAGATGGGCGACTTCCAGAAGTACCTCGACGAGGCCGTGAAGCCCGGCGACGAGCCCGACTTCGACTGACCGCGCAAGGCGCACCATGCCTGACTACAAGAGCACGCTGAACCTCCCGAAGACCGACTTCGCCATGAAGGCCAACCTGGCCCAGGCGGAGCCGCAGACGGTCAAGCGCTGGCAGGACGAGCGGCTCTACGAGGCCGTGCAGGAGGCGCGCGCGGATGCGCCGCTCTTCGCCTTCCACGACGGCCCGCCGTACGCGAACGGGTCGATCCACCTCGGGCACCTTCTGAACAAGGTGCTCAAGGACATCGTGGTGCGGTCGCGGCTCATGGACGGGATGCGCGTGCCCTATGTGCCGGGCTGGGACTGCCATGGGCTGCCCATCGAGCACAAGGTGGTCACCGAGATGAACGAGAAGGGCAAGCTCCAGAAGGTGCTTGAGCTGCCCGACGACCAGCGGCGCATGGTGATCCGGCGCGAGTGCCAGGCCTACGCCGAGAAGTTCGTCAAGCTGCAGGCCGGGCAGATGCAGCGGCTCCTGACGCTTGCCGACTACGGCAACCCGTACCTGACCATGAAGCCCGCCTTCGAGGGCGCGGTGATCGAGGACTTCGCCGACCTCGTGGAACAGGGTCTCGTGTACCGCGCGCTGAAGCCCGTCCACTGGTCGATCGCCAACCGCACGGCGCTCGCCGAGGCCGAGCTCGAGTACGAGGACCGGCAGGACCTGTCGGTGTACGTCGACTTCGAGGCGGCCGACCGCGAGGCGGTCGAGAAGGCGTTCGGCTGCGAGCTCGACTGCACGCCGAGCTTCACGATCTGGACCACGACCCCGTGGACGCTCCCCGCGAACCTGGCGATCGCGGTGCACCCCGGCTACCGCTACGCGGTGGCCGAGGTGGACGGCAACCTCGCCATCATGGCGAGCGACCTGCTGGCCAAGGTCACCAAGCTCGCCGGCAGCGAGCAGGTGCGCGTGGTCGCCGAGACCGACGGCTCGAAGCTCGTGGGCCTGGCCTACCGCCACCCGTTCTGCGACCGGCAGGGCCGCGTGGTGGCCGCCGACTACGTGACCCTCGAGGACGGCACGGGCCTGGTGCACACCGCGCCCGGACACGGTGCCGAGGACTATCGCACGGGCCTGAAGGAGGGCCTCGACACCTACTGCCCGGTGCGCGACGACGGCACCTACGACGACACGGTGCCCGCATGGCTTCGCGGCAAGAGCGTGTGGGATGCCAACAAGGAGGTCGTCGAGCACCTCCGCCAGAGCGGCCACCTGTACCACGACCACGTCTTCACGCACTCGTACCCGCACGACTGGCGATCGAAGACGCCCGTCATCTTCCGCGCGACCGAGCAGTGGTTCATCGGCGTCGACCGCCCGACCCGGCGCGAGGGCCGCAGCCTGCGCGCGCTTGCGCTCGATGCCACGGGCAAGGGCTCCGCGGAGGGCGGGGTGGACTTCGTGCCGGCGTGGGGCCGCAACCGCATGCGCGGCATGCTCGAGAGCCGTCCCGACTGGTGCATCAGCAGGCAGCGCGCGTGGGGCCTGCCGATCCCCGCGTTCCGCACTGCCGACGGGCAGGTGGTCCTCACCCCTGCGAGCGTGCGCGCCGTGGCCAAGCGCTTCCGCGAGAAGGGAAGCGATGCGTGGTTCACGGAGGGGCCGGCAGAGCTGCTTGCCCATTGGAACCCCGCAGCGGACCCGGACGCGCCGAAGGGCGTGACCGCCGGAGACCTCGCCAAGCTCTACGACATCTTCGACGTGTGGTTCGAGTCGGGGTCGAGCTGGAACGCCGTGCTGCGCGAACGCGGCCTGGGCTACCCGGCCGACCTGTACCTGGAAGGCTCGGACCAGCACCGCGGCTGGTTCCAGCTGAGCCTGCTGCCGGCGCTCGGTGCCACGGGCGTGCCGCCCTTCAAGGCGCTCGTGACCCACGGTTTCATCGTGGACAAGGACGGCAAGAAGATGTCCAAGAGCCTCGGCAACACCATCGAGGTGGAGGAACTCCTCAAGCAGGCCGGCGCCGAGGTGTGCCGCTGGTGGGCGTCGAGCGTCCCCTACGAGGGCGACATCAAGGTCGACATGAGCTTCTTCGCCACCGCGGGCGAGGGCTATCGCAAGGTGCGCAACACGCTGCGCTACCTCCTCAGCAACCTGCACGACTTCGTGCCGGCCGCCGACGAGGCTGCGCAGGTCGCTCGCATCGACCCGGGCTCGATCGACGGCTGGGCGCTCGGCGAGTTGGCCGGGGTGCAGGCGCAGGTGCTCGCCGCGTACCGGGCGTCGGACTTCCGCGCCGTGCACGTGGCGCTCTTCGACTTCTGCAACGCGACGCTGAGCGCCGAGTGGTTCGCCGCCACGAAGGACAGGCTGTACTGCGACCGAGCCGACAGCCCGCGCCGCCGCGCCACCCAGCGCGCGATGAACGCCGTGGCCGAGGGCCTGATCCGGATGCTCGCACCCGTGCTCCCGCACACGGCCGACGAGGCCTGGCGCGCGCTCAAGGGCGCCGGCGCACGGAACGTGGTGTTCGAGCGGCACGCGCCCCTTGCCTTCACGGCGTCCGCCGGCTGGCCCGCGGCGTTCGCCGCGCGCGACGCGGCGCTCAAGGCGCTGGAGTCTGCCAAGGCGCAGGGCATCGAGAACCCGCTGGATGCGGGGCTGGTGCTGCCGGACCCGGATGGGGCGCTGCGCCCGTTCGCGGCGGACCTCGCCGACCTCATGGGCGTGAGCCGCGTGGAGCTCGACCCTGCGGCCAAGTCCGTGGCCGTGCGGGACCTGCGCGAGGAGCCCCGCTGCGAGCGCAGCCGCAAGCGCGACGGCACCGTGCGCCAGCGCCCCGACGGCGGGATGCTCAGCGACCGTGACGCGGCGGCGGTGGGCTGAGGGCTTGTCGACGAGGGTATCCTTACCCTGGAAGTGCTCCCTCAATCCCTGAATCGCTCGAGCGCGTCCTGGTTGCCGGTCTTCCTTGCCACTGTATCGGTCGCCCTTTCGGCCTGTGCGCCGTCCTGGATGACGCGCGCTTCCAAGCTGATGGACGCGAAGGATTTCGACGGCGCGTATGCGGTGGCGGCAGACGCGCAGCAGGCGAACACATCGCCCACGAATTACATGGCCGCCTACTTTGCGGGTGTCGCCGCATTCAAGTCCAACCGGCTCGATCTCGCGGAGGAGCACCTGCGGTTCGCCTCGTCGACGGAGGCGTCGAATCCGGCCTGGGTTCAGTTCCAGGCGTGGGAGGCCATTGCGTTCGTCAAGCTGCAAATCGCGTTCTCGCAGATGAGCGGGCAGCGCGATGCGGACATCAAGGGGTCGCCGGATGCTCTGGCTGCTTATTACCGGCGAGCGTCCGCGACCATGGCCGATGCCGATGCCGCGATGTCCATGGCCATCGACATTGCTGCCAATGCGGGCGCCGAGGAGGATGCGAAGCAACTCAGGGTGAAGCGGGCCGGCATGCGCCGGATTCGCGACAACATCACCGCGATGAGCGAGTTGCGTGACCTTTCCGACGCCATCAGGCGCGGCGGGTCGGCCGAGCTGGCCATCTATGACGCGATGATCAAGCGCATCGACGCCATCTTCGCCGCGAAGGACGACCTCTGCGAAGAGTGCGATGCCAAGAAGCGGAGTGAGGAAGGGGACGCCGCGGAGTCGGGCGATGCCGGGCCGAAGCCTGCCGGCGGCCCGCCCGTTAGCTGACCTTCGACCCGGCCTTCACCGGGCTGGCGACGGTGAGCACCACCACGTTGCGCTCGTCGGCGCCGGGCTTGGCGTCGGCTGCGGGGGCTGCGCCGTCCTTCAGGTCGCTGGCTGCGAGCACCATTCCCTGGCTCACCTCGCCGCGCAGCATCCGGGGCTCGAGGTTGGCCACGATGACGACCTGCTTGCCCACGAGCTGCTCGGGTGCGTACCACGCCTTGATGCCCGCGCACACCTGGCGCCCCGACGGCGTGCCGTCGTCGAGCGTGAGCTTGAGGAGCTTGTCGGCGTTCGGGTGCGGCTCGGCCTTGATCACCGTGGCCACGCGGAAGTCGATCTTCGCGAAGAGGTCGTACGGGATGCTGGGCAGGGCATCGGCTGCGGCGCCGGCCGGGGCAGTGGACGTCATGGTCTTTCCTTGCGTCAGAATGCGGGGGCGTCGGGCGACATGGCGCGGTCCGGGCCATCCGGGTTCTTCAGCGTGAACCCGGTGCGCTTCGACATGGCCTCGAAGCCGAAGGCCTTCGTTGGGTCCATGCGCGGCTCGTCCTGCATGAGGGTGGACGACAGCGCCCCGGCCTGCTCCATGGACGCGAAGTCCTCGGCGGTGAGCGGACGCACCTCGTTCACGCGCGCGACGATCACCGCGAGCTTGGAGGGCACGGCGGCCACGACGATGCGGTCGGCCTCGGGCTGCGCCGTGACCGGCGGCTCGGAGGGCAGCGACACGGCCTTCGCGACCACCGCGCGGATGGCGTCGACGTCCTGGCCGGCCAGCGGCATGCTCCCGGGGAAGCGCATGCGGTACTGGCGCAGGACAGCCGGGTCCGCCAGGTGCACGCCGGGTGCCGGCTGCACGGCTGATCCGTAGGCCTTGGCGACGGAGTCGAGGCCGTCCTTTCGGGCCATCTCGGCGATCGCGTCGACCTTGGCCGCCAGCGCGTCGTAGCGCGCCTGCGCGGTGGCATCCTTCGTGACCGCGTCCACCACCTCGGCCATGGAACCCGGCTCGTGGGAGGCCTGCGCCTCGGTCACGCGCCAGATGACCAGGTCGCCCGAGGGCGTTCGCGACACGGGGCCGACCACGCCGGACTGGAGCGCGAGGCGACCATCGGGCTTCACGTCACGCAGCTCGGCGACCATCCGCGAGATGGGCATTGCCTGCCCGAACTCGTCGGACGTGGCCCTGCCCAGGAACGGGTTGCCGGAGATGTCGGCGACGGCCAGCCATGCGTCGCCCGCGGCCTGCGGCTCGGGCAACTGCAGCGAGAACTTCGAGGCCAGCTCGCCGCGCAGCGCACCGAGCGCGGGCGCCTTGTCCTTCCAGTCCGCCGGCAGCTTGGCGATGCCCGCATCCACGGGGACGTCCTTGAGGGCCATGCGCGACCACTCGCGCACTGCCGCGGCGATGCGGTCGGCGCGTTCCTTGGAGAGGCGGCCTTCCACCGCGGCACGCACCGCGGGCGCGTGCGCCTCGAAGGAGGGCAGGGGCTTGTCCGGCGCGAGGTCCGCGGCCGCCACGCCATAGGCCGCGGGGTTGCGGCGGAACTCCTTGCGAAGCTCCACGGCCCCGAGCGACGGGTCCGACTCGAGGCTGCGGGTGATGGCGCCGGCGGGGACCAGGAGCCACTCCACCCGGAAGCGGTCTGGGAACTTGTAGCCGATGCCGCCCGGCCCGGATCCCGGCAGGCTGGACTTGCCCTTCTCGTACGTGGCCGCCAGCTGGTCGGCGGTGGGCGGCGCCACCTGCACCGCGTCGCCGACCGCGTTGGCATCGATCGGCACCACGTCGCAGGACACGTCCGTGAGCAGCTCGCGGGCGCCCAGCTGGGCGCGTGCCGCGGACATCCGGCCGGAACCCATCGCCATGCGGACCAGCCGCTCGACGCCGCGGAGGTTCGCGAGGGTCTGCAGGACGGCCTGCGGCTGCGTCCGTGCGCTGGCGGCAAGGCTGCCGAGCAGCTGGTCTCCGGAGACGCCCTGGCGTGCCGCGATGGCGTCGAGCGTCGCACGGCCGTCGGCCATGCCGCCCACCATGCCGGCATCCCGCGCTTCCTTGACGAGCAGCCACCAGTGCTCGGGCTTCTTGTCGACGCCCAGACCCTTGGAGATGGAGTCGCCGAGCAGTTCCAGCACGGCCAACTCGCCGCGGAGGTCCTGCAGGTCGCCCAGCGTCAGCGAGGCGCCGTCGGCGGTGACCGCGTACACGGTGGAGGGCTGCGCGTTGAAGCGGCTGCACTGCGTCACCGCGCTGGGGGCCAGGAAGACCACCAGGAGCAGGCTGCTCACGACGACCAGGATCTGGCGGTTGTACTTCTGGATGTGCTTGAGCATGGCGAAGCCGTGAGTCTACGGGAATCGGCCCGAAAAAGGCCGAAGCGCGCCGCATGGGCGCGCTTCGGGCGGTCGGTGGCGGGTCGGGCCAGGCGGCGCCAATCGGGCCCCGCGGGGCCCCGCCGATCAGCGGTAGAACTCGACGATCAGGTTGGTGTTGACGTCGAAGGGGATCTGGTCCGAGGAGGGCATCGTGAGCACCTTGGCGCGCAGCTCCGCGGGGTTCACTTCCACCCAGCCGGGGACCTGGTGCCCCTGGAGGCTCTCCATCTGCTCGCGGCAGGTCTTGTGCAGCTTCTCCTTGACGGTCACCACGTCGCCGACCTTCAGCTGGAAGCTGGGGCGGTCGACCTTGGCGCCGTTGACGCGGATGTTGCCGTGGGCCACGAGCTGGCGTGCCGCCCAGATGGAGCGGACGAACCCGGCGCGGCGCACGACGTTGTCGAGGCGACGCTCGAGGAGCTGCAGCAGCACCTCGCCGGTGTTGCCCTTGGTGCGGCCGGCTTCCTCCATGTAGCGGCGGAACTGGCGCTCGAGCACGTTGTAGTGGTAGCGAAGCTTCTGCTTCTCGTCCTTGCGGATGCCGTAGGGCTTGGCGCGCTTGCCGCGGAGGCCGTGGGGCCCGGGCGGGGTGAGCGCGCGCTTGGAGGTGTGCTTCGGGAGATCCGCGATCGGAACACCGACGCGTCGGGAGAGCTTGACCTTGGGGCCGAGGTAGCGAGCCATTCTTCGTCCTGAACCTTCGTTCGTCGTGGCCCCGGCGGCGTGCCGGAGGCCGTCCCCGCGCCGATCGCGGGGGAACGGCGAAGTAAACCACAAAGCCGCGTTTCCCGCAATGCCTCGGCGGCCCCGGCCTGCCTGCTGTTCTCGGACGCTCAGTACGCGCGGCGCTCGTCGCCGCGCCGCCAGTTGAGGAACGCGGTGTTGAGGACGCGGTAGCCCCCCGGCGTCGGGTAGTCGCCGGTGAAGTACCAGTCGCCCGTGGAGGCGGGCATCGCCGCGCGGAGGCCGTCGATGGTCTGGTAGAGCACGTCGAGCCTGCCGGGCCAGCGAAGGTCGGCGGGCCGGATGAGCTGCGCGACCTTCGCGCCGATCTCCTCGGTGGAGAACGGCTCGTAGATGGCGCGGACCTCGTTGCGCATGCGGTCCGCGGGCAGGTCGGCCTGCAGCGCGCACCGCGCCTCGACCTCCTCCACCACCCGGCCCAGGCCCCGCTCGGCGAGCAGGGAGACGGCGGCCTCGAAGGCGATGAACCGGCCGAGCTGGCTCATGTCGATGCCGTAGCAGTCGGGGTACAGGATCGGCGGAGCGCTGCTCACGATCACGATGCGGGCCGGGTCGAGCCGCGAGAGCATGGTGATGATCGACTCGCGCAGCGTCATGCCACGCACGATGGAGTCGTCGATCACCACGAGCGTGTCGCCCGGACGGACCGTCCCGCGGGTGATGTCGTAGACGTGGCTGATGAGGTCCTTGCGCGCGCCGTCGGCGGTGATGAAGGTGCGGAGCTTCTGGTCCTTCGTGGCCACCTTCTCGGCACGGATGCGTGGATGCACCAGCCGGCGCACGTCGGCCTCGGTGGCCTTGCCCGACCGCACCAGGGACCAGAGCTCGCCCGCGGCGCGCTCGGCCGAGAGCCGCTCCAGCTCCTGCAGCAGGCCGAGGTACGCGGTCTCGCTGGTGTTGGGGATGAACCCGAAGACGGTGCGCTCGATGTTCCAGTCCACGGCCTCGAGCACCCGGCGCGCCAGGTTTCGGCCGAGTGACTTGCGCTCCTCGTAGATCTCGTGGTCGTTGCCGCGGCTGAAGTAGATGCGCTCGAACGCGCAGTGGCGCGGCGCTGCCTCGGGGAGCACGCGCTCCACGGACGTGCGGCCGTCGGCCTTCATCGCCAGCGCGTGGCCGGGCGGCACCTCGTGCACCGCCGAGGGCGGAACCCCGAACGTCACGCACAGCGCGGGCCGCTCGCTCGCCACGGCGATGGCCTCGGGGGCCTCCACCCAGAACGCGGGGCGAATGCCGTGCGCGTCGCGGAGGACGAACGCGTCGCCGTTGCCGAGGATGCCGCCGAGCACGTAGCCCCCGTCGAAGGTCTCGACGGCGCGGCGCAGCACGCGCGCGAGGTCGATCTCGTGCGACACCGTGGACGCCAGCTGCTCGCCCTCGAGGTTGCGGAAGCTCCCGGGGCCCGCCGTGCCGGCCAGGAAGTCGTGCTCGCGGTCGAGGAAGTGGCCGATCCTCTCGAGGACCACGCCCGTGTCCGCGTCGCCCACCGGGTTGATCCCGAGCGCCACCAGCCGGCGGAACAGGTCGCCGGAGTTCGTCAGGTTGAAGTTCCCGGCGAGCGCGAGGTTTCGGCTGGCCACGCTGTGCCTGCGCAGGTACGGGTGGCAGAGGGCGTTGCCCGATCCCGAGTGCGTCCCGTAGCGCAGGTGGCCGAGCATCACCTCGCCGAGGAACGGGATGCGCCGCTTCAGCTCCACCGGATGCATGCGGCGGAGGTCCGCGGACGCGAGCCTCGAGGCCGGGCCGAGGGCATCGGCGAAGATCCGCTCCACCGGCCCGCGCTTGGCCGACCGCAGCCGGTCGATGAACTGCTCGCCCGGCGGCATGTCGCGCTTCACGACCGCGATGCCTGCGCCGTCCTGCCCGCGATTGTGCTGCTTCTCCATCAGCAGGTAGAGCCGCCGAAGCCCCCAGAGCGCATCGTCCAGCTCGGATTGGAACCACTCGACCGGCTTCTTCAGCCGGATGAGCGCAAGTCCGCATTCGTGCGTGAGGCGGTCGCCCATGGAGGGCCCATGAGGCTATCCGCGCGAGGGTGCGCGGGGACGCGGCGGAACACGGGCCGCCCGCTCAGGCGTCGAAGAGCGTGGCGAGTGCGAGGCCCTCGGCCGGCTCGAGGACGCGCGAGGGCTTGCGCTGCGACGTGACCACGAGCCGGGCGGCGAGTGCCGGCGCGCGCTCGTGGTAGAGGCGGTCGAGGAGCCGAGGGCAGTTGCACTCTCGCGAGAGGTGCAGCAGCACCAGCGCCGAGAGGGGCTGCGCCCGGTGGATGGTCTCGGCGATCCCGAGCGCCTGCTCGTTGGAGAGGTGCCCGCTTCCACCCATGATGCGCTCGATGAGGAACGGCGACCGCCGCGATGCCAGCTGCATGGGCGGGTCGTAGTTGCTCTCGAGGAGCAGGACGTCGGCGCCGCGGAGGAACTGCACGAGGCGCTCGGTCGGCCGGCCGCAGTCGGTGGCGTGCGCCGCGCACCGGTTGCCCACGGAGATGCGGAACGCGGTGGACCCGAGCGAGTCGTGGGGTATGGGGAGCGGCTCGAAGCGGATGCCGGCGCAGTCGAAGGCGTCGTCGAACGCGTCGATCCAGCCGCGCTCGAAGCCCCGGCCGCGCACGGCGTCGACGTGGCGCCGGCGCACCAGGAGCCGGGGTCCCGCAAGCCCGCCGATGGAGCGCGTCCAGCCCGTGTGCAGGTGGTCGGAGTCGGGGTGGGTGAGCACAACCGCGCGGACGTCAGCGGGGCGGAACCCCATCGACTCCATGCGGCGTCGCGTGTCGCGCGGCGAGAAGCCGCAGTCGACGAGCACCGTGCCGGCGGGCCCCTCCACTGCCACGCAGTTGCCCGAGCTTCCCGACCCGAGCACGCAGAGCCGGAAGGGGGCTGCCGTCATCCGAGGCCTTCGGCCGCCGCATCGCCCTTGCCGGGGCGGGCCACGAGCCCACGCGTGCTCCGGCCGGCACCGTGGCAGATGCCGCGCTTGCTCGACCTGATGAAGGCGACGTACTCGGCGACCACGGGGTCGGACGCCCGTGTCTCGAGCTCGGCAAGCGCCTGCTGCGGCGTGCAGCCCCTGCGGTAGATCGTGCGGTAGACCCACCGCACCGCGGCGATGGTCGAGGCATCCGCGCCCGACCGGCGGAGGCCGACCACGTTGATGCTGCCGGCGACGTTCACCGCCGTGCACACGAACCACGGCAGCAGGTCCTTGACGGTGCCCGAGAGCCCGCCCACCAACGAGTGGTGGCCGAGCCGCACGAACTGGTGGATGGCCGCGCACCCGCCGATGATGACCTTGTCGTCGACGATCACGTGGCCGCCCAGCACGGCACCGGAGCCGATGATGCAGCCGTTGCCGACGACGCCGTCGTGGCCGAGGTGCGTGTTGGTCATCCAGTAGTTGGCGTCGCCGATCCGCGTCGGCTCGGATGTCTTGCCTCGGTGCACCGTGGTGCCCTCGCGGAAGACGTTGCGGTGCCCGACCACGCATCCCGGGCCCGGGGTGTTGGGGTCGAAGCCGATGTCCTGCGGCGCGAATCCGAGGCAGACCTGCGGGTAGAGGACGTTGCCGTCGCCGACCGAGATCGGGCCGTTGACCGTGGCGCTGGCGATCAGCGTGCATCCGGCGCCGATCCGGACCGGGCCCACGGTCCCGAGCACCAGGCAGCCGGGGCCGACCTTCGTGCCGGCGCCGATCTCGACGTCGCCCTCGAGGATGGCGGTGGGATGCACGGAGGCCTCGCGGTGGACGCGGGGCACGGGGACTGCTTCGGCGGCGGGCATCGGAGGGATGCTACGGCCCTCCGCGGCTAGGCTTCAACGGATGGCGACCGGCCATGAATTCGTCACGGAGCGGCTCGGGCGCATGCCCTACGCGCAGGCGCTGGCGCTGCAGCGCGAGCGGCACGAGGCGCTGGTGGCGGGACGCGCGACCGGCGTGCCGCACCGCATCCTGCTGGTTGAGCACCCGCCGGTGGTGACGGTGACCCGGCGGCCGGATGCACCCTCGCACGTGCTTGCCGACGACGCGCGCCTGGCGGCGCTGGGGGTGGAGCGGTGCGAGACCGATCGCGGCGGCGACGTGACCTACCACGGTCCGGGGCAGGCGGTGGCCTACCCGATCGTCGACCTTCAGCGGCTGGGGCTCGGCATCCACGCGTACATCCGCGCGCTGGAAGAGGCCGCGATCCGCACCTGCGCGGCATGGGGAGTGGCGTGCGCCCGCGAGGCAGGGGTCACGGGCGTCTGGACGGCGCCCACGGGCGACCGGCCCGCGCGCAAGATCGCCGCCATCGGGGTGCGGGTGTCGCGATCGGCCACGCTGCACGGGATCGCGCTCAACGTCGACCCCGACCTCGGTCACTTCGGGCTGATCGTGCCGTGCGGGCTCCACGGGCGCGAGGTCACCTCGCTGCGCGCGGAGGCGGGCGGCCGCTGCCCGGCGCTCGAGGAGGCGTCGGAGCGGCTGGGCGCGGAGATCGCGGCCGCGCTCACTCGTCCTTCAGCGAAAGCTCCTTGAGGAGCTCGGTCGTGAGGTCGATCGCGTCGGGGTAGTGGAGGAACGTGCGCACCTGCACGGCGAGCATCGCATCGGCGGGGGTATTGCTCTCGAACGCCTGCGCGGTGGGGACGAAGCGCAGCACCAGGTCGACCTTGCCGCGCTCGGCCACCACGTCGACGGCGGCCGTCATCTCGCGGTAGGCCTTCTCGATCTGCTCGGCCTGCAGCTCGGAGAGCTTCTCGCCGATCTCCTTGCGCCAGCCCTCGACCTCCTTGAAGAAGCCCTCCACCTCGGTGCGGCCCTGCTCGAAGTCGGGGTTCTTGGGGTCGAGGTCCTTGTACTTGGCCTCGAGCTCCGAGTAGCGCTTGCGGAACTCCTCTTCCTTGCCCTTGGCCTGCTCCTCGAGGCGCTTGCGCTCGTCCTCGAACCGCTCGCTCTTGAGCAGGAGCTTCATGGTCTTGTCGCTGTTGACCGCGCCCACGCTCCACGCGCGCGAGGTGGGCTGGTCGCCGAAGGCGAGCCGGCCGTCGGCGTTGCGCAGCTGCAGGTTGGCGTCCTTGCCCTTGAGGATCAGGGCGTCGGCCGGGCCGAGGTCCTCGGGCGCGGGCACGGGAACGGCCACGGCGGGGCGCGCGGTGCCGCGGAGGAGGGCGAAGGCGGCCACGCCGGCGAGGGCTGACCAGAGGGCGACGCGTTCGAGGTGGCGCATGTTCAGTCTCCCTGGTCGAGGATGGCCATGAACGCTTCCTGCGGGATCGACACGGTGCCGATCTGCTTCATGCGCTTCTTGCCGGCCTTCTGCTTCTCGAGCAGCTTCCGCTTGCGGCTGACGTCACCGCCGTAGCACTTGGCGATGACGTTCTTGCGCATCGACTTGATGCTCTCCCGGGCGATGATCTTGCCGCCGATCGCCGCCTGCAGCGGGATCTCGAACTGGTGGCGGTCGATCTGCTCCTTGAGCTTCTGCAGGATCTGGCGGCTGCGCTGCTCCGCGAAGTCGCGGTGGCAGATCAGCGCGAGCGCCTCGACGGGGTCGCCGTTCACGAGGATCTGCACCTTGACGAGGTTGTCGGCCCGGTACGAGGTGATCTCGTAGTCCATGGTGCCGTAGCCGCGCGTGACGCTCTTCAGCTTGTCGTAGAAGTCGTAGATGATCTCGGCGAGCGGGAGCTCGTAGATGAGCATCTGCCGGTCCTCGCCGATCGCCACCTGGCTCTGGAAGAGGCCGCGGCGGTTGTCGCACAGCTTCATCAGGTCGCCGATGTTGTCGTTGGGGCAGATGATCTCGATCTTGACGATCGGCTCGCGGATCTCCTGCACGATGCCCATGTCCGGGAGGTCGGCGGGGTTGTGGATCTCGACCTCCTCGCCGTCGCTCTTCAGCACCCGGTAGCTGACGGTGGGGGCCGTCTGCACGATGCTGACGTTGCCCTCGCGCTCGAGGCGCTCCTGCACGATGTCCATGTGCAGCAGCCCGAGGAAGCCGCAGCGGAAGCCGAAGCCGAGGGCCTCGGAGTGCTGCGTCTCGAAGGTGAAGCTCGCGTCGTTGATGTGCAGCTTCTCCATGGCCTCGCGCAGCGCCTCGAAGTCGGCGCGCTTGCCCGTGCCCTCCTCGTCGGTGGCGGGGTAGAAGTCGCAGTACACCATCTGCTTCGGCTCCTCGTAGCCGGGCAGGGAGTCGGTCGCCGGGTCGTTCTCGAGGGTGACCGTGTCGCCGACGCGCACGTCGGCGAGGCTCTTGATGCTGGCGCACAGGTAGCCCACCTGCGCGAAGTTCAGCTCCTTCATCTTCTGCGGGAACGGCGTGTTGCGGCCGAGGTCGGTGACGCCGAAGGTGCGCCCCGAGCCCATCATGCGGATCTTGTCGCCGACGCGGATCCGGCCGTCGAAGACGCGGATGTACACCACGACTCCGCGGTACTCGTCGTACTTGCAGTCGAAGATCAGCGCGCGCAGCTGGTTCATGCGCTGCTGCGGCGGGGGCGGCAGGCGCTCGACGATGCGGTCGAGGAGCTCGTTGATGCCCTTGCCGCTCTTGGCGCTGACCTGCAGGCAGTCCTCGGCGGGCAGGCCGAACACCTGCTCCACCTCCATCGCCACCTTGTCGGGGTTGGCGGCGGGCAGGTCGATCTTGTTGATGACCGGGATCAGCGAAAGGTCGTTGGACACCGCGAGGTACGCGTTGGCCACGGTCTGCGCCTGCACGCCCTGCGAGCTGTCCACCACCAGGATGGCGCCCTCGCACGCCTTGAGGGCGCGGCTCACCTCGTAGGTGAAGTCGACGTGCCCGGGCGTGTCGATGAAGTTGAGCTCGTAGTCCTCGCCCTGGTAGCGGTGCGTCACGGTGACGGCCGAGGCCTTGATGGTGATGCCGCGCTCGCGCTCGAGGTCCATCGAGTCGAGCATCTGCGCGCGGGCCTCGCGCTCGCTCACCGCCTTGGTGGCCTGGAGCAGCCGGTCGGCCAGCGTGCTCTTGCCGTGGTCGATGTGGGCGATGATGGAGAAGTTGCGGATGCGCACGGAGAACCACGCATTCTAGCGGGATTCGCCGAGCGCCGAACCGCATTCCGGGCAGGATGCGGGCGGCTTCGGGCCCAGCGGGTGGCCGCACTCGACGCAGGCGGGGTGCCCGAGCGAGGCAAGCGACAGGCGCACGAAGCGGACGTAGGTTCGCCGCATCGCCACCGCGAAGGCCACGTGCTGCAGGAGCATGTACGCAAGGAAGGCGAGGCCGGCGACCGCCAGCGACGCGGCCGGGTGGCCGTCCCAGCCGTGCACGATGAGGTACGGGAGCGCCAGCAGCAGCGGCACCGGAAGCAGCGAGATCCACGTGAACGTCCAGCACGCGCGCCAGTCGCGCAGCATGCGCACGTTGGCCTCGACGTGAAGCACCACCTGCTCGCGCAGCGACAGCCGCAGCGAGGGGTCATGGAAGCGGGGCCACCAGTTCCAGTCAGCCATCCGCGCTCGGCTTTGCCGGCGCCGGGGCTCCGGATGCCGGCGCCGGCGCGGGCGGCGCCGGGGCCTTCGGCGCAGGGGGCGGCGCCTCGGCGTCCGGGCCCCCGGGCGGCGGGCTGAGCGGGGGCCGGGTCATTCGGCCGCCGCGGGACTCGAGCGTCCACTGGCCATCGGCGCCCTTCGTGCAGCGGAGGCTGGTGAGTTCCACGGCGGTGGTGTCGGGGGCAAGCGTGAGCACGTCGCCCTCGCTGTTCCAGTTGCCCGAGTGCTCGGTGATCCCCTGCGCGGGACCGGTGCGGCGCCATTCGTACCGTCCGTTGTCGAGGACGAGGAGCTGCTCCTGCGGCGAGATCCACGCACCGAGCATCTCGTCGGCCATCACCCGCGGCGGCGACGGGACGGAGCGGAAGTCGCCCATGCCCTCGCGCACCAGTTCCGTGATGCCGCCGTCCTTCTGCAGGTTGACCCGGAAGCGGGTCCCGGGCTTGGAGCGGTAGGGTTCGAGGTCGAAGAAGACGTAGTTGGTGCGGCGCCACGCACCGACCTCGACGGGCCGCTTGAAGCGGTCCTGCGAGACCCACAGCCGGTAGGCACCGTTGCCCTCGAGCGTGAGCAGCTCCTTGCCGTTGGTCCACCAGCCGTCGATGCGCTCGGGCCGCGCGGGGTCGAAGTCGAGCGGCGCGTCGGGGGTCCGCTTGGAGTTCTGCGCGGGTGCCGCGGCCGCGGCAAGCGCTGCCGCGAGGAAGGGCGCCGCAAGGAAGGGCGACGCAAGGAAGGGCGCCGCGAGGAAGGGCGTGGGGAGGAGGCTGCGTGGGGCGGTCATCATGGTTCCTCTACGCAGGCGGTTCAGGTGCGTATCACCGGAAGCACCACTTTTCGCTCGATGTCCGAGGTGGGCTGCGCCACCAGGTCGTAGCCATCGCTGCCGACGGCGGTGCATCGGACCAGTTCGCCGGGCGAGAGCCGCTCGCGCGAGACCACGTAGGTGAGCGAGTCGATCTGCGGGGCCTGGTGGTAGCAGCGCCCAACGTGCAGGGTGGTGCCGTCTGCCACGCCGGCGGTCGCGCGGCCCGCCGTGCCTCCCGCGGCAGGACCGTCGACGAGGACGTCGAACTGCGCGCGCTGCTCGCCCTGGAACGCGGCGTTCTCGAAGGCGATCTCCTGCTGCGCGAGCATGAGCTCGCGCTCGCGCTCGTGCTTCACGGCGTCGGGCACGTGGAGCGCGGGGTCGGCATCCATGGTTCCCGCGGGGGTGCCTTCCTCGGGCGAGTAGCGGAACACGCCCATGGCATCGAAGCCGAAGTCGCGCACGAACTCGAGGAGCTCGGCGTGGTCCTCCGCCGTCTCGCCGGGGAAGCCGGTGATGAACGTGGTGCGGATGGCCATGCCCGGGATGCGCTCGCGCAGCTTCCCGAGGAGCTCCGCCTGCTGGCGCCTGCTCGTGTGGCGCCGCATCGCCTTCAGCATGCGGTCGCTCATGTGCTGCAGCGGCATGTCGATGTACTTGACGACCGTCTCGAGCGAGGCGATCGTGTCGATCATCTCGTCGGTGAAGTTCGACGGGTACGCGTACATCAGGCGCACCCAGCCGGCGCCGTGCTCCCGGACGGCGCGGTCGACGGCGCGGAGCATGCCGGAGAGGCCCTCGCCGTAGCCGATGTCGTCGCCGAAGCTGGTGGTGTCCTGGCCGATCAGGTTGAGCTCGAAGGCGCCGTCGGCGAGCAGCGCGCGGGCCTCGGAGACGATGGTCTCCACGGGCTTGGAGCGCATCTTCCCGCGGATGGAGGGGATGGTGCAGAAGGCGCAGCGCTGGTTGCATCCTTCGCTGACGCGCAGGTAGGCCCAGTGGCGCGGGGTGAGTCGCAGGCGGTTGGAGTCGTCCTCCCAGTAGCCGATGCCCTTCCCGTCCTTGCCGTTGACCGTGAGGCCCGCCGTCTTGAGCCCGCGCTCCGCCGCCGCCTGGAGCGCGTTCCCCGAGATCCAGTAGCGGGGCTCGGCGCCGCCGCCCGCGCCCGGCGCGGCGTTGGCCTCGCGCGCGGCGGGCCCGCGCACCGCGTCGAGGACGTGGTCGCGGTCGAAGACGCCGATCATGGCGTCGATGCCGGGCGCCCACTCGAGCATCTTGGCCCGGTGGCGCTGCACGAGGCAGCCGGCCACCACCACGCGCCGGGTCTTGCCGGCGTGCTTGCGCTCGAGGGCCTCGCGGATCACCTCGAGGCTCTCGTCCTTCGAGGCCTCGAGGAAGCCGCAGGTGTTGATGACGATGGCATCGGCTCCGTCGTGGTCGGAGACCAGCCGCAGGCCGTCCTGCGCGAGCACGCCGAGCATCTTCTCGCTGTCGACGAGGTTCTTCGGGCAGCCGAGGCTGACGAAGGCCACGGAACGGATCTGGTCGGCGGTGGCGGTCACGGGAGCGTGATTCTAGGCCCGCGCGCTCAGGCCACGAAGTGGGCGAGCATGGTGCGCCATTCGCCGTAGCGGTAGGGGACGGCGTGCTCCTCGTGCAGCGCGCGCAGGCGCGCGAGCATGCGCTCGGACAGCTCCTCCTGCCATCCCGCGGCCCTCGGGTCGCAGAAGTACGCGCGGCAGCCCACCGGGCGGAATGCGTGCACGCCGCAGCGGCCTGCCTCGAGGAACGGGCAGTCGTCGCGGAGCGCGGCGGCGCGGACGTCCTCGGCGGTGGGCGTGCGCGCGGCGGCGCGCAGCGTCCACGCGGCCTCGAGCCCGGTGACGTACAGGAGGTGACCCCACTCGCCGAACCTGCAGCAGCGTCCGCTGGCGTCGCACACGGGCGCGAGCGCGGCGGTCGCCTCGGCCATGTCGCGGTGGATCGCGCGCAGGCCCTCGTCGACCGCGGGAGCGAACGCCGCCTCGGCCCACCGTGCCGCAAGCTCCGCTGCGTCGGGGGGCAGCGCGGCGAACGGGTCGCGCGGCTGCCCGGGCGCGCGACCGGGCCCGGTCACCGCGCCCAGCTCCCGCCGCCGGCCTTGTCCTTCTCGACCGCGATGCGGATGGTCACCAGGTCGTGGACCGGCCCCATGTCCATGCCGGGGCAGGGCACGTGCTTCTTGGTGTCCTCCCAGGCCTTGCGGCTGCGGAGGTTGCCCTCCCAGAACGGCCAGGTGCGGCACTGCTCCGGGCGCGCCTCGTAGAGACCGCAGACGGCCTTGCCGGGGATGGAGTTGCGGTCGAGGAAGATGCAGTCGTTGCCGAACTCGGTCTGCTTCTCGCGCAGCGACCGCTGGCGGCCGACCTTGCGCGAGTACCGCGACAGGAACTCGTCGAGCGGAAGGCCGACCTTGTCGGCCATCGCCTGGCCCTCGTCCAGCGAGAACAGCACCACGCCCTCGGGACCCGTGCAGCAGTTGCCGCACATCGTGCACTCGAAGCGCAGTCCGTCGCGGTACCAGGGCTCGCCCTTGCCGGGCGGGGTGGAAGGCATGTGCATCATCGTAGGGGCTCGGCGCGCGGCGCCCGGAAAGGCGAAAGGGCGCGACGGTCGGCTGGACCGTCGCGCCCGTGGTTTCGTGAGCCGTGCGCCGGTGCCGAAGCAACCGGTGACGGACCTCGGTCAGTCGCCGGGCTCCTCGTCGGCCGGGAACTCGGGGGCGAACTCGGCGCCTTCGCCGGTGCCGCCCGCACGCAGGGCCTCGCTCAGGCCTGCGAGCGTCTCCTGGCTGATCGTGGAGGCGAACTCGGGGCTCTCGGCGCCCAGTTCCTCGGCCTCCTCGCGGGCCTCCGCGAGGTAGGCCTCGTCGCTGGTCTCGTCGCCCTCGGGCACGTCCACCAGCTTCGCCACGCGGATGGCCTGGTACTGGTCGCAGCCGGTGCCGGCGGGGATGAGGTGGCCGAGGATGACGTTCTCCTTGAGGCCGCGGAGCTCGTCGGTGGCGCCGGAGAGCGCCGCCTCGGTGAGCACCTTGGTGGTCTCCTGGAAGCTCGCGCCCGACAGGAAGCTCTCGCTCTGCAGCGAGGCCTTGGTGATGCCGAGGAGCAGGGTCTTGAAGGTGGCCGGCTTGGGCTTGCGCGTCTTGGCCTCCTTGCCGCCCTTGTCCTTGGCGAGGGCGTTGGCCTCCTTGGCCTCGTCCTTGCCCACGAGCGCGCCGACCGGCAGGTCGGTGTCGCCCGGGTCCTCGACGCGGAGCATGGCGCCGAGCTGCTCGTTGCGGGCCTTCAGCTCGAAGCGCTCGACCACCTGGTTGGGCAGGAAGTCGGTGTCGCCCGGAGTGGAGACCTTCACCTTGCTGAGCATCTGGCGCAGGATGGTCTCGATGTGCTTGTCCGAGATGGCCACGCCCTGCGCGCGGTACACGTTCTGCACCTCGTCGAGCATGTAGGTGTAGAGCGCTTCCTCGCCCTTGATGCGGAGGATGTCCGCCGGGATCTGCGGCCCCTCGGTGAGGGCGTCGCCGCTCTCCACGCGGTCGCCGGTGTGCACGCGGAGGTGCTTGCCCTGCGGCACGTGGTGGTCGAACTCCTCGCCGCCGTCGGCGACGACGCGGATGGTCATCTTGCCCTTGCGCTTGTCGCTGAGGAGCTCGACGCGCCCCGAGATCTCGGCGAGCACCGCCGGGTCCTTGGGGTTGCGCGCCTCGAACAGCTCGGTGACGCGCGGGAGGCCGCCGACGATGTCGGCGCTGCGGCCGGCTTCCTTCGGCTGGATGGCGATGGCCTGGCCGGCCTTCACCTTGTCGCCCTCGCTCACCGCGATGCGGGCCTTCGCCGGCAGGTGGTGGAAGTCGAGGATGGCGCCCGAGTTGTCGATGATGGTGATCTGCGGGTGCTTCTCGCCGGTGTGCTCGGTGACGATCCGCTCGATGATGGAGCCGCGGGTCTCGACCTTGACGGTCTGGCCCTCGATCACGTCCTCGAACTTGATGGTGCCCGACTTCTCGGCGAGGATCGGCGTCTTGGTGCCGTCCCACGACACGAGCGACTGGCCCTTCTTGATCTGGTCGCCGGTCCTCACCATGATCACGCCGCCGTAGGGCACGGGGTGGTGCTCGAGCTCACGGCCCTTCGCGTCGTTGATGCGGATGATGCCGTTCTTCTTGAGGGCGACGAAGGCCGAGGAGCCGTCCGGCTGGACGGTCTCGACCTCGTTGCAGTCCACCACGTCGACGGTGCCGGCGTTCTGCGCCTTGTGCACGGTGTCGGCGACGGTGCTGACCGCGATGCCGCCCGTGTGGAAGGTGCGCATGGTGAGCTGCGTGCCGGGCTCGCCGATCGACTGCGCGGCGATGATGCCCACGGCCATGCCCTGCTCGACGGGCTGGCCCGTGGAGAGGTCCATGCCGTAGCAGCACCGGCAGACGCCGCGGGCCGTCTCGCAGGTGAGCGGGCTGCGCACGTGCACGGTGCCGATGCCGAGCTCCTCGATGTCGCGGGCGATGGCGTCCGTGATGATCTGGTTCTTGGCCACGACGACGCGGTCGGTGCGCGGGTCGACGATGGTCTGCAGCGCCGTTCGGCCGCGGACCTGGTCGCGCAGCGGCACGTCCACCTCCTCGCCCTTGTACAGCGCGCGCTTGGGCACGCCGGACTTGGTGCCGCAGTCGTGCTCGACGACGGTGACCGACTGGGCCACGTCGCAGAGCTTGCGGGTGAGGTAGCCGGAGTCGGCGGTCTTGAGCGCCGTGTCGGCCAGGCCCTTGCGGGCGCCGTGGGTCGACGCGAAGTACTCGAGCACCGTCAGGCCCTCGCGGAAGTTCGAGATGATCGGGGTCTCGATGATCTCGCCGCTCGGCTTGGCCATGAGGCCGCGCATGCCTGCCAGCTGCTGCATCTGGCTCTTGTTGCCTCGGGCGCCGGAGTCGGCGAAGAGGTACACGGGGTTGAGGTACTTGGTGCCGGCCCTGGCGGGCTGGTCCTTGGTGCCCATGTCCACCTCGAGGCCGGTCGCCGTGTCGCGGCGGTCGTTCTTGAGGGTCTCCATGAGGCGGTCGGAGATGTCGTTGCGGCACTTGGCCCAGATCTCGAGGACCTGGTTGCGGCGCTCGACGTCGGTGATGGCGCCGTTCTCGTAGCTGCGCTCGACCTTCAGCACCTTGCGCTCGGCCTCCTCGATCAGTCGCTCCTTCTCGGCGCTGATGCGGAGGTCGGTGATGCTGAACGACAGGCCCGACAGCGTGGAGTAGCGGAACCCGACCTCCTTCATGCGGTCGAGCAGGTCGATGGTGTCGGCCTTGCCCCGGCGCTGGAAGGTGTCGTCGATGACGCGCGCGGCGCCCTTCTTGCTGAGAGAGCAGTTGTAGAAGGGCATGCCGTCCGGCAGGATCTCGTTGAAGATCAGCCGGCCGAGCGTGGTGACGATGCGGCGGCTCTCGGCGAGCTTCCTCGGCTGCTCCTTCTCCTTCTCGACGCTCTCGGAGAAGCGGTCGAGGCGAACCTCGATCCAGTCATGCAGGTCGATGGCCTTCGCCTCGTAGGCGGTGAGGGCCTCGGCGAAGTCCTTGAAGCGGTGGACGTCCTTGCGCTCCGCGGGCATGTCCTTGAAGCCGACGGTCAGGAAGTACACGCCCATGACGATGTCCTGGGACGGGCTGACGATCGGGTTGCCGTTGGCGGGGCTGAAGATGTTGTGGATGGACATCATCAGCACCTGCGCCTCGGCCTGGGCCTCGACGCTGAGCGGCAGGTGCACGGCCATCTGGTCGCCGTCGAAGTCGGCGTTGTAGCCCGTGCACACCAGCGGGTGGATCTTGATGGCGTTGCCCTCCACGAGCACCGGCTCGAAGGCCTGGATGCCCATGCGGTGCAGGGTGGGGGCGCGGTTCAGCAGGACCGGGTGGTTCTTGATGACCGTCTCGAGGATGTCCCACACCTCGGTCTCGCGGCGCTCGAGCATGCGCTTGGCGCTCTTGATGGTGTCGGCGAGGCCCTGCTCCTTGAGCTTGCGGATGATGAACGGCTGGTACAGCTCCAGCGCGATCTTCTTCGGGAGGCCGCACTGCCAGAGCTTGAGCTCCGGGCCGACGACGATGACGGAGCGGGCCGAGTAGTCGACGCGCTTGCCGAGCAGGTTCTCGCGGAAGCGGCCCTGCTTGCCCTTGATCATGTCGGTGATCGACTTGAGCGGGCGATTGGAGCTGCCGAGCACCGGGCGGCGGCAGCGGCCGTTGTCGAACAGCGCGTCGACGGCCTGCTGCAGCATGCGCTTCTCGTTGCGGATGATGACCTCGGGTGCATTGAGGTCCATCAGCTTCTTGAGGCGGTTGTTGCGGTTGATGATGCGCCGGTACAGGTCGTTCAGGTCGCTGGTGGCGAAGTTGCCGCTCTCCAGCATGACCAGCGGGCGCAGGTCGGGCGGGATCACGGGGATCACGTCCAGCACCATCCACGTGGGGTCGTTGGGGCTCTTGCGGATGGCCTCAACGATCTTCAGCCGCTTGGAGAGGTCCTTCTGCTTCTGCTTGCTCTTCGTGTTGAAGAGGTCCTCGCGGAGCTTCACGGCCTCGTCGTCGAGGTCGAGCTTCATCGGCGAGAGCAGCTCGCGGACGGCCTCGGCGCCCATCATGGCGGTGAAGGTGCCGTGGCCGTGCTTCTCCAGGGCGACGCGGTACTCGTCCTCGGTCAGCATCTGCTTGAACTCGAGGTCGGTGCTGCCCGGGTCGGTGACGACGTAGTCCTGGAAGTAGACGACCTTCTCGATGTCGCTGGTCTTGACCGCGAGCAGGTTGCCGAGGCGGCTCGGCATGGCCTTGAAGTACCAGATGTGCACGATCGGCGCGGCCAGGTTGATGTGGCCCATGCGCTTGCGGCGCACGCGGCTGTGCGTGACCTTGACGCCGCAGCGGTCGCAGATGATGCCCTTGTACTTGGTGCCCTTGTACTTGCCGCAGGCGCACTCGAAGTCGCGCTCGGGCCCGAAGATCCGCTCGCAGAACAGGCCGTCCCGCTCGGGTCGGTAGGTGCGGTAGTTGATCGTCTCGGGCTTCTTGACCTCGCCGAAGCTCCAGCTGCGGATGTCGTTCGGGCCCGCGAGGGTGATCTTCACGGCGCCGATGTCGTTCACGCGGTCGTAGACGTTCTCAGACATGTGTCGCTCGCTTCCTGTTGCCGCTTCGTGCCGCGGCGTGCGGTCGGTCGTGTCGTCCCCGCGCGGGGCGGGGTGCCGTCGGCGCGCCGCGCGGGCGCACCGACGGATGGTTTGCGCATCGCGTCAGTCGAGGATGGGACTGTCCTCGCCCGAGAGCTTCTCGAGCTGGATGTTCATCGCAAGGCCCTTGATCTCGTGGCAGAGGACGTCGAACACCACCGGCATGCCGGCCTCGAGCGTGTTCGTGCCCTTCACCATGGAGTCGTAGATCTTGGTGCGTCCCTCGACGTCGTCGCTCTTGACGGTGAGGAGCTCCTGCAGGACGTAGGCCGCGCCGTACGCCTCGAGGCCCCACACCTCCATCTCGCCGAAGCGCTGGCCGCCCGTGCGCGCCTTGCCGCCCAGCGGCTGCTGGGTGATGAGGCTGTAGGGGCCCGTGCTGCGGGCATGGATCTTGTCGTCGACCAGGTGGTGCAGCTTCAGGATGTACATGAAGCCGACCGTGGTCTTCTGCTTGAACGCCTCGCCGGTGCGGCCGTCGTAGAGCTGCACCTTGCCGGTCCGGGGCATGTGCGCCAGGAGCTCGCGGGGCGACCCGGGCTCCTTGCCGGCCTTCTCGAACGACTCGAGGCGCCGCGACACGTGGTCGTTGGCGTCGTCGACCGCCTTGAAGATCTCGGCCTCGGTGGCGCCGTCGAACACCGGGGTGAGCGCCTGGAAGCCGAGCACCTGCGCGGCCCACCCGAGGTGGACCTCGAGGATCTGGCCGACGTTCATGCGGCTGGGCACGCCGAGCGGGTTGAGGAGCACGTCCACCGAGGTGCCGTCCTCGAGGAAGGGCATGTCCTCCTCGGGCACGATGCGGGCGATGACGCCCTTGTTGCCGTGGCGGCCGGCCATCTTGTCGCCCACCGAGAGCTGGCGCTTGGTGGCGACGTAGACCTTGACCATCTCCAGCACGCCCGACGGGAGCTCGTCGCCGCGCTTCATGTGGCCGACCTTGCGCTCCTTCTCGGTGAAGATGCCGCTGATGCGGGGCCAGAACTGGCCGTAGGTCACCATGGCGGCGTCGCGCGCCTCCTTGGAGCCCTTCATCCACTTGTCGGAGAAGTTCTGGATCTGCTCGAGGATGACCTCGTCGATGTCGCTCGCGCCCACCTTCTGGCGGGTGCTCGGGTCGACCATCTCGGCGCCGAGGGCGCCGTTGACGAGGGCCACCATCTGCTTGAAGAGCGAGATGGCCTTCCTGTCCATCTCCTCCTCGTACTCGGAGATCTCCTTCTTCAGCTGCTTCTTCTGCTCCTCGTTGAGGTGCATGCGGCGGCTGAAGCGCTTGGCCCCGATGACCACGCCCTCGGTGCCCGCGGGCACCTCGAGCGAGTCGTTCTTCACGTCCTCGCCGGCGCGGCCGAAGATGGCGTGCAGCAGCTTCTCCTCGGGGCTGAGCTCGGACTTCGACTTCGGGCTGACCTTGCCGACGAGGATGTCGCCGGGCCCGACGCGCGCTCCGATGCGGATGACGCCGAACTCGTCGAGGTTGCGGAGCATCTTCTCGGAGACGTTCGGGATGTCCGCGGTGAACTCCTCGCGGCCGAGCTTGGTCTCGCGGATCTCCACCTCGAAGCTCTCGATGTGGATCGACGTGAAGACGTCGTCCTTCACGAGGCGCTCGTTGATGACGATGGCGTCCTCGAAGTTGTAGCCGTCGAAGGTGTTGAAGGCGACGAGGGCGTTCTTGCCGATGGCCAGCTCGCCCATGCGCGTGGAGGCGCCGTCGGCGATGATCTGCCCGGCCTTGACCTTGTCGCCCGGCTTCACCACCGGCCGCTGGTTCTGGCACGTGCGCTCGTTGAGGCCGGCGAACTTGCGGAGCGCGTACTCATCGGCGTTGTCGATGATGATGCGCTGGCCGTCCACGTAGGTGACCGTGCCGCCGCGCGCGGCCTTGACGATCATGCCGGAGTGCGTGCCCACCACGCGCTCCATGCCCGTGGCGATGCACGGCGGGTCGCTCTTGACGAGCGGCACCGCCTGGCGCTGCATGTTCGAGCCCATGAGCGCGCGGTTGGCGTCGTCGTGCTCGAGGAAGGGGATGAGGGAGGCGCTGACGCCGACGATCTGCTTGGGGCTGATGTCGACGAACTGCACCTCCTCGGGCTCGACGAGGACCAGGTCGACGTCGTTCGACTCCTCCTTGTCGATGCGCTTGCGCGCCAGCACCTTCTCCAGCTTCACGTTGCGGATGTTGGAGATCTTGCCCTCGGCGTTCATCGAGTCCGACGGCGCGAGGATGTGCTTGAGCTCCTCGTCGGCGCGCAGCTTGGTGACCTTGCCCGTGGCCTTGCCGCCCTTGACCTCGCGGTAGGGGGTCTGCAGGAAGCCGTAGTCGTCGATCTCGGCGTAGATGCCGAGCGACGCGATCAGGCCGATGTTGGTGCCTTCCGGCGTCTCGATCGGGCAGATGCGGCCGTAGTGCGACAGGTGCACGTCGCGCACCTCGAAGCCGGCGCGCTTGCGGTTCAGGCCGCCCGGCCCGAGGGCCGAGAGGCGCCGCTCGTGCACGAGCATGCTGAGCGGGTTGGTCTGGTCGACCACCTGCGACAGCTCGCTGCGCCCGAAGAAGAACTCGATGGCGCTGGAGATGCTCTTGCTGTTGACGAGGTCGGCGATCTTGCCGATCTCGCCCGGCTCCTTGACGCTCATGCGCTCCTGGACGGTGCGCTTGAGCTTGAGGAAGCCCTTGCGCATCTCCTCGGTGGCCAGCTCGTCGAGCGTGCGGAGGCGGCGGTTGCCCAGGTGGTCGATGTCGTCGACGAACTGGTCCTTGGCCTTGCCGCGCAGGTCGAGCAGGTAGCGGATGACGGCGAGGAAGTCCTCGGCGCGGATGCGCTGCATCTCCTCGCCGACCTTCTTGTACCGCCCGTCGTGCTCGAACTTGCGGTTGATGCGGAAGCGGCCCACTCGGCCGAGGCGGTAGCGGCTGTCGTCGAAGAACTTCTCCTCGAAGAGCTTGCGCGCCTTGTCCACCTGCGGCGGGTTGCCGGGGCGCAGGCGGCCGTAGATCTTGAGAAGGGCGGCCTCGTGCTCGCTGACCTCGGCGAGGAAGTCCAGCTTCTCCTCGGCGAGCGTGTTGAGGATGAGCGAGTCGCCGGGGTTGGCGACCACGCGCACCGTCTTCAGGTTGCTCGCGAGGATGTTCTCCAGGCCCTTCTCGCCGAGCTGCGCGCCGACGCGGCAGAGCTCCTCGCCGGTCTCGCTGTCGATGATGAGCTCCGCCGAGAAGTGGCCCGGCGTGAGCTTCTTCGCCGGCATGTCCTCGACCTCGTAGAACTCCTCGAGGATCTTCTCGGTGGTGGAGTACTTCTCGTCAAGGGCGCGCAGGAACGTGGTGGCGGCCAGCTTCGTGCTCTGGTCGATCCGCATCGCCAGCACGTCCTTCTTGGTCACCTCCAGCTCGATCCACGAGCCGCGCTCGGGGATGATGCGGCTCGAGTGCAGCGGGCGGTCGCCGATGCGCGACGCGACGCTGAAGTCGACGCCGGGCGAGCGGTGCAGCTGGCTCACGATGACGCGCTCGGCGCCGTTGACGATGAACTCGCCGCCGCCCATCATGATGGGGATGTCGCCGAGGTAGATGTCCTCCTCGGTGATCGGCTCACCCTCGCCCTTGATGAGGCGCACGGTGACGCGCAGCGGCCGGCCGTAGGTGAGGCGCAGCTCGCGGCACTCGTCCGGCGTGTAGCGCGGCTCCTCGAGGCGGTAGCGCACGTACTCCAGGCGCATGGCCATGTCGTACGACTCGATCGGGAAGATCTCCCGGAGCAGGGCCTCGAGCCCCTTGTGCGGGTCGCGGTCGGTCGGATCCTTCTTGAGCTGCAGGAAGCGGTCATACGCCTCCTGCTGCACCTTCATGAGATCGGGAACCGGATCGGCTTCGCCGCGCTTCTTCGAGAAATCGCGGATGGTCTTCGTCGACATGGTGTGATCGCCTCTCGTTCCAAAAGCGAAACAACGCACAAGCGGCCCTCGTGGGCCTGCCTCGTGTCAGCTGATTTGATCGATGGGTCTCTCCGCCGCCAAGATCGGAAATCGTACTCAAAACCGGGAAGGGGGGCAACCATCGGCGTTCCGCTGGCACGCGCTTTGTGCAATTCGGTAGATTCCGGTTATTGGCATTCGAGGAATAAAGTTATTGGTCATCGCGCCACGCCCGCTGTGCCCGGCGGGAGGGTGCGCGGCGACATTCGCAAAAACGCGCGAGCCCGGCCCAAAAACGCGCGAGCCGGCCCAAAAACGCGCGAGCCGGCCCAAAAACGCGCGAGCCGGCCCAAA